>JANOEA010000104.1:0-13788 GCA_031412975.1 Pseudomonadota bacterium | reverse complement strand
CTGCATGGTGGGAGTCGCGATGGCGTGGACTGCGACTACACCGGTTCTGCATTGTGGGAGCCGCCATGGCGGCGACTGCGGAACCACCCGATCGCCGCCGTCGCCGCCATGGCGGCTCCCACATGGAGAATCTGATCTTGCCGCGGTCGCCGCCATGGCGGCTCCCACATGGAGAACCGGTACTCGCCGCAGCCGCCACTGGCGAAGCAGCTACCCTGTGCGTCGTCCCTCGGGAGTCGCGACACGATGCCCATCTGGAAAAAGCCGGTCGACATGCTGGCGGTCGCAAGCACCGTCAGCGGCACCCTCATGGAAGCGCTCGGGATCCGCGTACTGGAGTTGGGCGAGGACTACATCCGCGCGAGCATGCCGGTCGATGCGCGCACCAAACAACCGTTCGGCGTGCTGCATGGTGGCGCCTCGGTCAGTCTGGCCGAGACGCTCGGCAGCTTCGGTGCATGGATGTGCGTGCCACCCGGCGGCGGCCATGTAGTCGGCATCGAGATCAACGCCAACCACTTGCGGACAGTGCGCGATGGCGAGGTGATCGGCACCGGCAGGCCGCTGCACCTCGGCCGCAGCACCCAGGTGTGGGAGGTCCGCATCACCGACCCGCAGGAACGGCTGGTGTGCATCTCGCGGATCACGCTGGCGGTGGTGCCGGAAACTGCGCCGCGTTGAATGCACACGGCCATCCCTACGACGCACTGACCCCGGATGCGGTGCTGTCGGCCGTCGAGTCGGTGGGCTTCGCCGCCGATGGCCGACTGCTGGCGCTGAACTCGTTCGAGAACCGCGTCTACCAGCTCGGACTCGACGACGGCAGCTTCGTGGTCGCCAAGTTCTATCGTCCGCGGCGCTGGAGCGAGGCCGCGCTGCGCGAGGAACACACCTATACCGCCGAGCTGGTCGCCGCCGAACTGCCGGTGATCGCGCCGCTCGAGGTCGCCGGTGAGACGCTGTTCCAGCACGGCGGATTCCACTTCGCGGTGTTTCCGCGCCGCGGCGGCCGCGCGCCGGAACTCGAGGGCACCGATACCCTGGCCTGGCTCGGTCGCACGCTCGCCAGGGTGCACGTGGTCGGCGCGCGCTCGCGCTTCGTGCATCGCGCGCGGATCGATGTCGATAGCCTGGTGCGCGAGGCCGCGCGCCACGTGCTGGCCTCGCCGCTGCTGCCGGCCTCCACGCGCGCGCGCTACACCGCGGCGGTGCAGGCCGCAGCGGTGTTCCTCGACGCGCGCTGGGCGGATGCCGCACCGCAATCGATCCGCCTGCATGGCGACTGCCATCCGGGCAACCTGCTGTGGACCGAGGCGGGCCCGTTGCTGCTCGACCTCGACGACGCCCGCGCAGGTCCCGCGATCCAGGACCTGTGGATGCTGTTCGGCGACGGGCCCGCGCAGCGCAACGCGCTGCTCGAGGGCTACGCGCAGTTCCGCGAGATCGACTTCGGTGAACTCGCGTTGGTCGAGCCGCTGCGCCTGATGCGGCAGATCCACTATGCCGGCTGGATCGCGCAGCGCTGGGACGACCCGGCCTTTCCGCGCGGATTCCCGTGGGCCGGCGAGGCCCGCTGGTGGGACGACCACGTCAACGACATCCTCGATGCGCTGCAGACTGGATGAGCCCTGCGCCCGCATGCGATAGAGCGATTCATCTACGCCCAGCGCGTAGGTTCAGGCTGGATGCCTGCGTGGGCATGCGGGACAATCGGTGGCGATGAGCGTCGTGACTGCACAAGGACCGGGCGGAACCGTGGATCGCAGGCGCGCACTGCGCTATGCGTGGCGCACGCCGCTGCTGCTCGTGCACCTGATGCTGAGCCTGCCGCTGACGTTGCTGGTGATCCTTACCCCGCTGGGCCGGATCGGGCGCGACGAGAGCCTCGCGCATCGCACGATCCGCTGGTGGTCCGCCCAGCTGCTGCGCATATTCGGCATCCGCGTGATCCGCACCGGCGAGCCGCTGCCGGGCGGTGTGCTGCTGGTATCCAACCATCGCAGCTGGCTCGATATCGAACTGATCCACAGCCAGCGCATGGCCTGCTTCGTGGCCAAGAGCGAGATCTCGCGCTGGCCCGCGATCGGCTGGCTCGCCTCGCAGGCGGGCACCATCTACCACCAGCGCGGCAGCACCGAGTCGCTCAGCGGCGTATCCGGCACCATGGTCGAGCGCTTGCGCGAGGGGCTCGCGGTCGCGGTATTCCCCGAGGGCGGGATCCGCCCGGGCAACCGCGTGCATACGTTCCATGCGCGGATCTTCCAGGCCGCGATCGATGCGGAGGTGCCCGCGCAACCGGTCGCATTGCTGGTCACCCGCGACGGGGTGGTGAGCGATGCGCTGTGCGAACGCCCGCGGGAAGGCTTCTTCGGCTGCTTCCTGCGCGTGCTCGGCGAACGCGGCTGCCAGGTCGAAGTGATCTTCCTCGATCCGGTGCGCGCCGACGGATCGGGACGCCGGCGCATGGCCGATACCTGCCGCGCGCAGATCATCGCAGCCCTCGGCCAGGTCGACACCCCGCGACGCGGCGGGCGCGGCGAAGCCGCGGTCGACGATGCCGATCCGCTGGCCGACGATGAGATCGAGCGCGACGAGGGCGACCGATGAGCAGGCTGCGGCGCGATCCCGGCGCACCGCAACCGGCCGATTTCCGTCCGCCGCGGCTGCTGCGCAATCCGCACCTGCAGTCGCTGCTGGCTTCCAGTGCGCTGCGCCGCTGGTTGTATCGCAATCGCCATCGGGAAATCGAACGGCGCTCGAGCGAAGTGCTGCTCGACTGCGGCGACGGCGTGCGCCTGCAGGGTTTCCACGCGCAGTCGGATGCGCGGCCTTCGCGTGGGCTGGTGGTGCTGCTGCATGGTTGGGAGGGCTCGGCGCAGTCGAGCTATATCCTGGCCATCGGCCAACGCCTGCTGGCCGAAGGCCACGATGTGTTCCGGCTCAACTTCCGCGACCACGGCGCGACCCATCACCTGAACCGCGAAATTTTCCATTCCTGCCGCATCGACGAGGTGGTGGGCGCGGTGCGCGATATCTCGCGTCGCTATGGCGAACGACCCCTGCACGTCGCGGGATTCTCGCTGGGCGGCAACTTCGCGCTGCGGGTGGCGCTGCACGCGCCCGCCGCCGGCGTGCCGCTGGCCGGAGCCTTCGCGATCTGCCCGGCGATCCATCCGCCGCACGTGCTGCATGCGATGGAGCGCGGCAGCGGCCTGTACCACGCCTACTTCATGGCCAAGTGGCGCGGCTCGCTCAAGCGCAAGCAGCAGCTGTTCCCGGATTCCTACGTGTTCGACCAGCGGTTCCTTAAACAACGCATGCGCGAGCTGACCGCGGAACTGATCACCCGCTACACCGATTTCGATTCGATCGAGGCGTACTTCGACGGCTACTCGATCCGCGGCGATCGGCTGGCCGCGATGCAGGTGCCGTGCGCGATCCTGACCGCACACGACGATCCGATCATTCCGATCGGCGATTTCCACGCGCTGCAGTTGCCGCCGAGCATCACGCTCGACATCGCGCCCTACGGCGGCCATTGCGGTTTCATCCGCGACTGGTCGTTACGCAGCTATGCCGAGGATTTCCTGGTCGAAAGACTGGCGAGAAGCGAACCTCGGTAGGCGCCGCGCTGCACGGCGACTGCATACGGCAAGCGGCTGGTGGTCGCTAACCGCCGAGCAGGGACAGCAACCCGCGGATCACCCCGGGTACCACCAGCACGACATCGAGCAATACCCAGTTCCATTGATCGCGTGCGACGTCGGCGGCGATGCCGGCGTACCAGCATGCCGGCAGTGCGACATACAACGTGGTGGTGGTGAGCATGCGGCGGGCGCCGCGGGACAGGGCCTCGATCGACCACGGACTGGTCGCGGCGGCGGGCATCAACAGCAGCGCTGGCGAAATACGGCGATTCATGCGGCACTCCATTGGCGTACACCCACGCCAAACCACATTGCGTGCCAACTCTCCCGGAGGTTTTAACCAGCCCTCCACCTGCAACCACCCCGTGAATCCGAGCCCGGGACGCCCCCTGTGTCACAAGAATGCACGATTGGATATCGAAAAGGAAGCGGATTGCGCTTGACTATCGGCGAAGGCCCTCTGCCTACGTCAAGCCCGCGTGAACGCGGAATGCGCTGCGCCGGGTTCCCGACCTCGCTGCGGTCGACGGACGCTGCTGCGCTCAGTTCGCCTGCAACAGCCCGATATCGGCGATCGACAGGAACCTCTCGCGCAGGTCGTGCAGCAACCCCAGGCGGTTGGCGCGGATGTCGGGATCATCGGCCATCACCATCACCTTGTCGAAAAATGCATCGACCGCGGGTTTGAGGGTGGACAGCGCCTTGAGCGCCCCGACGTAGTCACCGGCGGCGACTTTGTCGCTTGCGATCTCGCCCTGGTAGACCAGCGCTGCGGCGAGTGCGCGCTCCTCGGCCATCTCCAGCGCGGTCGCGTCGATGTGATCGGCCGGCCCATCGCCCTTGTCGGCGGCCTGGCGCAGGATGTTGCCGATCCGCTTGTTGGCCGCGGCCAGCGCTTCGGCTTCGGGCAGCTTCGCGAACTCGACCACCGCACGCAGGCGACGATCGAAATCGGCCAGGCTCGCGGGCTCGAGCGCGAGCACCGCGTCGAAGGCATCGGCGCGCATGCCCTGCTCGGTGTAGTAGCTGCGCAGGCGATCGAGGATGAACTCGCGCAGTTCAGCCGCCTCATCCCTGGCCGGTGCGGCGTGCTTTGCGCGTTTCTCCGACTTGTCGCCGGTGCCTGCCGGGCGCTCCCGCTCCACGCGTTCGATGTCCTTGTGCGCGAGATCCAGCGCTTCGCGGATCTGCGCCTCCAGGTCGATCTCGATCCGCGCCTCGATCAGCGTGCGCGCCAGCCCCAGCGCATTGCGACGCAGCGAGAACGGATCCTTGTTGCCGGTGGGCTTCAATCCCAGCGCGAACATCCCGGCCAGGGTGTCGAGTCTTTCGGCGATCGCGAGCACCTGGCCGAGTGGGCTTGCGGCGATCGCATCGCCGGCGAAGCGCGGCTGGTAGAACTCGTCGAGCGCCAGCGCGACTTCCGCCTCGATCCCCTGCGCGCCGGCGTAGTAGCGCCCCATGGTGCCTTGCAACTCCGGGAATTCGCCGACCATGCGGGTCATCAGATCGCAGCGCGATAGTGCGGCGGCCTTGGTCGCGAGCGCGCCGTCGACACCGGTGCGATTGGCGATCACGCGCGCCAGTTCGGCCACCCGGCAGCACTTGTCCCACACGCTGCCGAGCTTGAGCTGGTAGGTGACCTGCTTGAGCGACTCCTGATGCTGCGCGAGCGGGGTCTTGAGGTCGGCGTCGAAGAAGAATGCCGCGTCGGCGAAGCGCGGCCGGATCACGCGCTCGTAGCCGCGCTGCACTTCGCCGGGATTGCGGCTTTCGATGTTGGCGATGCCGATGAACTTCTCGGTCAGTCGGCCGTCGCGGTCGAGCACCGGGAAGAACTTCTGGTTGGCCACCATCGTGGTGATCAACGCCTCCTGCGGCACGCGCAGGAATTCGCGATCGAAGCTGCACGCGATCGGTGCCGGCCATTCGACGAGGTTATTGACCTCGTCGAGCAGCGCGTCGGGCGCATGCGCGGTCCCACCGAGGTCGTCGGCGGTGCGCTCGACGGCCATCGCGATCAGCGCACGCCGCTCGACGGGGTCGACGAGCACGTGCGCGGCACGCAGCGCGTCGATGTATCCGGTGGCGGTGGAGATCCACACCTGCTTGCCGTTCATGAAGCGATGCCCGCGACTCATGCGGTCGCTGCTCAAGCCGAGCACCTCACCGTCGATCACCTTGTCGCCGAGCAGCATCACCAGCCAGTGCGCCGGGCGCACGAAGCTGAACTCGCGGCTGCCCCAGCGCATGGGCTTCGGGATCGGCAGGCCCTTGAGCGCTTCGTTCACGATCTGCGGCACCAGAGCGGCGGTCGGCTCGCCGCGCTTGAGCGCGCGGTAGACGAACCACGCACCCTTGTCGGTTTGCAGCCGCTGCAGTGCGGCCACGTCGACGCCGCAGCTCTGCGCGAAGCCGACCAGCGCCTTGCTCGGCTTGCCGACCACGTCGAAGCCGGCATTGACCGCGGGCCCGCGACGTTCGAGCTGCTGGTCGGGCTGCTGCACCTGCACCGCATCGATCAGCACGGCGAGCCGGCGCGGGGTCCACAGCGCGCGCACCGAGCCGCGGTCGAAGCCGATGCCGCGCTTTTCGAGTCCCTCGACCACGCCATCGCGAAACGCCTGCGCGAGTTCGTCGAGCGCCTTCGGCGGCAGCTCTTCGGTGCCGATCTCGACCAGCAGCGGGAGGGTTTGGCTCATCGGGGTGTTCCAGTGTGTTGATGGCAATGCTTGCAGCGCGCGGGACGAGGTGAGTGGGGGTCCGAGGGATCAGGGTATAGGAAAGGGCCCAGGGCCCAGGGCCCGGAAAAGCAGTGGTCCCCGGCCCTTACTGGGCCCTGGGCCCTGTGCCCTGGGCCCCATGGTTCAATCACCAATCCCCCGTGGCACCGAGATCCAACTCAGGCCGCAGCACGTTGCTTCAAGCCCGGGAAGCCGAGCTTCTCGCGCTGCGCGTAGTAGGCCTCGGCGACCGCCTTGGCGATGGTGCGCACGCGCAGGATGAAACGCTGGCGCTCGGTCACGCTGATCGCGCGCCGCGCATCGAGCAGGTTGAACGCATGCGAGGCCTTGCACACCTGGTCGTAGGCCGGCAGCGGCAGGCCTTTTTCGACCAGCGCCAGCGCCTGGCCCTCGCAGACGTCGAACCACTGCAGCAGCGAGGCGACGTCGGCATGCTCGAAGTTGTAGGCGCTCTGCTCGACTTCGTTCTGGTGGTAGACGTCGCCATAGGTGACCGTGCCCTGCGGGCCGGTCGTCCAGACCAGGTCGTAGACGTTGTCGACGTTCTGCAGGTACATCGCCAGCCGCTCCAGCCCGTAGGTGATCTCGCCGGTCACCGGTCGGCAGTCGAGGCCGCCGGCCTGCTGGAAATAGGTGAACTGGGTGACTTCCATGCCGTTGAGCCAGACTTCCCAGCCGAGCCCCCAGGCACCGAGGGTGGGCGATTCCCAGTTGTCCTCGACGAATCGCAGGTCGTGCACCAGGGGGTCTATCCCGAGCGCCTTCAGCGAGCCGATGTAGAGCTCGAGGATGTCGTCCGGATTGGGTTTGAGCACGACCTGGTACTGGTAGTAGTGCTGCAGCCGGTTGGGGTTCTGCCCATAGCGGCCATCGGCCGGGCGGCGCGAGGGCTGCACATAGGCCGCACGCCACGGCTCGGGACCCAGCGCGCGCAGGAAGGTCGCCGGATGGAAGGTGCCGGCGCCGACTTCCGAGTCCAGCGGCTGCAGCAGCACGCAGCCGTGCTCGGCCCAGTAGCGGTTCAGGGTCTGGATGACGTCCTGGAAGCTGGGTCCGGGCATGATGGCGTCGACAGTCGCGTGGGGATGGCGCGCTAGTATAGCCGCGCATCCCGTGGAGCCTGTCCATGAGTCAGCAAGGAACGCCCAAGGTGGTCGCGCTGCCGAAAAAGGGCGAGGCGCGCCCGCTGGCGTTTACCGCCAACAAGCGGCTGGACCTCGACGAGGTGCTGGCCATCCTGCAGCACGACGGCGCGATCGTCGAGGCCGACGTCAAGCGCGTGCGCGGTGCTTCGCGCCATTCCGGGCGCTCCGAGATCCACCCGCTGGTGATCGTGGCCAACGCCAAGCTCGAGCACGCCGAGCGCGCGGGCGAGGCGCTCAACCTCGAATGGCTGACCGAATGGGTCGCCAAGCATGCCGGCCTGCCGCACCTGCATATCGATCCGACCAAGGTCGACGTCAACGCGGTCGGCCAGGTGGTGACCGCGCAGTACGCGACCCGTTACCGGATCCTGCCGCTGGCGATCGACGAGACGACCCTGACGGTCGCCACCAGCGAGCCGTTCGATACGCGCTGGATCGACGATATCCGCCAGCTGACCCGGCGCGAGATCACCCGCGTGGTGGCCAACCCGCTCGACGTCAACCGCTATCTGATGGAGTTCTACGGCGTCACCAACGCGGTGCGCCGGGCCAAGGACGCCAAGGATGCGCGCGGCGAAGACCCGACCGCGAAGCTGATCAACTTCGAGCAGCTGCTGGAACTGGGCAAGGCCGGCGAGATCGGCGCCGACGACCAGCACATCGTGCGCATCGTCGACTGGCTGCTGCAGTACGCCTACGACCAGCGCGCATCCGACATCCACCTCGAGCCGCGCCGCGACACCTCGCGCGTGCGCTTCCGCATCGACGGCGTGCTGCACAAGGTATTCGAGCTGCCGACCCCGGTGATGCTCGCGGTCACCGCGCGGATCAAGATCCTCGGCCGGATGGACATCGCCGAGCGCCGCCGCCCGCAGGACGGCCGGATCAAGATGCGCACCCAGGGCGGCCGCGAGGTCGAGATGCGCCTGTCGACGATGCCGACCGCGTTCGGCGAAAAAGTCGTGATGCGCATCTTCGACCCCGAGCTGGTGTTGAAGAACTTCTCGCAGCTGGGCTTCAGTCGCGCCGAGGAGCGCATCTGGCGCGAGATGGTCGAGCGGCCCAACGGCATCGTGCTGGTCACCGGCCCCACCGGCTCGGGCAAGACCACCACGCTGTATTCGACGCTCAAGCACCTGGCCACGCCCGACATCAACGTGTGCACGATCGAAGACCCGATCGAGATGGTGGCGCCTGAGTTCAACCAGATGCAGGTGCAGGTCAACATCGACCTGACCTTCGCGGCCGGCGTGCGCACCCTGCTGCGGCAGGACCCCGACATCATCATGGTCGGCGAGATCCGCGACCTGCCGACCGCCGAGATGGCGGTGCAGGCCTCGCTGACCGGCCATCTGGTGCTCTCGACCCTGCACACCAACGATGCACCGAGTGCGATCACGCGCCTGCTGGATCTGGGCGTGCAGCACTTTCTGGTGCAGTCGACGGTGGCCGGCGTGGTCGCGCAGCGGCTGGTGCGCAAGCTGTGCACGCACTGCAAGACCGCCGGCAGCTTCGACGACAAGAAGTGGAAGCTGCTCACCGACGGCTTCGGCTTTCCCGCGCCGAAGGAGCTGATGCAGCCGGTCGGCTGCACCGAATGCCGCCGCACCGGCTACCTGGGCCGCACCGCGATCTACGAGATGATGCCGCTGAGCGCGCAGCTGCGCAGCCTGCTGTCGAAGGACATGGAACTGCCGAAGTTCCGCAGCGCGGCGCTCGCCGACGGCATGCGTCCATTGCGCCTGTCGGCCGCCGAGCAGGTCGCCAAGGGCATCACCACGCTCGAGGAAGTGCTGGCGGTGTTGCCGGTGGCCGATTAGGCCATTCGCAGGGGAACGCTCGACCCGCAGCGCGGGTCGGGCGTCAAACGATCAGAACGAGATCCGCGGGCCCACGAACACGCGATTGTCGTGGCTCGAGAAGCTGGCTTCGGCGACCACGCCCCACTGCGGATTGAACTTGTACTGGCCGCCCATGAAGAACGCGGTGTTGCCTCCGTCTTCATCGGCCACGAAGCGGCATGCCGGCGGCGTCGGAACGATCGCTGCACAGACCACGTCGCTGTCGAGATCGAGGTCTGCGTAGCGCACACCGGCACTGCCTTCGAAGCTCGGACCGAAGGCCGCGCGCACGCCGACCTCGACGCCATAGCCGTCGCCATCGGCGAGTTGGTCGTAGTCGGCACCCTCGTAGCCGACCCGCGCGACGAGGTCGACGTTGTCGGCCACCGCGAGGTTGTAGCCGATGCCGGCGCGCCAGTTGACCAGATCGGCCAGATCCTGGTCGCTGCGCTCGTAGGCGGCGAAGAAGTGCAGGTTGTCGGTGATCGCGCCCGAACCGCGCAGCGCGACGCCATTGCCCGAGTCGAGGCTGTCACGATCGGAGCGCAGGTAGCCGGCTTCGAGAGAGGTGTAGCTCAGGTCCTCCGCACTGGCAGCCATCGGGGCCACGGCCAGTGCGGTGAGCAGGGCAATCATGGTGCGCTTCATGCGTTCATTCCTGTTGTGGGTTGCTGTCGCCGACCTGGGGGCGTCCGCGAGAGGCCGCAGAACCGATCGCCGCGCAGGTACGCGCACGCATGATGGCCACCGCATCGGTGTGCTTCAAGACGCCGAAGGTCATGCGCCGCGTGGTGCTTCAGACGCGATTCAAATTCCGTTGCGCGCCGGTTCATGTCGGCATTCGAACGCTGCCGTCGTACGCGTGCTGGCGCCACGCCTCGAACACCGCGACCGCCACCGCGTTGGACAGGTTCAGGCTGCGGTTGCCGGCACGCATCGGCAAGCGCAGGATGCGATCGCCGGGCAGTTGCGCGAGCACATCCGGGGGCAGCCCCACGCTCTCGGAACCGAACAGCAGCGCATCGTCGCTGCGGTATTGAATCGCGTCGAAGCGCGTGGTGCCGGTGGTGGCGAACGCGAACAGGCGCGCCGGTGCGACGGTTGCCTCGAAGGCCGCGAGGCTGGCGTGCACCTGCACGCTGGCGAACTCGCGATAGTCGAGCCCCGCGCGACGCAGCTTGGCGTGTTCGAGATCGAAGCCGAGCGGCTCGATCAGGTGCAATCGTGCGCCGGTGTTCGCGCACAGGCGGATCACGTTGCCGGTGTTGGGCGGAATCTCCGGCTGGTACAGCACCACGTGCAGCATCGGGTCGAGGCGCTCAGGCCGGCGGCAACATCGGCACGCCGTGTTCGTTGCGCAGATCCGCCACCGGCAGTGGCGCGGCCACGTCCTCGCGCGCGTGCCGCGCGAGCAGGGCGCCGGGCTCGGCACCGCGGGCCACGGCCAGCGCATTGGCGAACGCGCGCTGGGCGCGCTCTGCATCGTTCTGCGCGGCGTACAGCAGGCCCAGCTCTTCCCACGCGCCGGCGGCAGCACCGTGCGAGAGCGCACCGCGCAGGAACTCCTCGGACTTCGACCACAGCTCGCCTTCGCGACACAAGCGGCCGAGCGCGAGCAGCAGGGCGCCGCTGGCCGGATGGTCCTTGAGCCAGCCCTCGGCGGTCTTGATGCGCTGCGCGCGCTGGCTGGTCGGCAGCCGCGACCACGCGTCGACCGCCTGTTCGGACCACTCGGTCCGGATCGCCGCCTCTACCTCGTCGGCGATGTCGTCGCCGATCCCGAGCGCGGCCGCGCGGCGCGCGAAGGCCGCGGCCACGACCGCAACCTTGCGCTGCTGGCGCGACAGTTCGGCCCATAGCGAGCGCAGGCTCACCGCATCGGCAGCCTGCGCCAACGCCTGCGCGAGCACGCTGGATTCGAATGCGAGCATCGCTGCGGGTGCGAGCGCCTGCGCCTTGCGCAGTCGCGCGAGCATCGCCAGCGACTCGCGCGCGCGGCCGCGCGCGGAGAGGGCTGCGATCAGGGTGCGTGCGCCCGCGGGCGGCAGGCGCTGGGCGTGGTCGAGCGGAGTGAGGATCTCGATCGCGGCCCCGGCGCGGCCGTCTTCGAGTTCGGCCTGCGCACGCAATACGCTGGCGGCCACGTCGCCATTCTCGGACTGCGCGAGCTGCTGCAGCAGCTCGCCATGCCGCGCTGCATCGCCGCGCTGGCGCACCGCATCGACTGCGCCGAGCAGGGCCGGCAGTTGCTGCGAACGCATCCGCGCCGCGGCAACCAGCAGGTTTTCCGCGCGCTGGGTGCGACCCTCGACCAGCGCCAGCATGCCGCGCGCGAACTGGTTGCGACCGCGGCGTCTCGCGCGGGCGCGCATCGCGCGCAGCGGCCAGCGCAACAGCCACGCCAGCAGCCATGCGAACAGCCAGGTGCCGACCACGAACAGGATCGCGAATACCAGCGAGGTCTCCAGCGCGAGCGTGCCGCGCTGGATCAGCACGTAGCCGGGATCGGTGCCGATCGCCCATGCCGCGAGCGCTGCGAGCAGCGCGGCCGCGAGCACGCCGAGCAGGATCCGATAAGCCCTCATGGCGTGGGCGGGGCGGGCGCCTCGGCGCTCGCAGCTGGTGCTGCCATCGCGCGGGTCGCACGCAGGTTGCGCAGCTCCTTGAGGCTGTTGCCGATATCGGGCCACGCGGCTTGCGCGGGCGATGCGAGCACCGCATCGAGCGCGGTCAGGGCCTGCTGCACGCTGGCCTGATCGACCGCGAAAGTGCCGCTGAGGTGGCGTCTTGCGCGCTCGACCGCAGCGCGCAGGGCGCTCTCGTCGCCGGTCACCAGCGCGGCCTTGGCCAGCGCCAGTTCGATCGCGAGCGCGGCGCGCGCGGCGTCGGCGTTGAGCGGATCGATCAGCGCGGTGGCGTCGGTGGATACCTCGCGCACGCGCACGAACTGACCGAGTGCCGCGGCCGCACGATCCATCCAGCCGGCCGCGGGCGGCAGCTCCGGCGGCCGCGCATCGATCAGCGCACTGCGTGCCGGCAGCGTCGGCAGGCTGTCGGCGACCGCGTCCAGACGCAGCAGCAGTGCGCTGCGCTCGATCTGCGGCACCGCCGCGAGCGCGGCGATCTCGCTCGCGATGGTCTGTCGCACGCCCGCGAACAGCGGGTCCTCGAGCGCGGCGAGTTCGGCATCGGCGAGCTGGAACGCAGCGATCGTGGCCTGCGCATCGTCGAACAGGCGCAGGCGTTCATGCCCCATGCGCAGCAGGAACTCGGCTTCGTTCAGGCGCAGCAGCACGGTGCCCGACAGGTTGCGATCGGCCAGCCGCGCGACCGCATCCTCGAGCAGGCGCGCGCGCTCGCCGAGTCCGAGCACTTCTTCGCGCACGCTCTGGTTGACGCCCTCGGCATCGCCGAGGCGGCGCTCGAGGGTGCGCGCACTGCGCAGCACTTCGCTGGCGTCGCGCTCGAGCCGGGCCAGCAGGTCGGCTTGCGCCGCGCGTGCGGCATCGGCCGCGTCCTGCGTGGCGCGCAACGACTGCACTTGCCACAAGGCAACGCCGCCGAGCAGCAGCGCGATGACTGCGAGCAGGCCTGCGAACATCGACGCGCCGCGACGCGGCGCCGCGGAGGGCACTGCAGCGGACGCGGCACTGGCGGAGGAACTCAAGGGATCGGACATGGCCGCACTGGCGAAGTCGATGCGCACATCCTAGCAGCCTGTCGCGCCGGCGCGTCCTTCGACCACGCGCCTGCGGCGCTGCGCTCGGGATGAACGGCGGTGGGGTTGGCGCTTCGCTCTGGAGGAACCGGCGGTGGGGTTGGCGCTTTGCTGAGGAGGAGCCGGCGTTGGTATGCGCGCCCCCGCACCTCACCGTCAACGTCGCGCGAACAACGCTGCCGCCCGCAGCAGATCGGCGGTCAATGCGGACTGCGCGATCTGCGGGTCGCGCAGTCCGGCCGCGCGGGCGGCCGCGGCGACTCTCGCACTGCTGGCCACCACCCGCGCCGCGCGCAACAGCTTCCATGACGCCGGTGGCAGCGACTGCTGCAGGTGGCCGAGGCTCTCGCTGCTCGACAGCAGCAGTACCAGTCGACCACGCGCGGCCGCGAGCGCGGCGAAGTGCCGCTGGTCGAGGCGCGCCGGGCCGCGCCAATAGACGTGGACCTCGCGGACCGCGCAGCCGCGCGCGCGCAGGACCTGCGCGATCAGCTCGCGGCCACCGGGTGCGCCGATCACCGCGACGGTTGCCGGGGACTGCGCGGCCAGCGCGGCGAGCACGCCTTCGCTGTCGTAGCGCGCATCGGGTGCGAGTGCGATCACGCCCCGACGGTGCAAGGCCAGGGCGGTGGCAGGACCCACCGCCAGCACGCGGGCCGAGCGCGCCGCGCGCCAGCCGGGTCGCAAGCGGAA
>JANOEA010000103.1:0-4692 GCA_031412975.1 Pseudomonadota bacterium | reverse complement strand
CCGAGGACGGGGTGCGCGAGGGAGCCGCGTGGCTGGCCGCGCGCTTCAACGCGAGCCGCGATCCGCGTCCGGTGGCGTTGGCGAGCGTGGTGGATGGTTGATTCTGCGAAGGCCGCAATAGCGGGCATTGTGGCGATCGGGGGCTGCTTCTGTCGCCGCCATGGCGGCTCCCACAAGGAGGTGCGCGATGTTCTCGTACCCCATGTTCTTAGCGAACTTCGCGGCATCGGCGGGCCGAAGGCCCGCCCTATGCGCGGCGGCGGATCCGAAGGTCCGCCCAGTGGTTACTGGATCGTGATGTCGCGCTTGAGGGTCGGCGAGGCGAAGTAGAACGCGTCTTCCTCATGGGTGCCGCTGATCACGCAGACGCCGGCTGCGACCGGCGCGAACACCGCACCGCTCACGCGCGTGCAGATGTTCGGCGTCAACGAGACGAAGGTCACCTGCGCGGACGACGGACCGGGCGTGAAGCTCAACGTGAAGTTGCCGCCCGAGATCGCGAACGGGCCCTGTGCGGGGAAGCCGAGGGTGCCGACGCCGCGGCTGATGGTGATGTCGCGCAGCACCGGTGCGGCGGCGTTGTAGTTGGCATTGCCGGCCTGCTGCGCGCGGATCGTGCACACGTCGACCGATACCGGGGTCACCGTGGTGCCGTTGACGGTGCAACGTGTGACGTTGGTCGACGAGAACACCACCACGTTGCCCGAGCCACCACCGGTGGCCGCGACCTGGAACGTGGCGCCGAACGGCTGCGCCTCCGGACCCGGCTGGGTGAAGGTGATGGTCTGGCTGGCCCGTGCGATGGTCACATTGCGGGTGACCGGCGGTGCCGGGGCGTAGTTCGCGTTGCCGGCCTGGTTGGCGCGAATCACGCAGGCGCCGGCGCCTTGGATGTTCAGCGTGTTGCCGCTGACACTGCAGGTTGCCGGGGTAGTGGGAGTGAACGTCACCGGCAGGCCCGAGTTGACGCTGGCCACCAGCGGCACGGTGCCGCCGGGGCTGTAGGTGATGCTGGCGCCCTCGCTTGGACTGCTGAACGTGATCGTCTGGGTGCCGATGCTGACTGGATGGATCCTGGTGACCGTGCTGCCATCGAAGCCGACCCGGCCCGCATAGGTCGCGCGGATCGTGCGATCGACGGCTGTCGTCGAAGTCAGCACGCAGCTGCCGGTACCGGCGGCCGACAGGGTGACGGTGCAGTTCGCGCCGGCCGCGTCCGAGACCAGTACCGCACCGCGCGGCTGCGCGGCGGTCGCGCCGACGCTGACGGCGACGGTGTACGGCTCGCCGATGGTCGCGGGTGTCGGCGTGATCGCGGTAATCGTGGTGGTGGTGGCAACCGAGGCGGGCGGCTCGAAGCTGTCGACGAACACCACGGCGCCGCCGACCGCCAGTGGCGGGATCAGTGCGGGGCTGTTCAGTGCACGATCGTTGTTGGCGCCGAAGCCGATGCAGTCTTCGACGTTGAGGGTGTTGCGGTTGTCGACCCGGTAGGTCAAGCCGCTGGTCGAACGCGTCGACGACACCGGCTCGCCGTCCCAGGTGAAGCATTCCACGGTGGTCGTCGTGGTACCGCTCAGGCAGTCGTAGCTCAAGATCCGGGTATCCGGCGAGTAGCTGACCCGGGTAACGGAATCGCCGCCGGCCGACACGCACAGCGATCCCGACGGATTGGCGCCGGGATTCGACTGATAGGTGGCGCGATCCAAGAACAGGTCCTGGATCGCCGCTTCGAGATTGACGACCGTGGTGGATGCGTCGTTCGGGCACTCGACCAACAACTCGCTCACGCCGCCGGCGGATGCGCGCACAACGTAGTCCGCGATCACGCCGGTGCCAGTGCCGCCCAGTTCACCCGGCAGGCAGGTGAACCGCAACGGGCGCGAGGGAACCGTATCGCAGGCGAACTGCGCCTGCAGTTGGCCCGGTGGTGGCGTCAGCACGAAGTTGATGTTCTCACCCGACGGCGGTGCGCAAGTCGGCGGATACGGCACGCCATTGAAGGTCCCGCGGACCTGCACGACCTGGGCCTGCGCGACCCCGGTGCCAGCCATCAAGGCCAGCGCGACGAGCGCGTATGATTGCAAGCGTACAGACGCCATGGACCACTCCGGTATACGAATGACGGCGAGTATAGTGGCAGTGCCGGGTTAGCCTCTCGTTAACCCCGGGCGGGCATGCGTTCCGCACCACCGCCGGGGCGCTTCGCACTACCGTCCATCCGGATCCCGCGGCGCCGCCGCAAACTCGCTTTCGAACAGTCGATAGGCGGTCTGCTGCATGCCCAGACTGGCGTAGGTGCGCTGGGCCCGATGGTTGTCGCGCTCCACGTAGAGACGCAGGCCGATTGCAGCCGCGCTCCTGGCGCGTCGCTCGACTTCCGCGTAGAGGGCCGCGAATACACCGTGGCCGCGGTGCGCGGTGCGCACGTAGACGCTCTGGATCCACCACCAGTCGCCGCAGCGCCAGTCGCTCCATTCGGTGGTGACCAGCAGCCCGCCGATCACCTCGCACTGCTGTTCGGCGACCAGGTAGAAGCCGCGCGAGGGCCGTTCGAACACGCCACGCACGCCGCGTCCGAGCACCTCGGGGTCGAGGACCTTGTGCTCGGTCTCCAGCGCCATCGCGCGGTTGAACTCGACCAGCACGTCGGTGTCGTCGTCGCGCGCATCGCGAATCGTGAAATCGGAGATGGCGCTGCTCATGGCGGATCGACCACCGCCCCGCGCGGGCGCCGGCGGCGACTCGCGCCCAGTTTGCGGGTGATCGTATTGCGCCCGAGGCCGAGCCGTGCGGCCGCATTCTGGCGATGGCCGCCGGTGATCTCGAGCGCGGCATCCAGCAGCGCATGGTCGAAGCGCTCCTTGGCCTGCGCATACACATCGTCGCTGCCGCCGCGCAGTTGATCCTGCGCCCATGCGCGCAGACCCAGCGTCCAGTCGCTCGAAGGCGCGCTGGCGGGACCCACATCGAGGGCCAGGTCGGCGCCGACGATTTCGCGTCCAGGCGCCATTACCGCCACCCGCCGGCACAGGTTTTCCAGCTGGCGCACATTGCCGGGCCAGTCGAAGCGTGCGAGCTGCTCGAGCGCGCGGGCCGAGAAACGCTTGGGCTCCAGACCCATCGCAGCGGCTGCGGCCGCAAGGAATCGCGCGGCCAGCTCGGGGATGTCCTGCTGGCGTTCGCGCAGTGCCGGCAGGTGGATGCGCACCACGTCGAGCCGATGCAGCAAATCGCTGCGGAAGCTGCCGTCGGCGACCTTGCGGCTCAAGTCCTGGTGGGTCGCGGCGATCACCCGCGCATCGGTGCGCAGCAGCTCGCGTCCACCGACCCGGTAATACTCGCCCTCGGCGAGCACCCGCAGCAATCGCGTTTGCAGCGAGGCAGGCATGTCGCCGATCTCGTCGAGGAACAGGGTGCCGCCCTGCGCCTGCTCGAAGCGCCCGGCGTGGCGGCGTGCGGCACCGGTGAATGCGCCGGCTTCGTGGCCGAACAGCTCCGACTCGAGCAGCTCGGCCGGGATCGCGGCGGTGTTGAGCGCCACGAACGGGCCGGTGGCGCGCTTGGAATGCCGATGCAGCGCGCGCGCAACCAGCTCCTTGCCGGTGCCGGTCGCGCCGGTGATCAGCACGTTGAGCTGGGTTTGCGAGATGCGCCCGATCGCGCGGAACACCTCGCGCATGGCCGGCGAGCTGCCGATCAGCTGGGCCTCGAGCACCGCCGCGGAAGGCGTTGCCACGGCGGCCGCGGGCACTGCGGGCGAGTCGCCTTGCACCGCGCGCCGCGCGGTGGCCACGGCAAGGTCGAGGTCGAAGGGCTTGGACAGGAACTCGAAAGCGCCGCCGCGAAAGGCACCGACCGTGCTGGCCACGTCGGTATAGGCGCTCATCACCACCACCGGCACATCGGGCACCCGCCGATTGAGCTCATCGAGGAATTCGATGCCGCTCATGCCCGGCATCCGCACGTCGGTGAACACCGCATCCGGGCGGGCGTGCGCGAGCACCCCGAGCGCGGCGCGCGCATTGTCGAAATCGCGCACCACGAAACCGGCGTCGCGCAGCGCTTCGGCAAGCACGAATCGCACCGAGCGGTCGTCGTCGATGACCCAGAGTTCTTTCATGGGTCGGATGCCGGGGTGGGTGCACGTTGCGGTGCGTTGGGTGGTGTCGAGGGCAAAGGGTATAGGGCCCAGGGCCCAGGGCTCAGGGCCCAGTGGGGCGCTGTTGCTGCGGCGCCCGAGCGGTGCGCTTCGATGGTGCGCAACGATTCACACCCGCCGTGCAGTCGTGCTCTTCCCTGGGCCCTGAGCCCTGAGCCCTGGGCCCTGCTCCGGGCCCTGACCCCCATACCCTGGGCCCTATACCCTGGGCCCTGGGCCCTCACAGACAAAAGCCCCGCGCCAATCCCGCCCATCACCCCTCTCCTTCCATCGGCAGCAGCAAGGTAAACACCGTATGCCCCGGTCGCGAGCGATAGCTCAGCGAGCCGCCGTGTTCGCGTGCGACCTGCTGGGCCAGCGTGAGTCCGAGGCCGGAGCCTTCCGCGCGGCCGGACACCAGCGGCAGGAACAAGCGCGTGGCCAGTTCATCGGGCACCCCGCGACCGTTGTCGACCACCTCGATGCGCAACGCGCGCCGATGCACGGTCTCGCCGATCGCGACCTGGGTCTCCGCGCGGGTGCGCAGGCGC
>JANOEA010000102.1:0-1549 GCA_031412975.1 Pseudomonadota bacterium | reverse complement strand
CCTGTCGAGCCTGGTCGACCTGCTGGCCGGCCGGCCCGGCACCACGCCGGGCAGCGTGCTCGGGCCCTTCCATTCGCCCGACTCGCCATGGCGCGACAACCCGGCCAACCTGATCGGCGACAACGCCGGCGAGCGCGTGCTACTGCGCGGGCGCGTGCTCGACGCGCAGCGGCGACCGCTGCCGGGCGCGACCCTCGACTTCTGGCAAAACGCGGACAACGGCCTGTACTGGCAGCTCGACGCGGCGCAGCCGCGCGACAACCTGCGCTGCAGGCTGAAAACCGACGCGCTGGGCCGGTGGGAGATAGCCACCATCCGCGCGCGTCCCTACCAAATCCCGACCGACGGCCCCGTGTGGCACGACCTGGTGGCGCCGTCGGGGCGGGAGGCGTGGCGCGCGGCGCACGTGCACCTGATCGTGAGCGCACCCGGCCATCGCACGCTGGTGACCGAATTCTTCGATGCCGACGACCCGTACCTCGACCAGGACGCGGTGTTCGGCGTGCGCGAAGCGCTGATCGGCCGCTACGTGCCCGAGAACGACGCCGATGCCGCGAAGCGCCTCGGCCTGGTCGGCACGACCTTCCTCGTGATGCACACTGACATCCTGCTGTCCGCGGACACCTGACCCGTCACCACCAGCCCCTCCGGAGAACCGCATGACGCCTACACGCCTGCTCTGCGCGGCACTGGCCGCGACCCTGGGCCTGGCCGCAACGCCCGCGGCGGCGCAGGACTGGCCGAAAGCGCGACCCATCACCTTCGTCGTCGCCTTCGCGCCTGGCAGTTCGACCGATATCGTCGCGCGCTCGGTCGGGCAGAAGGTCTCCGAGGCGCTCGGCCAGGCGGTGATCATCGAGAACAAGCCCGGAGCGGGCGGCAACATCGGCGCGCAGTTGGTCAAGCGCGCCGCGCCCGACGGCTACACGGTGCTGGTCACCAGCGTCGCGGTGGCCGTCAACCCGAGCCTGTATGCCAACGCCGGCTTCGACCCGCTGGTGGACTTCGCCGCCGTGGCGCTGGGCCCGAGCACGCCCAACATCATCACCGTGCATCCGTCGATCCCGGCGACCAACGCGAAGGAACTGGTGGCGCTGGCGAAGAAGGAGAAGCTGTCCTACGCCTCCTCCGGCATCGGCACGACCACGCACCTGTCGATGGAGCGTCTGAAGATGGCCGCTGGCATCGACATCACCCACATACCCTACCAGCCGGCGGCAGCGATCGGCGCGGTGGTGGGCGGCCACACGCAGGTGTCCAGCACGTCGATGCCACCGGCGGTGCCGCAGGTCAAGGCGGGAAAGCTGCGCGCGATCGCGGTCACCAGCGCGCAACGCTCGTCCGCGTTGCCCGACGTGCCGACGATGAACGAGTCGGGCTTCACCGACTTCGACGACCTCACCTGGTTCGGGTTCTTCGCGCCCGCGGGCACGCCGCCGGCCGCGGTGGCGCGCCTGAACGAAGAGATCAATCGGGCCATGGAGTCACCCGACGTCGCCGCGCGGTTCGCCGAGCAGGGTCTCACTACGCGGCGCGCGACGCCGGCCGA
>JANOEA010000101.1:0-12722 GCA_031412975.1 Pseudomonadota bacterium | reverse complement strand
TAAAACTGGCTGAATATGTATCACGAGTTATAATAGATTTTTTGTTTAGTTTTTGGATATTTGTGTTTGTTTTGTGAAATAATAAAAATTCCTACAAGAACCCCGATGCGGGCGTGGTAGGAGCGCACCCTGTGCGCGACCGGCACGAGCGGGTTGCACGGTGGATCGGAATGGTTTCAGTGGTGGGCGGCGGGCCGAAGGCCCGCCCTACGGGGGCGCGGTGGCGCTTTGCCATTGCGTGGTGATGGTTTCTGCTGCGGCGGCCAGCTGCGGGTCGATCGCGACCACGCGCGGGGCGCCGTCGAGTGTGCAGTCGAGCGAGCGTTCGAGCAGGGTGCGGTGCGCGTCAGTCAGCGCGTCCGCGGTTTCGGTGTCGAAGATCCCGGCGGCGGCGAGCGCGGCGATCAGCTCGATGCTGCGCGTGTACTGGGCCAGTTCCGGCACCCTGGCGGAGTGTTCGAGCACCTTCAGTTGCAGCACGAACTCGAGATCCACCAATCCGCCGCGGCCCTGCTTGAGATCGAAACGCTGCGCATTGGAGCGGTCCAGCTCATGCCGCCAGCGCTCGCGCATTTGCGCGGCGTCGGCACGCAGCGCGCTGCTTTCGCGCTCGCGCATCAGGATCGACTCGCGCACTTGCGCGAATGCTTCGAGCAGTGCCGGATCGCCCGCTGCGGCGCGCGCGCGCACCAGCGCCTGGTGCTCCCAGGTCCATGCGCGCTCACGCTGGTAGCCCACGTAGCCGTCGAGGCTGACCACCAGCAGGCCCTTGGCACCGTCCGGCCGCAGGCGCGTATCGACCGCATACAGCGCGCCTGAGCGCATCGGCGTCGACAGCCAGTGCACCACGCGCTGCGCGACCCGCGCATACCAGCGCAATCCCTCCAGCGGCCGCGCACCCCGACTGCTGCGCGCAGCGGTCGCGGCGTCGTACAGGAACACCAGGTCGAGATCGGAACCGAAGCCGAGCTCGGCACCACCGAGGCTGCCATAGCCGATCACCGCAAAACCGCTGGTCGCGCCATCGTCGGCCAGCGGACCGTGCGCGCGGCGGGTGTCGGCCAAGGCCATCGCAGTGATCGCCGCGATCGTCGCGTCGGCCACGCCTGCGAGACGCTCGGCCAGTTCGACCCCGGGCAGCCGCCGCGCCAGCCATGCCAGCGCAAGACGGAACAGCGCACTGTGGCGCAGCTCGTGGACGAGCTCGAGCTGCGATTCCACGTCGGACGCTTCGTCGTGAACCGCCGACAGCATGCGCTCGCGCAAGGCACGGGTATCCGGCAAGGGTCCGGCGACGCGCGCATCGAGCAGGTCGTCGAGCAGCAACGGATGTGCGGTGACCCGCTCGGCGAGCCATGCGCTGCGATCGAAGGTCTCGACCAGCCGCGCGCGCGCTGCCGGTCGCTCGTCGAGCAAGGCCAGATAGGTCGCGCGACCGGACACCGCCTGCAGCAGGCGCAGGATGCGCTCGATCACCGCATCCGGCGCGGCCGTCGCGGCACAGCTGGCAAGGAATCCCGGCAGCAGACGATCGATCCGGGCGCGCGCGCGCGGATCGAGCGCGCGCAGCGCGGCACCGCGGGCGTAAGCCTGCAGCGCCTCGGTGGCGGACTCACCGAACGGCGGCGGCGCGGCCGCGTGGGCCTCGCGGATGGCGCGCCACGCCTCGACCCAGTCGGCGCTTGCGGCACTGGCTTTTTCGACCCCGGGCGCGAGCAGTTCGGCGAAGGTGCTGGCGACCAGGCTGCGGCGCGCCTCCAGCGCGGTGTCGAACGCCGACCAGTCGTCGAAGCCCAGGCCGCGGGCCAGCACCTCGCGGGCCTCGCTCGCGCACGGCAGCTCATGGGTCTGCTCGTCGCGCCACATCTGCAGCCGGTTCTCCACCCGGCGCAGGAAATCGTAGGCCTCGCGCAGCTGCGCGCCGAGCTCCGGCTGCAGGTGGCCGATCGCGATCGTTGCCTGCATCGCGGTGTAGTACTCGGCGGTGCGCAGGCTCGGCTCGCGGCCGCCACGCACCAGTTGCACCAGCTGCACCATGAACTCCAGCTCGCGGATGCCGCCGGGGCCGAGCTTGATGTGGTCGGCCAGGTCCTTGCGCGCGACCTCGGCATCGATCAGGCGCTTCATGTCGCGCAGCCCGTCGATCGCGGTGAAATCGAGGTAGCGGCGATACACGAACGGCGACAGCATCGCCAGCAGCCGCAGTCCGCCGGCGATGTCGCCGGCGACCGGCCGCGCCTTGATCCACGCATAGCGCTCCCAGTCGCGCCCCTCGCGTTGGTAGTAATGCTCCATCGCGGCGAACGACAGCGCCATCCGGCCGACCGACCCGAAGGGTCGCAGCCGCAGGTCGACGCGATGGCAAAGGCCATCCGCGGTGACCTCGCCGAGCAGCTGCGCGAGACGCTGTCCGAGTCGCGCGTAGAAGTCCTCGAAGTCGAGCGCACGGCCGCCTTCGCAGACCCCCGACTCGGCGTAGGCGAACACCAGGTCGATATCGGAAGAGAAATTCAGCTCGCCGCCGCCGAGCTTGCCCATCCCGATCACCACCAGCCGCTGGACCGCACCATCGGCGGTGCGCGGCACCCCATGCCGCGCGTGGAAGCCGGGCTCCAGGTGGGCCAGTGCCTGCCCGATGCAGGCCTCGGCCAGCGCGGTGGCACCGGCCAGCGTCGCGGGGACCGCATCGATGCCCAGCGCGTCGCGCACGATCAGGCGCACGCTTTGTGCGCGCCGGAAGCGGCGCAGCACCTGCATCGCTTGCGCATCGTCCGCGGCAGGCCACGCGGCGGCGCGCCAGCGGGTCAGCGGCGGCGCGTCGTCGGAGATCCACTCGTCGAGCACGCATGCGACCAATGCGGGATCGGCGCACAGCACTTCGAGCGCGAAATCGCTGATCGCGAACACGCGGGCCAGCAGCTCGCGGGCGCTTGCATCGGGAAGCGCCAGGCCGCAGTCGCGATGCGCCGCGTCGAGGCGTTCCAGCGCGGATTGGATTCGAGTGACCATGTCGCAGTGTCGCAGTTGCACTTGACGCTGGCGATGCCGCGGCCCGCGAACGCAAAAAAAAAAGCCCGCGCCGGTTGCCCGGCGCGGGCTTTCTCCCTCCCCTGCGGCCAGCGGACCGCGGGACGCGCAGTGTAGGCAGTTCTCGGCGGATGCCACGCCGCAGCGCAGCAGTACTCCGCAGTTCCGGCGCGCATGGCACACTGCGCGGCGATCGTTCGAGGAAAACTGCCATGCGTCATGCGTTTGCCGTCGGGTTGGGATTGCTGTTGCCGGTGTCGCCGGCGTTCGCACAGAATCCCCGCGCAGCGGTCGAGCAGATCGAGGTCGTGCGCGTGCATACGCGCGATGAGGCCCTGATCCGCCGCATCGGCAGCCTGCATACCCATGTCATCGTCGATCGCGCCAAGGGCGTGATCGTGTTCGAGGCCGATCCGATGGACCGCGCCCTGCTGAAGTCCGGCGGACTGCGCTGGGAAGTCGATGTCGAAGCGACCCGCGCGGTCAACCTGCCGCAGCAGCGTTTGCCCGGGCAGTCGAAAGGCATTCCTGGCTTCCTGTGCTATCGCACGGTGGCCGAGACCCGTGCGCGGCTCGATGAACTGGTGTCGCTGTATCCCGGTTTCGCCAGCGTGATCGACATCGGCGACAGCTGGGAGAAGACCGCCGCGCAGCCCGGCGGCGGCGAGGACCTGCGTGTGCTGCGCCTTGCCAACGCAGCGATCGGCGGCGACAAGCCCAAGCTGTTCATCATGAGCTCGGTGCATGCGCGCGAGTACACGCCGGCGGAATTGGGCCTGCGCTTCGCCGAGTGGCTGCTGGCCAACTACGGCGTCGATGCCGATGCCACCTGGCTGCTCGATCACCAGGAACTGCATCTGCTGGTGCACGCCAACCCCGATGGGCGCAAGCGTGCCGAGGGCGGGCTGTCGTGGCGCAAGAACACCAACACCGCCTATTGCGGCGCGACCAGCAACAGTCGCGGCGCGGACCTCAACCGCAACTGGCCCTTCAAGTGGGCCGCGGTGCCCAACGACGGCGGTTCGAGCCCGGCGCCCTGCAGCCTGACCTATCGCGGGCCCGCGGCCGGATCCGAGCCCGAGACCCAGGCCACCGTGGCCTACGTGCGCTCGATCTTCCCCGATCGACGCGGGCCACAGGATGGCGATCCGGCGGACATCGACACCCGGGGTCTGTTCTTCGACATCCACAGCTACTCGCAACTGGTGCTGTGGCCGTGGGGCTGGACCACGCCGGGGCCGGGCACGGCGGACCAGGCACCCAATGTGGTGCCACTGGAAGCGCTGGGGCGGCGCTTCGCATGGTTCAGCGGCTACACACCGCAACAGGCCAACGATTTGTATCCGACCGACGGCACCACCGAAGACACCGCCTACGGCGAACTCGGAGTGCCCGCCTATACCTTCGAACTCGGCACCGCGTTTTTCCAGGACTGCGCGTTGTTCGAAGACCGCATCCTGCCGGACAACCTGCGCACGCTGCTCTTCGCGGCGCGCAACGCGCGCGCGCCGTATCGCAGCGCCTCGGGCCCGGATCCGCGCGAGATCGTGGCCGAGCCCGACCTTGTCGTGCGCGGCGAAACGGTCAGCCTGCGCGCGGTCATCGACGACACCCGTTTCAACAACAGCGCCGGTGGCGGCCAGGCCGCGCAGGCAATCGTTGCCGCGAGCGCCTGGGTGGGCGCGGCGCCGTGGGCCGCGGGCGCGAGCGCGATTCCGATGGCGCCAACCGACGGCAGCTGGAACCAGCCCAGCGAGGCAGCGTCGGTCAGCATCGATACCAGCAGCCTCGCCAGCGGCCGCCATCTGGCCTTCGTGCAAGGCACCGATGCCGGGGGCAACGATGGCCCGATCGCGGCCGGCTTCGTGCAGGTGTACGGCGCGGATCAGATCGGCAGTGTGCGCGGCGTGGCGCGCAGTGCGGCCACGGGTGCAACGATCCCGGGCGTGCAGATCAGCGCCGGCAGCCTGCGCACCAGCAGCGCGACCGATGGCAGCTACACACGACGCCTGCCGGTGGGCAGCTACACGCTGCAGGCGCAGGCTGCGGGATTCGAGACGCTGAGCGTGGCCGACCTCACGATCACGGCTGCCGCGACGCTGGATCGCGATCTGCAGCTGTACGCGCTGTGTCGTCGGCTCGACAACGACGCTGAAAGCGGGCCGGTCGGTTGGACCGCGAGCGCGCCGTGGGCGATCACGACGGCCGCGACCACGCAGACCGGTTCGCGCGCATGGACCGAATCCCCGGGCGGCAACTACTTGCCCAACGCCAATACCAGTCTCACCTCGCCGGTGTTCGATCTGAGCAACTACAGTGCGCCGCAGCTGTCGTTCGACTCCTGGTGCGATACCGAGTCAGGCTGGGACTTCGGCAACATCGAATACAGCGCCAACGGTGGCAGCACCTGGTCGACACCCGCGTGGCGCTGCAGCGGCGACGCCAGCCTGCGCCGGGTCACGCTCGCGCTGCCGGCGCTCGCCAACCTCGCGCAGGCGCGGTTGCGGTTCCGTTTCACCAGCGACTCGAGCACGCAGCGCGACGGCTGGTACGTCGACAACATCGTGCTGGAGGCGGGCGGCCTGGCATGTCGCGCCACCCAAATCGCAGTGCCGCTGTTCATGGATGGATTCGAGCCTTGAGGAGCTCCGGCGGCTGCTCAGCGCAGCAGCGCTGAATCGAATGCCTTGAGTTTGCCGCCGGCGGCCTTCTGCGCGCTGGCGCGCAACTCGGCCAGGCCGACCTCGCGCGGCTGCATCAGCTCCTGCACCACCTCGTCGAGGCTGCGCTTGCCGCCACTGGCCTTGCGGATTTCCGCATCGAGGGTTTCGAACCACAGCGCCGCGCGCGCAGTCGTGGCGCCCTTCGATCCGCGCGTGCGCAGCGTTTTCACCGGCGCGCTCCAGCGCTTGAGGCTCTCGCGCACGATGGCTCGCCGTGCATCGGTCAGTCCGCCTGCGCGGTGCATCAGCTCGATCGCGTAGAACTCGGCGAGGCCTTCGGCAATCCAGTCGTCTTCCGGCGCGCGCCCGCGAATCCGCGTGATCACATGGACCAGCTCGTGGACCAGGGTACTGGTGCCGTTTTCGCTGACCAGCGGACGATCGGCATGCAGGAAGATCGAGTTCGGCGCAGACAAGGCACCGCGCCACATCGGCTCGCCCGCACCCACCAGCAGGATCTTGGGTGGCATCTGGCCGAACGCCGACTGCAAGGTCGGCATCAGGAAGGCCACGAACGTCATCACGTCCATGCGATGGAAGCCGGAGCCCTTGGGTGCCGAGACCGACACCTCAGTGAGCGGGAAATCCTCGCGCCGCATGCCCAGGTCGCCGACGATCATCCAGCCGGTCGGGCGGTCGAAGCTGCGCTCGGGGTTGTCGATCGCAAAGCTGCCGTCGGGATTGCGCTTCCAGCCGGTGTTGGAATTGTTCCAGCCCGGCGGCAGGCGAAAACGCAGCGTGGCTTTCGAAGTCGCGTCTTTCTCCATGCGCGCGCGAATCGTGGGGACCAGGTCATCGCCGCGGAAGATCGCCCAGCGTTCGCCGATCCACGCGTCATAGCCGTCGCCGCGCCGCTGGTGGTTGATCTTGGCGACCAGCGTGAGCGTGCCGCCCTTGGGCGGAGGCACCCAGGTCGCCGAGCTGGCGTTGAGCACCAGCTTGCCGTCGGCCTTGAGTTGCGACTGGCGATCGGGCTTGAGGAGCAGGGTCAGCTGCTTGACCCGACCGCCACCGCCCACTCGAATCGCGACCAGCGCGTCCTTGGTCTGCGGGCGCAGCGTCACCGTGTAGTCGACGGCGAATTCGCGCGTGGACCGGGCATCGGCCGGCGATGGTGGGAGCAGCAGCGCCAACGCGCAAAGCAGGATCAGCAGACGCATGGGACTCGATCAGCGGAAGGCCGGCGGCAATTGTAGGCCAGCGCACATGAACCGCGGGCCGCGCTGGCAGCGCGGCTTTGGCTCAGCGCCGGTGCAGGCGCCAGAACTCGGCCGCGACCACACCCACCGCGGTCGCGATATTGAGGCTTTCGACCGCACCGCTGCCGGGAATCCGCAGGTGGCGCGGCACCGCGCGCAGCAGCGCCGGCCCGATGCCACCACCCTCGGCGCCGAACACCAGCACGCAGCGTCGCGGCAGCGGTCGCGCGTAAAGATCCTCGCCTCCGCGCACCACGGTCGCCACCGCTTCGAAGCCGGCGCGCGAGAACTGCGTCAATGCGCGCGCAGCATCATCGATCGCCACCAGCGGCACGATCTCGGCACCGCCCTCGGCGACCCGGCATGCGGCACCCGACAGCGCCAGCGTCGAGCCCGGCGGCAGCAACACACCCTGCGCGCCGAAGTGCGCTGCGATCCGCAAGCTGGCCCCGAAATTGTGCGGATTGCCGACCCCGTCGAGCCAGATCGCGAGAGCGGGCGCGTGGGCATCAATCCCGGCGATGAAATCCACCACCGACAGCGGCGGTTCGCGCAGCACGTCGAACACCACGCCCTCGTGGTGCTCGCTGCGGGTCAGGCGCTGCAGGTCGTCGGCCTCGACGATCCGATAACCGAGCTTGTTCTTCGCACACCACGCGAGCGCCGACTTGAACACCGACAACCGCGCCTCGAGCAGATACACCTTGCGAATCGCCTGCGGCCGCCGCGCGAACACCGCGAGGCAAGCGTTTACGCCGAACACCCGCAACTCGGCGGCATCGTCTTGCTCCCTTCCCCCCGGCCCGCGCTTTTCGCGCGGGCGTTCGGCGGTCCGCGGCTGTGCCGCGGAATGTCCCGCCTCACCCTCGCGGGGGAAGGGCCGGGGATGGGGGACGGAATCTTGCGGCGACCGCTCACGCGAAGTCCCTCGCGACGCCTCCACCTTCGCACTGATCGCAGCCCAAGCACCTTCCGGCTGCTGCAACACCTCGTGATTCCACAGCCGCACTACAGCGAAGCCTTGCGCCGTCAGATACGCATCGCGCGACGCATCCCGTTCCGGACCATGCTGCCCACCATCGCACTCGATCACCAGTCGCGGCTCGAAGCTGGCGAAGTCTGCGACGTACGGTCCGATCGGAACCTGTCGCCGGAATCGGGCGCCTTCGAGATTGCGCCCGCGCAATAACCGCCAAAGCGCACGCTCTGCTTCGGTCATGTTCGATCGGAGTGCGCGAGCACGTTCGATGGTGGGTTTGGGCATGACAACTAAGTTATCACCGCAAGCCCCGCCCCCCATCCCCAGCCCTTCCGTCCGGCCCGCGCTAATCGCGCGGGCGTTCGCCGGTCCGCGGCTGTGCCGCGGAATGTCCCGGCTCACCCGCAAGGGGGGGGAGGGAGCGAAAGCGTCGGACCGAGGTCGTGGTGCACGCTTTTTCCCCCTCCCCCTTTACGGGGGAGGGCTGGGGTGGGGGCGGGTGCTCGCCGGAAGATTCAAAAGCGGCGCCGCGCTCCGAAGGCAACCCCGTCGCCGCCTCAGTGCGCCGCTTCAGGATTCTCCACGCCCTGGCGGTCGAGTTCGCGCGATACCGCTTCCGGCGAGCCGGTGTAGCGCGCCAGGCGCAGGTACATCGCCGGCACCACGAACAGCGACAGTGCGGTCGACAGCAGCACGCCGAACACGATGGTGATGCCGATCGTGATCCGGCTCGATGCACCGGCGCCGGATGCGAACAGCAGCGGCAATGCGCCGACCACGGTGGCGATCGAGGTCATCACGATCGGACGCAGGCGTACGCTGGCGGCCTCGATCACCGCCTTGCGCAAGGCCATGCCTTCATCGCGCAACTGGTTGGCGAACTCCACGATCAGGATGCCGTTCTTCGCCGCCAGACCGATCAGCATCACGATGCCGACCTGGCTGTAGAGGTTCAACGAACTGCCGAATGCGAGCAGTCCCGCCAGCGCGCCCACGACCGCCAGCGGCACGGTGAGCATGATCGTGAACGGGTGCACGAAGCTCTCGAACTGCGCGGCCAGCACCAGGTACACGATCAGCAGCGCCATCGCGAAGGTGAACACGATGCCGGCGCCCTGCTGGCGGTATTCGCGCGAATCGCCCTTGTAGTCGATGATCGCCGAACGCGGCAGCTCCGCGCGGGCGGTGTCTTCGAGGTAGGTCAATGCCTCGCCCAGCGTGTAGCCGGGCGCCAGCGCGGCACTGATGGTGATCGCGCGCAGGCGGCCGAAGCGATTGAGCGAGCCCGGTTCGGCGATCTCCTGCACGCTGACCAGGTTGGCCAGCGGGATCAGCTCGCCCGAACGCTGCGAACGCACGAATACATTGGTCAGGTCCGACGGTTGCCGGCGATCCGCGTCGCGGCCCTGCACGATCACGTCGTACTCTTCGCCCTCGCGGGTGAATGTCGTGACCCGACGCCCGCCCATCATGGTCTCCAGCGTGCTGCCGATCTCGTCGACCGACACGCCGAGGTCGGCCGCACGCGCGCGGTCGATGTCGATGCGCAGCTGCGGGCGGGTTTCCTTGTAGTCGGAGTCGACGCCGAGCAGCTTCGGATTGTTCGCGATCGCGGCCAGCATGGTGTCGCGCCAAGCCACCAGCTGTTCGTAATCGGGACCGCCGATCACAAACTGCACCGGCTGGCCGAAACCGCGCGACAGGCCCTGGCGCATCTGCGGGAACACCCGCACCCCCGGCACCTCGTCGAGCTTGCGCCGCACCTGCTCCATCACGGCCGCTGTATCGACCTCGCGTTCGTCCCACGGCCGCATGATCACGATCGCCTGGCCGGTGTGCATCTCTTCGGTCTGCGCGCCGCCCATGCCGCGCGGCGTGCGCGTATTGACGCGCGCCACCGAGCCGTCCTCGATGAAACCGAGCAGGCGCTTCTCGACTTCGCGCATCTGGCCCAGCGTGTAGTCGTATCCGGCGCCTTCCGGGCCGTTGACGATCACGAAGAACGCACCGCGATCCTCCGGCGGTGCCAGCTCCTTCGGCACCAGCCAGAACAGCAGGCCGGCGACGCCTACTGCGAGCAGCATGCCGAGCGCGGTGAGCCCGGAGCGCTCGATGTTGCGCTCCAGCGATCGGCGGAACCGATCGGAGACCCACTGGAAGCGCGTATCCACCCACGTCGACAGTCCCGGCTTGCCAGTGTGCGGAGTCAGCAGCTTGGAGCACATCATCGGCGTCAAGGTCAGCGCGACGAATGCGGAGATCGCCACCGCAGCGGCGATCGCGATCGCCAATTCGCGGAACAGACGACCCAGATTGCCCTCCATGAATCCGATCGGCACGAACACCGCGACCAGCACCGCGGTGGTCGCGATCACCGCGAAGGCGACCTGGCGTGAACCCCGATACGCCGCGACCAGCCGCGGCTCGCCCAGGTCGACCCGGCGTTGGCAGTTCTCCAGCACCACGATCGCATCGTCGACCACCAGCCCGATCGACAGCACGATTGCGAGCAGGGTCAGCAGGTTGATCGTGAAACCGAAGGCGTACAGCGCGATCGCGGCACCCAGCACGCACACCGGCACGGTGACGGCGGGAATCAATGCGGCACGCCAGCTGCCGAGGAACAGGTAGATCACGATCAGCACCAGCGCGATCGCCTCCAACAGCGCCCAATAGACGTTTTCGACCGCCGCGTCGATGAAGATCGAGTTGTCGAATGCCACCACCAGCGCCATCGACTCCGGCAGGTTGGCGCTGATCCGCTCGACCTCTGCGCTGACCGCGCGCGAGACCGCGAGCGAGTTGGCGGTGGAGGTCTTGACGATGCCCAGCCCGAGCTGGCCGACGCCGTTGCCGCGGAAGTCGGTACGACGCTCGACCGATGCAAGCTCCACCTTGGCGACTTCACCGAGTTTGATCAGGTGTCCATCACGCCCCTTGGCCACGGTCAGCTCGGCGAAATCGCCTTCGCCGCGATAGCCGCGGGTGACCCGCACCGTGAAGTCGCGGGTGGTCGATTCCACCCGGCCACCCGGCAGCTCGACGTTTTCGCGGCGCAGCGCGGCGAGCACGTCGTTGACCGTGAGTCCGCGCGCATTGAGCTGCCCGCGGTCGAGCCAGACCCGCATCGCGTAGCGCTGCCCGCCGCCGGCGATGACCCGCGCGACGCCGTCGAGGCTGGAGAAGCGATCGACCAGGAAGCGCTCGGCGTAGTCGTTGAGTTCCAGCAGGCTGCGATCGGTCGCCGACAGGTTCAGCCACATCAGCACCTCGGCGTCGGCCGAGACCTTGGCGACCTGCGGCGGGTCGGACTCGGTCGGCAGATTGCCGACGACCCGGTTGACCGCATCGCGCACGTCGTTGCTCGCGCCGTCGATGTCGCGACTGAGGTTGAACTCGATGGTGATCTGCGAACGGCCGTTCTGGCTGCTCGACTGGATGGTCGAGATTCCCTCGATCCCGGAGATCGAGTCTTCGATGATCTGCGTCACCCGCGATTCCACGATCGCCGCCGATGCGCCGCGATAGGCCACTTCCACCGACACCACCGGCGGGTCGATATCGGGCAATTCGCGCAGTGGCAGGCGATCGAAGGCGATCAGGCCCAGCACCACCAGCAGCAGCGACACCACGGCTGCAAAAACCGGTCGCCGCACGGAAACATCGGATAGCAACATGCTCTACTCCTGACTGCGGCCGGTAGCGGCCGTGCGGCGCGTCTAGGCGCTGGGGGCCGCCGGGACGACCGCGGGACTCAACGCCACCTTGGCGCCATCGCGAAGCTTGACGATGCCGTCGGTGACCACGCGCTGGCCGGGCTCGATCCCGCGCAGCACCTCGACTTCGCCGGCACGGCGGGAACCGATGCCGATCTCGGTCTGCCGCGCGATCAGGTCCTCGCCGACGGCGAACACGAAGTGACGGGTGCCCACCGCCACTACCGCGATCTCCGGCAGCACCACCGCCTCGCGCGGCGCGGCATCGACGCTCACGGTCAACAACATGCCGGGCTTGAGCAGGGATTCCGGATTGGGCACCAGCGCGCGCACGCCGATCGCGCGCGAAACCGGATCCACGCGCGAATCGATCGAGGCGATGGTGCCGACGAACTCGCGGTCCGGCCACGCCGCACTCATCGCGCGGACCGGCAGTCCTTCGCGCAGCGCCGCCAGCGAGGTCTCCGGCACCGAAAAATCGAGCTTGATGATGGACACGTCGTCGAGGGTCACGATCTCGGTACCCGGACTGACCAGGGTGCCCTCGCTGACCCGCCGGAATCCCAGCACGCCCGCGAAGGGCGCGGTGATGACCCGATCGGCGAGTCGCGCGCGGATCGTGTTCATGCGTGCGATCGCGGCATCGCGCAAGGCGACCTGCGCGTCGAGCTGCGAACGCGCGATGGTGCCCTGCTCGACCAGTTCGGCCTGCCGCGAATACTGCTGTTGCGCCTCCTTCGCCGCAGCGCGCGCTTCTTCGAGCTGCGCGGCCTCGGCGCGGCCGGTCAGCTCGACCAGTACCTGGCCGGCTTCAGCGGAACCGCCGTCGTTGAAGTTCACCCGCGATACGGTCTCGGTGACCTTCGCGGTCAGTACGACCGACTCGTTGGCGTTGGCGGTGCCGAGGGCCTCGATGGTGTCGGACCACGGTTTGCGCTCGACCGTGACTGCGACCACGCCGATCGGTGGCGGGGCAGCACGCGCCGGAGGCGCCGCCTCGCCGCCGCAAGCGGCGATCGCAGCGACGCAGCCGAGCAGAAGGGTGACCCCGCCGTGGCGCATCAGCTTGCGGGTGGTC
>JANOEA010000100.1:0-15368 GCA_031412975.1 Pseudomonadota bacterium | reverse complement strand
CGGAGCGGGGTCGGGCCAAACGCGCCGCGGTACGTGGTGCGGTCGAAGAAGCCACCGGTCGGCGGAGCCACTGCGGTGCCGTCGAGCGAACCGCCGAGCACCGGAATGCGACCGACGAGATTGCCGTCCAGCGCGCCGGTCTGGTTGTTCGAGGCCGCAGCGTTGAACCAGGTGGCCACCGAGGTCGTCAGCGCGGCATCGGTGGAACCGAAGTTGGTGGCACAGCCGAGCAGCGAGGTACCCTGGATGGTCAGCGTATTGGCGGTGATCTGGTCGAAGGTCGCGGCGTCGAACACGGTCAGGCATTCGCCGTTCGGCTGGTTGGCGATCACGCTGTTGAAGTAGCTGCCGGCCGAACCGCGGCGGATTCGGATCTGGCGACGGAAGTTCGGAGCAGCGCGACCGACGCAGGTCAGGTTGGCGACACGCGGCTGGGCGCGCGGGGTGGCGTTGAGTGACTGTGCGTTGTTGTCCGACTCCACGCAGCTGCCGTCACCGGTGTCCGCGTTTTCGTCGGCCTGCACGTAGGCGTACTGGACCTGGCCACGGAAGCCACCGACGTCGAAGTCCAGACCGTCGTCGTTGCCGCGGGTCACCACCAGGTACTTGGCGTTGGCCGTACCGCCGAAGAATTCGAAGCCGTCGTCGAGGCCGTTATGGACCTGGATGTATTCCAGCGTGGTGCCTGAACCCACCGAGCCCAGCGTCAGCGAGTTCAGCTCGACGTTGGCGCCGATCACCGCACCGGCGCTGCGGATCTGGATGTAACGCAGCACGCCCGACGAATCGGCGTCGTTGTTGCCACCCCAGACGATGGTCGGGTCCGCTTCGAAGGCTGCGGTGCCGCCGGCCTGGTTGGCGTTGTTGTTGGTCGCCAGGCCCGTGACGACCAAGCCGCCCCACGAACCCGAAGTCTCGGTGGGGCCGCTGAAGATGATCGGCGCGCGCTCGGTGCCTTCGGCGAAGATCCGCGAACCCGGATTGATCACCAGGAAGTCGAGCGAGCCGCCGCTACCGCGGATCAGCGTGCCCGGCTCGATGGTCAGGGTGCCGGTCTGCGTCGGCGGCGAGTTCTGCAGGATCGGGGTACCGATGTTCACCTTGCCGGTGAGCACGTAAGTGGCGTTGTTCGACAGGCGCAGGTTCGCATTGTTGGTGCCGGTCAGTGCGCAGGTGCGCGCCTGGTTGGCGACCGCGGTGGTGCCGGCCGGGCACGCAGTGAATGCGGTGCGGTAGACGCATTGGGCGCTGGCAAGGCCACCGCGGCTGAAGACCAGATCGACCGGCTGGTTGGCCGGCAGGTTCGGCAGGCCCGCGGTGGTCAGCGTGAGGCTGATGCGCAGGTCTTCGCAGGTGTTGAAAGTCACCGAGGCGGTGCCGACCTGCACCGGGGTGACGCTCGGGCTCGCCGTCGCAAACGCGCCACCGGTGGTGCGCTGTACTGGAACGTTGGTCAGTGCGAACTGGCCTTCCGTGACATTACCCTGGAGCGTGAGCCAGGTCGGCGCACCCGTGCTGTCGAAGGTATAGAGGGCAATGAACACCACGCCGCTGTTGCCACCGATCGGAATGTAGTCGACCAGTGCGCCGCGGCCCGTCTGGGCGGTGTTGAACCAGCTGCCCTCGACCGAGGCTTCAGTGATGAGGAACGCGGCATTGGCCGAGCCAATACCGAATCCGGCGAAGATCATTGCGGCCAAACCGGCGCGCTTGAGGCTGTTGAAGAACATGTCGTACCTCTGAGGCAGTGGAGGGGTCAACGCCGGCGCACGCGCGTCGGCGGAAGGCGCATGGTCGAGGGTGGGGGTTGCGAAGGAGTTGCTGTTATGTGTCAACCGGATGACAGCGCAGGACTTACGGGCTCCACTCGAGGGAGAGAAACACCTCGCGGCCGCGCTTGTACTCGCGCTGGATCTCGTCGCCGACCGTGAACTCCACCTTCGGATCGAGCAGGTTGCGCATCCGGAGCTTCAGCTTCCAGGCCTCGCTCCAGAGCGAGGTCGCGAATACGAAGTCGAGTTGCCCGGCGGGTTCTTCATACACGTCCGGGATGCCGAACACGCCTACTTCCGAGATGCGTCGCCCGGCCACGTTGTAGAGCAGCGTCGCCTCCGAACGCCCGTCCTCGGGCTGCCAGCCGATCTGCACGTTGACGACATACGGCGACTGTCCCTGCAGCGGACGCTCCAGATTGGTCGAAATGCCCGCCGTGTCGCGGGTCAGTTCCACGTCGGACTCGATATAGGCGTAGTTGGCGCCGACGAAGATCGACTCCCACGGCACCGCGCCCAGGCGATCCGCCCACGACCAGGCGTCGACGAAGTCGAGCGACTTGTAGACGTCGAACTCGATGCCATAGAGCGTCGCTGCGGGCACGTTGGTGTAGGTGACCACGTCGCCGGTCGCCGGCGACTGGATGCGCTCGATGGGCGTGACGAAGTCCTTGGCGAACAGCGCCACCGAGAAGATCTCGGTCGCCGAGAAGTAGTACTCGTAGCGGATGTCGTAGTTGGTAATCGACGCCGGCACGAGATCCGGATTACCGACCGAAATGGTGTCGATCAACGGATCGTTGAACGGAGCGGTCGACAGTTCGCGGAAGTCCGGGCGGGAGACGGTTTCGGCGTAGATCAAGCGCAGCTGGGAGTCTTCGTTGATGAACCACAGTCCCGACACCGACGGCAGCAAGTCGCTGGTGTCGATCGAGGCCTCGCTGTCAACGCTATTCGGGTCGATCAGGTTGAAAGTACGAACCTCCTGAAAATTGGTCTCGTCGCGCGCGCCGATGGTCAGGCGCAGGACGTCGGTCCACAGCCAGTCGAGGCTCAGGTAGTAGGCGTCGATTTCCTGAACTGCGGTGTAAGCGTCGGAGTTTCTGGAGACTTCGCGCAGCTGGAAGATATCTGGAGTGAAATTCTCTGGAGCGAAAATCAAGTCCAACGGCCCGGTCAGCAAACCCTGCAGATTGGCTGGCAGGTTGCCGATGACGCTGTACCGCCGAACCCCGGAGTCGCGATCGCGATCCAGTTGGGCGAGGCCGGCCAGCACCGTCAACGAATGGCTTTCCGACAGGGTGATCGGCAACTGCAGGTTCAGGTTGTAGCTTTTCGAATTGTCGGTCAGTTCGGAGAATGTGGTTGCGTTGGAGTCCGAGCGGCCCGTAAAAGTGAATGTATCGTCGGTTGCGCCGAGCCTGTCGTAGCGGTAATTGCGCGTGTTGGGACTTTCGCGGGTGGCGCGGGCGCGGGTGTAGTTCCAGTCGAGCGAGAAATCCATCCAGTCGGGGAATGCGTGCTCGCCGTTGAACTGCTGCGCGATCAGCGCGTTTTCTTCCCACTCCAGCAGGTAGATCCGCGAGATCGAGCTGGAGATGTCGAAGCCCTCGTCGATCCGGGTCGAGTCGATCGTTTGCCGAACCATCGTGCTGGTCGAGGTCAACTTGTGGTTTTCGCCGAACTCCACGCCCATTGCAAGGAAGGCCGACAGGTCGATCGCTCGCTCGGTCTTCGTGCGCACGATGTCGGACAGCGGCGCTAGGGGTTCGCCTTCACCGACGAATGAAAAGACGCGGCGGACTTCTTCCAGGTTGTCCCAGCCCTGCGAGTAGCGCACGGAGTTGAGGTAACCCACGCGCCAATCGTCGCCGACATCGAACGAGTCGCCGATGCCGAACGAGAACGTGCCGTTGGTGCCCAGGTCCCTCGACGTTACGTCGTAACCCTGCGAGGCCAGATCGCGACCGGTGGTCTGCAGCTCTTCCTGGGTCAGGCCCTCGGAAAACGGCGTCTGCACCTGCAGGCGCCCGAAACGCTGGTTGGCATCGATGATCGAATCGGGCAGACCGCGGACCGCGTCGAAGCCGTTCCAGTCCTGCGTACCGCCGCGATAGCTCAGGCCATCCTCGAAGGTGGCGCCGTCGACCCAGCCCTGGCCGACCTGCAGCTTGATGAAGAAGTCTTCCGGCATCGTGCGCGTGCGCAGCTGGATGGTTCCACCACCGAACTCGCCTGGCATTTCGGCCGAGAAGGTCTTCTGGATCACCACGCCGGACAGGATCTCGACCGGGAACAAATCGAGCGGCACCACGCGACGACTGGGATCGGGCGACGGCACCGGAGCGCCGTTGAGCAGCACCGACGAATAGCGCTCGCCGAGGCCGCGCACGTAGATGTACTTGCCGTCGACGAGGGTCAGGCCGGTCACGCGCCGCAACGCGCCCGCGACATCGGAGTCGCCCGCGCGCGAGATCTGTTCGATGCCGAGCACCTCGGCGACTGCGAAGCTTTCGCGCCGTTCCTCCACGAACGAGGCCAGCGAGCCGGCGATATACGGCTCGAGCACCACGAACTCCGGCAGCATCAGGCCCGCGGGCGTGAGCTCGACGTCGCGGATGGTCTCCTGCTCGGCCACCACGGTCAGGCCGTCGATGGTCTGCGCGGAGAAGTCGGCGGCGATCACCGAGATCGCGTAGGCGCCGGCGGGCACGCTGGCGACGAACTCGCCGTTGGCGTTGGTGCGCAAATCGAGCGGGGTGCCGGCGACGAAGATGCGCGCGTTGGCCACCGGCGCGCCGTTCTCGGAACTCACGATCCGACCCCTGAGGATGCCCGGCGGGCCCGCATCGGCGGCGGCCGGCGCGGTATTCGCGCTGCCGCGATCGGCGCCATCGCCGATCGAGCTTTCGACCGCGATCTGCGGCGGCTGGCCCGCTCGCAGCGTCGCGATCAGCTCGGCGGTTTCGCCGTCGGCGACTTCGATCTCGTAACGCAGCAGTTCCTGGCCGTCACGCTTGAGCACGATGGTCCGCTTGCCCGGCTGCAGGCGCAACTGCGCGCTGCCGTCGGCATTGGTGGCGCCGACGTCATCGCCGTCGACTTCGACGATGGCCTGGGCGAGGGGGGTGGTGTCTTCGAAAGCGACCAGGTTGAGCTCGGCGGGTGTCGCCGCCAGCGCGGCGCGGATGGCGAGCGCGAGGATCGCGAGGGTTCCGAGGGTGCGTTTCATGGGCAGTTCCGAAGCGCGGCAAGACCGCGTTCTGCAGGAGCGCGCCGTGCAGTGACGTCGCCTTTTGTAGGAGCGCGCCGTGCGCGCGACCGCAGAGAATGGTCGTGGGGCAAGCGTCCGATGTTGCGGTCGCGCGCGGGGCGCGCTCCTACAGGGTGATGCGGGCGGCGGGCTGATGCGTCGGGGCGCGGACGGTGCGGGCGAAACCGCTGCACGGCAGGACCGCGTTCTGTAGGAGCGCGCCGTGCGCGCGACCGCACGGATTGGTCGTGAGGCAAGCGTCCGAGGTTGCGGTCGCGCGCGCGGCGCGCTCCTACAGGGGGCGCGATGGCTTGCATCACCATCACACGCAAGTCCAGCGCGCAGCCGCGCAATCGTTCATGATCTGGCGCAGTTCGGTGGCCTTGCGGAACAAATCCGGCCGTCGCAGCGCCGCCAGATGCTCTTCCGCGCCGGCGAAATCGCCGCCGCGAAACGTGGCGTAGGCCAGCGCGTAGCGCACGTCCTCATCCTCGAGCAGGCGTGCGCGCGCCAGCGCATCGTGCATGCCGACGATCTGCTCGTAGCGGCGCAGTTCGGCCAGGATGCCAACGCGCTGCTTGAGCTTCTTCGGCGTATCGGTCACGCGCTGGTTCAGCGCGAGCGCACGCATCGGGAAGCCTGCGCGGCGGTACAGCTCCGCGGCTTCCGCCAGCAGTGCGGGATCCTGTTCGGCGACCACGCCGAGCAGTTCGGCGGCGGCCAGTTCCTTGCCGTCTTCGAGGTAGGTCTGCGCCAGCGCCTTGCCGATGTTGAGGTTGTCCGGATAGCGCAGGCGCGCCGCTTCCAGAATCTTCTTCGCCTCTTCGAGGCTCTTCGCGCGACGCAGCGCCGAGCCGATCGCGGCATAGTCGTCGGCGCCGACGTCGCTGCGGGTCAGGAACTCGCGCGCGACCAGCGAGGCTTCCTGGTACAGCCCGGACTCGATGAGGTAGAAGATCTGCCGGCGGGTGAACGTATTGTTGGCCGGGAACTTCAGCGTGGCCTCGCGCATCACGTCCATCGCCTGCTGCTTGCGCCCGGCCATCCAGTTCGCGTGCGCGCGCATCGACCATGCCGCAGTGATGTCCGCGAGCGCGGGTCCCGCACCTTCGATGGTCGCGATCGCCTTCGCCCACTGTTCCTGCGCGAAATACGCCTGCGCCAGATACAGCTGCACCAAGGGCTCGACTTGACCTGCAGCGATGGCCTTCTCGAAACCTTCGGCTGCGGCGGGCAGTTCGTTGCGCGCCATCGCAAGCAGTCCCTTGACGGTCCAGTACTGCGGCACGTTCACGCCCTCGGCCGCCGGATCGACGTTGCCAAGCGCCGACTCCGCGCGATCCAGCGCGCCGTCGCGCAGCAGCGTTTCGGCAACCGACAGCCAGTCGATCTCTTCGTTCTTCTTCGCCTGCGCGGTCGCCGCGAGCAGCACGAGGCTGAAGCAGCTCAATCGCAGGCAATCGCGCAGCGCGCGCAGGAAGCTCATGGTCGTCTCTCGCTAGCCGAGGTCGAAACGCACTTTCTGCGTGGCCCACACGCGCACCGCCTCGCCCTTGTAGCTGGCCGGCTCGAACTTCCAGCCCTGCACGCCCATCACCGCGGCATCGTCGAAGATCCCCGGTGGACTGGCCTCGAGCACCTTGACCTTCTCGACCTGGCCAGTCGGTCCGATCAGCACCGACAGCAACACGTAACCGGTGGTGCCCTTCGCCTTGGCGCCCGACGGATACGGCATCGCATTCTGCACGATCGGGCGCGGCGGCGAGTCGACCGTATCGTCGGTCATCGTGCTGCTGCCCTCGCCGAGGATCGATGCGGCATCGCCCAGATCCGACTGCTCGAATTGCGGCAAGCCGAAATTGAGTCCCGCGAGCGACCCCTCGAGACCCATCACGGGACTGACTCGCGCGCGCTGCTGCCGCTTCGGCGGTGGCTTCGGCTTGTCCTGTGGCGGCGGTTTGACCTTTTCGGTGCGCTCGACCTGCACCACGCTGACGACCTTGCCCGCATCGGTGCGATGGAAGCCCGCGTCGGCGTTCATCAACACGACGGAGCTGGCCAGCAACAGCAGACCGAACACGCCCGACAGCAAGCCGATCGCCAGACGGCGCTGCGGTTCGGCAATTCGCGGGAGCGTCGCGGCCATCGGGATCGGCTCAGCCTTCGCCCGCTTCGGCACCGGTCGCCACGCCGATGTCTTCGGCACCCGCGAGGCGCGCCTGGTCGATCACCTCGACGAGCTTGCCCGAAGGAACGATTTCGTCGGTGACCACGAGGACCGTCTTCTGGGTCTGCCCCTTGAGGATGTCGCGCAGGCGGCTCTGGATCACCCACACCTGCACCGGCTCGCCATCGAGGTAGGCCTGTCCCTGCTTGTCGACGTAGATCTTCACTGCCTTGGTCGACGCCGCGACGCCGCTCGAGGCGCCGGGACGGTTGATATCGATCTTCAAGTCCTTCTGGAAGGTCGTGGCGACCATGAAGAAGATCAGCAGGATGAACGTCATGTCGATCATCGGGGTCAGATCGATGGCGGTCTCTGCGATTTTGCGTTCGCGGCGGATCATGGCTGGGCTCCCGGCGCGGGTCGGCGCGCGGTGATGGGGGATTGTTCGGGATGCTTCACTTGGCGACTTCCACTTCGCGGCTCAACAGGATGTCCTTGATCGATGTCAGATCGCTTTCGATCTGGTGCTGGCGGCGGTCGAGCAGGCTCTTCGCGATCACGCCCGGAACCGCGACCACCAGCCCAAGCTGGGTGGTGAACAAGGCCGTCGCGATACCGGCGGCGATACCGCCCGATTGCGAATAGAACGTCATGTCGCCGAGCGAATCGAAGGTCTCGATCATGCCCATCACGGTGCCGAGCAGTCCCATCAGCGGCGCCACGCCGACCAGCACGTTGATCAGGGTGGTGTACTGCTTCAGACCCTGCTCGTGGTCGGCGAAGGCTTCGTCGAGGAAGCGACGCAGGTGCGGCCGCGGGCGCTTGACGATCTGGACGCCTGCCGCGATCGCCTCGTCGACGATGCCGTTGGGCGGATTGGAGCGGCCATCGAGCGCGCGCTGGATCAGCACGCGCACGTTCTTGCGGCTACCGCGCCGCAGCAGCGCCCAGCGATAGCCGAGCGCGAACCACAACACCACGCCGACCACCGCGATCGGCAACATGACGATCGGACCACCCTGTATCAGGTAGTCGAGGAACGCGAGGGCTGCGTCCCAGACGTTGTTCGCGTTGGCGAATTTTTCCAGCATGGCCGGCGCTCCGAACCCAGCTCAGCTCAGGCAGCGCGCGGATTCGCCACCGCGGCGCGCGTTTCCTGGTAAAGGTTGATCACCTTCAGCGCCGCCTTTTCCATGTCGTCCTTCAAACTGTCGGCCCAACCGTTGAGCATGCTGCCGAGCAGCAAGCAGGGAATAGCCACCATCAGGCCCTGCTCGGTGGTGACCAGCGCCACGGCGATGCCGCCGGAGAGCATCTTCGGATCGCTGTTGCCGAATTCGGTGATCACGTCGAAGGTCTGGATCATGCCGGTCACGGTGCCGAGCAGTCCGAGCAACGGGGCGACCGCGGTGATCGTGGTGATGAACGGGCCGAAGCGGTTGAGGTGGGTCGATTCGTGCAGGATCGACTCGGACACGATGTCTTCCAGATGTTCGCGCTCGCGGTCGGCATTGCGCAGCGCGGCGGTCACCACGCGCGAGGCGGAGCCCTTGAAGCGCTTGCATGCCTCGATCGCTTCCGGGATGCGGCCCGCGCGCACCAGCGGCGAGACCGCGTCCATGATCTTCGGCACCGAAGCGCCCGCGCGCTGCAGGAATATGGCCCGCACGACGATCAGCAGCAGCGCCAGCGCGCCCAGCGCCAGGATCACGTAGCCGATCGCGCCGCCCTTCTGCATCTCGCCCCAGAAGGTCTTGACCAGCGGCGGCTCGACCGCGACCGCGCTGGATTCGAAAATGTAGGTCTGCAGCACCGGCGGCAGTCGATCGTTGGCCAGCGCTTCGGCGGTTTGCGCCGATTCCACGTTCCACAGCTTGAAGCGCCCGGCGCCGGCCGGTGCGAGCACGCCGGAACCGCGGGGGCTTACGCCGAGCGCCGCAACGTTGCCGATCAGCACGATGGTGCCGTCGACTTCGGTGCCGTCCTGAAGATAGAACTTGCCGGCGGTCTTGCGCACCGAGGAGAACTCCGCGAGCTTGCGCTGGCCGCTGCTCAACAGCATGCCCAGCCGGCCCAGCTGATCGGCCGCCTTGTAGGCCTCGTCGTCGGTGATCGGGGTGCCCGCTGCCACCAGCGAGGCTTCCGCCTGCGCCAGCGTGCCCGCGAGCAAATCGGTGCTTTCGGTGACCGCTTCCTGCTGGCGCTCGGCGACGGTCAGTTGCGCGGTCAGCGTTTCGGTGTCGGTCCTGGCGGCGAGCACGCGGTTCTCGAGCGCGTCGACATCGCGCTCCAGGCGCGTGCGATCGCCCTCGAACGCGGCTCGGGTCTGCCCGAGGCGCGCGCTGAGCTCGCGCTTCTGCGCTTCGAGGAACGCGAACTCCTTGCGGTACGCGTCGGCGAGGTCGACCTTCGGCGCCGGTGGAGGTGCGACCGGCGCGGGAGCGGGTGCCGGAACGGCGGCAGCAGCCGGCGCGGGCGTCTGCGCCAGGCTGGTGTCGATGGCTACGATCGCCAACGTAGCGAATGCAAGTTTGATCATCGATTTCATCGCTCAGCCCCCGCTGACGGCCAGCGCGGCTGGCAATTCGAAATAGCCCTGGCGAATCTGCTTGTCGAGTGAATCAAACAGCGCGACGATGCGCGTCTGCTCAGCCTTGTCGGTCGCCACCTCGAAGCTCCATCCGCTCGGACCACGGCGCGCGCTGCCCACGCGGTCATCATCGGTCTTGAACAGCAACATCACCGAACCGACCTTGGCCACGTCCGCGAGCAGCTGCTCGTCGCCGATGCGAATGGTCTGCTGGTGCAAACCGGTCTCGCGGGTGATCCGGAACTCGTCCTCGTAAAATGCCCACAGCCGGTTGGCCGCGCGGTACGAGGGCAACTGCCCGCTTTGCAACTGGTTGGCGATCTCGTCGAGCGCTGCGATCCGCTCGGCCGTCTTGAATGGCAGGCCGTTGGCGATGAAGTTGCGCAGCCCGTCGATCGCGCTCAACAACACCGGGGTCAGCGCATCACCTGCGGTGCCAGCGGTCGCCTGATCGGCCTCCAGGCGCGCCACCTTGTCGCGCGCTTCCTGCTGCGCGACCTGCTGCCGCTTGAGGCTGTTCTCGAGCTCGGCCTTCTGTGCGGCCAAGCCCTGCAGGCTGGTGCGCTGCTCCTCGCGCAGCAGTTCGAGCTCGCCGTTGAGCGTCTCGACCTCACCGCGCAGCGCGATCAATCGCTGCGCGAGCTCGTTGGCCTCCTCGGCGAATGCAGGTGATGCCGCAGCCAGTGCCAGCGCGAGCGCGAGCAGGATGCAGCGCGGGCGAAACGCGCGGGATGCGGACATGGGCCACTCCGAAGGACGTACGACGATCCTGCCGTGCCCTGATGACGGGTCTGCGGCAGAGGGATGTCGATCAGCCTATGAACGTTCGCTTGCATTTTCGTGACCCTGCTATTGCTGATCGATGACAGCAGCGCAGCGCGGGCGCTTATGCACATGCTGCGGTGCATCGCCGGCGGATCCCCGGCGGACCTTCGCCGCGCCCGGGTTCGCTCACACAAGTCTCTAATTTATATCGAGTTTACAAGAGTGGCCAAGAAATGACCGGAGTGGCCGCAAGGGCCTGCGCGCGGGCCCGGTGCGGGGCCATCGGGGAGTTGCACACAGGCTTATCCACAGCCGGTGTGGATAAATGGCAGTTTCCGTCCGAGGTCAGCTAGTTCGTCCTGCTTCCTGAGAAATCACATGAAGTCGACAGCGGGCCCCCGGAGCGAGCCGGACGCTTAACCGCCAGCGCCGTGCCGACTACACTAGGGGACTTTTTTGTGCATGCGCAGGCCGTCGTGAAAGAACTGATCCGCGAAATCGTGCTGCAGGGCGTGCTCGACCTGCGCCGCGGCGGCAAGCTGCCGGCCGGCGACGAGCCGAGCTTCACCGTCGAGCGCACGCGCAACAAGGCGCATGGCGACTACGCGTGCAACGTAGCGATGCTGCTGGCCAAATCGGTGGGCCGCAATCCGCGTGAACTCGCGCAGGCGCTGCTGGATACCCTGCCGGAGTCGCGACTGGTCGAACGCGCCGAGATCGCGGGCCCGGGCTTCATCAACTTCCACCTGAGCCCGACCTGCCTGCTCGGCAGCGTGCGCCGCGTGATCGAGCAAGGCGAGCGCTACGGCAGCCAGCCCGAGGAATCGCGCGATGCGGTGACCGTCGAGTTCGTTTCGGCCAACCCGAACGGCCCGCTGCACGTAGGCCACGGGCGCGGCGCGGCCTACGGCGCATCGCTGGCCAACATCCTCGAGGCTTGCGGCCACCGCGTGCACCGCGAGTACTACGTCAACGATGCCGGTCGCCAGATGGACATCCTCGCGGCCAGCGTGTGGCTGCGCTATCTGGAACTGGGCGGCGTCAGCGTGCGGTTTCCGGACAACGGCTACAAGGGCGACTACGTGGTCGATATCGCGCGCTCCCTGCGCGCCCGCGAAGGCGATCGCCTGCGGCATTCGGCGGTCGTCGTCGGCGACGGCCTGCCGCCGGACGAATCGCAGGGCGGCGACAAGGAAACCCATGTCGATGCGCTGATCGCGCGCGCCAAGCAGGTGCTCGGCGAGGCCGACTATCGCAACGTGTTCAACGCCGGCCTCGACTGGTGCCTGGCCGACATCAAGCAGGATCTGGGCGAATTCGGCGTGCGCTACGACAACTGGTTCAGCGAACGCTCGCTGGCCACTTCGGGAGCGGTGCAGAAGGCGATCGACACGCTGAAGTCGAAGGACCAGATGGAGCTGCGCGACGGTGCGCTGTGGTTCAAGGCGACCCATTTCGGCGACGAGAAGGACCGCGTGGTGGTGCGCGAGAACGGTGCTTCGACGTATTTCGCTTCCGACATCGCCTACCTGCTGAACAAATTCGACCGCGGCTTCGATCGTGCGATCTACGTGTTCGGTGCCGACCACCACGGCTACATCGCGCGCCTGAAGGCCGCCGCGCAGGGACTCGGGCTCGATCCCGCGCGGCTTGAAATCCAGCTGGTGCAGTTCGCGGTGCTGTTCGAGAAGGGCGAGAAGGTGCAGATGTCGACCCGCGCGGGGCAGTTCGTGACGCTGCGCCAGCTGCGCCATGACGTCGGCTCCGATGCGGCACGCTTCTTCTACGTGATGCGCAGCCACGATCAGCATCTGGATTTCGATCTCGACCTCGCGCGCTCGCAGTCGAACGACAATCCCGTTTACTACGTGCAGTACGCGCATGCGCGGGTATGCGCGCTGTTCCGCCAACTCGCCGAAAAAGGCCTGAGTTTCAACCGCGCATCCGGCGACGCCGCGCGCGAGCGGTTGGTGCACGAGCAGGAGCAGGAGCTGATGCAGCAGCTGCTCGGCTGGCCGGAGCTGATCATCGCCGCCGCGGAACACCGTTCGCCGCAGATCGTTGCCAACGGCCTGCGCGAGCTGGCCGCGAGCTTCCACAGCTACTACAACGCGGTGCCGATCCTGGTCGACGACGAGCCCGTGCGCAGCGCGCGCCTGTACCTGTGCAAGGCGGTCAAGCAGGTATTGGTCAATGGGCTGGCGCTGCTGGGCGTGTCGGCGCCGGAGTCGATGTGACTTGATGCGGCAAATGGCGAATGGAAAGCGCGAAGCGGGTGGGTTGCGGCGCGTGGTCGGAGACCGAGGAAGTCCGGTGCGCTGCCGTCGCCGGCATGCCGGCTCCCACATGGCACCGCCGATGGCGGCGGCATGTTCGCGGCGCCGATCACTTGATTGATCAGCATCCTGCATGACGGGCTTGCCGAGCCCTGACAATCTCCTTGTGGGAGCTGCCATGGCAGCGACCGCAGAATTTCAGGTCACAGCGGCCGACCAGTCACTACTTTCCCGCCATCTAGTTGCATTAGCCATCGCGCCCCAATCCCCCATTCATCCGAACCTGCGACAATCCGCGTTGAATCCCGCGCGCGGCGCACTCCGACCCACCGATGGCCAAATCGAAATCCCAAGCGACGCGCGGCGGACAACAGGCAAAGCCGGTTCCGTTCTGGATCTGGCTGCTCGCAGGTGTAGGCCTCGGTCTCGCGCTGGCGGGCGTGGCGCTGTATCGCGACTGGGTGCCCTCGCTGCGCGGCGGTTCGGGCCCGCAACCCAATCCCGAGGCCGCAGCGCCGCGCGGCGGCGATGCGGGTGTGGCGGCCGAAGCGGCAAAGCCGGCCGACACCCGACCCAAGTACGACTTCTACAGCGTGCTGCCGGAGATGGAGGTCGTGATCCCCGAGGCCGAGATCAAGGCGCAGGCGCAGCAGCCGCCGGCGCCCGCGCCCGAGGCGGGCACGCCGACCGCACGCATGCTGCTGCAGGCAGGTTCGTTCCGCTCCGAACCCGATGCCGAGCAGATGAAGGCCAAGCTCGCATTGCTCGGGCAGCGCGCGAGCGTGGTCGCGGTCACGGTCAATGGTGCGACCTGGTTTCGCGTACGCGTCGGCCCGTTCGCCAGCGCGCGCGAACTCGACGAGGCGCGCCGCACGCTGGCCGACAGCGGCATCGAGGCGATCGCGCTGCGCGAGCGGCAGTAGTCACCGATCGGCTGGCGAGGCGCCAACGCGCTCGGTAGCCCGGAGATTTCATGAGGGATCGCGGCGCACGCGCAGGATTTCGTGCGGCTGCCGCCGGTCTGGAGCGAGTCCCATGGCGGTGGCCATGGGGCGAGTGAAGACCAAGGCAGGCGCGCGAAAGACCAGTGTGCGTCGCGATAGCGGGGAATCGGCCGCAGGACGAACCGTCAATGCTGGCCACCGCGACGAAACCGCGTAACACCGATCTGTGCGGGCCGGTTACCCGCGACCTCATGAAATTTCCGGGCTAACATCCGCGATCCGGACCAACACGGCCCACCGAGCGATCGCATGGCCAGCACCCGCAACCCGCGGCGCAACAGCGTGATCGAGCCGTTCTGGCAGCGCCTTTCGCAAATCACCACGTATCCGCTGCAGCGCGAGGCGCTGTTCACCATCGTTGCATTGGCGGTGATGCGATTGGTGGTTTACGTGCCGGTGCTGGGCTGGCTGCTCGATCTGTTCGTGAGCATCGCGATCCTGCGCTACGCGGGCGAGGTGCTGTATCGCACCGCGCACGGCAAGATGGATCCGCCGGCCGGCTACAGCGCCGACGATTCGCGCGGCTGGACGCTGTTCTGGGTGCAGCTCGCGCTGGTCTTGCTGGCGCTGTTCGGCGGCGTGCTCGGCGCGGCGATCGATGCACCATTGCTCGGCATCGCCACGATGGGATTCATCGCGCTCGCAGCACCCGGCGCGATGATCAGCGCGGCGATCGATGGCGACTGGCTGCGCGCACTCAATCCGGTGCTGTGGCTGCAGGTGATGCTGCGCCTCGGCGCACCGTACCTGCTGCTCGCCGGGCTATGCCTGCTTATCGTGATCAGCAAGGCGAACGCACAGGAGTTCATGCTGCCGCTGATGCCGGGCCCCTTCGCGGTGGTGGTGTCCGGCCTGATCGGCCACTACGCGCTGGTCGCGACCTTCCACCTGATGGGTTACGTGGTCTACCAGTACCACGAGGCGCTGGATTTCGCGGTCGATCCGCAGCACGCGCCGCTCAGCCGACCCGATGATGTCGACGCCGAACGGCTCGCGCAGTCGGAGGCGCTGGCCGCCGACGGCGAACTGGCCGCCGCGGAAACCATCCTGCGCGAGCATATCCGCGAGCGCGGTGGTTCGGATGCGCTGCGTACGCGTTATCGCAAGCTTCTGCAACTGCGTGGCGACAAGGCCGCGCTGCTCGCCGATGGCCGCGACTGGATCAACGTGCTGATCGCGCGCGAGGACGAACGACGTGCACTCGAGGTATGGCGCGAGTGTCGCGAGCTGGATGCCGGTTTCTGGCCCAGCGATCCGGCCCTGGTCCATCGCCTGGCGCAAAAGGCCGCGGCACTCGGGCTGCCGGAGCTGGCGCTCAAGAGCACCTCGGGGTTCCACAAGGCGTTTCCGAAACACGCCGACATCGCACCCAACTACCTGCTCGCCGCGCACCTGCTGGTTGATCGCTTCGGCCGCGACACGCAGGCGCTGGAGCTGCTGCGCGGGCTCCAGCGGAACTATCCGCAACATCCGTTGGCCGGCGAAATCGCCGCCTATGCGACGGTGGTGGAGGGACTGGTCGCGAGCGCCGCACCGAAGCG
>JANOEA010000099.1:0-4469 GCA_031412975.1 Pseudomonadota bacterium | reverse complement strand
GGTTGCGGAAAATCGGCCCGCCCGTGGCGGTGCCATGCGGTTGCATCGCCGCGGATTGGAACGACGGTTCGTTCCGCAGCCGATTTCCCTCTCTCGCGACGCACGCTGGTCTTTCGCGCGCCAGCCTTGGTCTTCACACGCCCCATGGCCACCGCCATGGGACTCGCTCCAGACCGGCGGCAGCCGCACGAAATCCTGCGCGTGCGCCGCGATCCCTCATGCAATGTCCGGGCTAGCGGCGGCATGAGCAGCGATTTGCACATCCTCGGCATCTGCGGCACCTTCATGGGCGGGCTGGCCGCGCTCGCCCGCGAGCAGGGGCTCAGCGTCGAGGGCTCCGACCAGAACATCTATCCGCCGATGAGCACCCAGCTCGCGGCGCTCGGCATCGCGCTCAAGCCCGGCTATGCGGCCGGGCACCTGCAGCCGGCGCCGCGCCGCATCGTGGTCGGCAATGCGCTGTCGCGCGGCAATCCCGCGATCGAGTACCTGCTGGATGCCGGCCTGCCGTATGTGTCCGGACCGCAATGGCTCGGCGAGACCATCCTGCCCGGCCGCCGCGTGCTGGCGGTGGCCGGCACCCACGGCAAGACCACCACCAGCAGCCTGCTCGCGTGGATCCTCGAGCACGCGGGACGCCAGCCCGGGTTCCTGGTCGGCGGCGTGCCGGAGAATTTCCCGGTCTCCGCGCGCCTGGGCAGCGGCCCGGACTTCGTGGTCGAGGCCGATGAATACGACACCGCGTTCTTCGACAAGCGCTCGAAGTTCGTGCACTACCGGCCGCGGGTCGCGATCCTGAACAACCTCGAGTACGACCACGCCGACATCTTTCCCGACATCGCGGCGATCCAGCGCCAGTTCCATCATCTGGTGCGGATCGTGCCCGCGGGCGGCTGCCTGGTCGTCAACGGCGAGGATGCGCGGCTCGACGAGGTGCTCGCGATGGGCTGCTGGAGTCCGGTCGAACGATTCGCGATCGACCGCGAGGCCGAGTGGATGGCGCGCGACGTGGCCGCCGACGGCGGCGGATTCGTGCTGTGGCATCGCGGCACGCGAGTGGGCGAGGCGCGCTGGAACCTGTTGGGCCGGCACAATGTGATGAATGCGCTGGCCGCGATCGCCGCGGCTGCGGCAGTCGGCGTGGCACCGGCGGACGCGCTCGCGGCGTTGCCGGCCTTCGCGAGTGCGCGGCGGCGGATGGAGGTCGTGGGCCGGATCGCCGGGATCACCGTGTACGACGACTTCGCCCACCATCCGACCGCGATTGCCACCACCCTGGCCGGTTTGCGCGCGAGGGTGGGCACCGCGCGGATCCTGGTCGGGATGGAACCGCGCAGCAACTCGATGCGACTGGGCGCGCATGCAGCCGAGCTCGCACCTTCGCTGCGCGACGCCGACCGGGTGGTGTTCCTGCAGCGCGCCGAGCTGCCGTGGGACGCAGGCCGGGTGGTTGCGGCGCTGGATGGTCGGGGTGCCGCCGCACCGACGGTCGAGGACCTGCTCGACCAGCTGGCCGCCGAGGCGACCGCCGGCGACCATGTGGTTTTCATGTCCAACGGCGGTTTCGCGAACGCACCGGCACGTTTCGTTGTCAGAATGGGAGCTGGCGTCGCCGGCACCCCCAAACCGATGGAGTGAGCTTGATGAAGTCCCATGTCCTGTATGTCGCGCTGCTGGCTGCAACCACGCTCGGCGCCTGTGGCGGCGACCCCGCGCCCGTCGTGCCACCGGCTGCCGAAAAGCCGGTTGCCGAACAGCCCGCGGCGCCGGCGCCAGCGCCACAGGCCGCCGCAGTGCCCACGCCTGCACCGAGTCCCGCGCCTACTGCACCGGGCCTGCCGGCCGCGCAGGAGAGTTTCGCCACCAAGGCCGCTACCGCGGCTATCCCGGCCGATGCGATCGGGGGCAGCCCGGTCCTCAACGTGGCCGATGCCTGGATGCGCGGCCAGGAGGCGCTGAAGAAGTACTGCGGCGACAACGCGATGCCGTGCGATTCGTTCTACGTCAAGGAGTCGCCGCAGGAAACCGGCGGCTACTACACGATGCAGTTCTTCGGCGCGCCGAACAACGACCCGATGTACATCGGCGTGCGCATCTATCCCGACGGTCGCGCCGAAGTCATCCGCTGAGCGCGTAGCGCAATCGTGGCAGCGCAACCCGCAGTGGGCGGTGAGGGCAGCGAGCTGCCGCTGTTTCCGCTGTCGACGGTGCTGTTTCCAGGCGGTCGGCTGGAGCTGCGGATCTTCGAGCCGCGCTATCTGGACATGGTGCGCGAGTGCGCGCGCACCGGTTCAGGTTTCGGCGTGTGCCTGATCGTGCGCGGATCGGAAGCCGGCGCTCCGGCGGTGCCGGCCAACATCGGCAGCGTGGCGCGGATCATCGATTTTTCGACCTTGCCCGATGGCTTGCTTGGAATCAGCGCGCGCGGCGGTGAACGTTTCCGGATCCACGCCACGCGGGTGCGCGACAACGGGCTGCTCGTAGGCACCGTGGAGACACTGCCAGCCGACGCGGTGACGCCGGTGCCGCCGCAGTTCGGCGTGCTCGCGACGATCCTGCGCCGGCTCGCCGAGCAGGTTGGCGGCGAACTCGGGGCGGCACACGACGCGCATTTCGACGATGCCGGATGGGTCGGATGGCGATTGGCCGAGATGCTGCCGCTGGAACTCGACGAGCATCACCAGCTGCTGCTCGACGATGATCCCGTGCGCCGCCTCGAGCGGCTCGCGGACTGGCTGCCGCGCTTCCAGCGGCACTGAGCCGCGCGCGCTTTTGCTGGCGCGCGCTTTCGCGTGCGGATCAGGCCGCGGTCTTCGACATCTCGTGTACCGCATCGACCATCGTGGTCACGCGATCCGGATCCACCTCGGGCGTGATGCCGTGGCCGAGATTGAACACATGGCCCGGGCCCTTGCCGTAGCTTGCCAGTACCTCGGCCACGCCGCGCCGCACCGCGGCGTCGCCGGCGAGCAGCGTGACCGGGTCGAGATTGCCCTGCAGCGCCACCCGGCCGCCGATCCGCGCGCGCGCTTCCGACAAATCGATGGTCCAGTCGATGGCGACCGCATCGCAGCCAGTGTCGGCGATCGCTTCGAGCTGGTGCACGCCCTTGGCGAACAGGATCAGCGGCACCCGTGATGCGCCCTCGCCGCGCGGCAGTCCCGCGGCGATCATCGCCAGCCAGCGCAGCGAGAACTCGCGGAAATAGGCCGGCGCGAGCACGCCGCCCCAGGTATCGAACACCATCACGGCCTGGGCACCAGCTTCGATCTGTGCGGCGAGGTAGGCGATCACCGCGCGCGCGTTGATTTCGAGCAGCTTGTGCAGCGTGGCCGGATCATCGTGCATCATGCCCTTGATCCGCGCGAAGCGTTCGCTGCCGCCGCCTTCGACCATGTAGCAGGCCAGCGTCCACGGGCTGCCGGAGAAGCCGATCAGCGGAACGCGGCCGCCCAGTTCGCGACGGATCAGGGTCACCGCGTCGGTGACATAGCGCAGCTCCGCGCCGATGTCGGGCACGCCCAGCCGCGCGACATCGGCCGCGCTGCGCACGGGGCGTTCGAACTGCGGGCCCTCGCCCTCGGCGAACTTCAATCCCAGTCCCATCGCATCGGGCACGGTCAGGATGTCGGAGAACAGGATCGCGGCGTCCAGCGCGTAGCGATCCAGCGGCTGCAGCGTGACTTCGCAAGCCAGCTGCGGATTCTTCGCCAGTTGCAGGAAGCTGCCCGCCTTGGCGCGGGTGGCGCGGTATTCCGGCAGGTAGCGACCGGCCTGGCGCATCAGCCATACCGGCGTGCAGTCCACGGGCTCGCGGCGCAGGGCGCGCAGGAAACGGTCGTTGCGGAGCGGTGCAAAGGTCATGGAGTCTCGCAGTCTGGTTCGACGAAAAAAGGCGATCAGCGGTGCGCTTCGGCCTGCAGCGGGCCGATGCGACGGGGATAGGCGGCGGGCTTGGCACCCGCGGTCGACGCGGCTTGCCACGCGGCGCGCGCGGCTGCCGCATCGGCGAAATGCGACCACAGCACAAGCCACTGGGTACCGCCGGCGATCTCGACCGGTACGGCGAACAATGCGGCTTCCGCGTTTTCGAGCCCGAGTTTCGCGGCCAGCGCCTGCGCATCGGCGCGGCTCGCAGTGCGTGCGAGCTGCAGCGTGAATCGGGTTGGTTCGAGCTGCAGGAACGCAGCGCTGTCGCGCAGTGCCAGCGTGCGCGAGGGTGCGGCGGGAGGTGCGGGCGCTGCAGCCTGCACCGGAATCGGTGCGGGCTGAGCGCGCGCGCGCACTGGTTCGGGTGCGGGGGCCGGTTGCGGGTCCGGTGCGGGGGCGGGTGCCAGTGCCAATGCGGGTGCCGGTGCGGGTGCGGGTGCGGGTGCGGGTGTGGGTGTGGGTGTGGGTGCGGGTGTTACCACAATGTCTTCCCCGTACTCGACTTCCGATCGTGCACAGACACCGCATAGCACAAGGTC
>JANOEA010000098.1:0-16046 GCA_031412975.1 Pseudomonadota bacterium | reverse complement strand
GATCTGCCGTTGAGGCCCGCGGCGTTCTAGCCCAAAAGCCCAAAGGGGTCAGAGACCTTCAGACGGTGTCGCTCAGCCCAAAGAGCCCAAAGGGGTCAGAGACCTTCAGACCCTGTCGCTCCGTGGTTGACGACCTCGCGGGCGCACTGATGCTTGACGGCCGTGTGCGGCCGCAATCTCGGCCTGAAAGCGCGGACGGCCGAGGGCCCGCTCCTGGCAGATGTAGGCGCGAATTTCTTTCAGTTCTTCCTCGCTTACGGCTTGCGCGACGAATACACGGTAGGCCGCCTGACGTGACGCAGCTTCGGCTCCGAAGCGCAGGTACGAATCGTGGGGACAAACGATCGGATCACCTCGCCCGAATCCATTGCATTGGTAGCTGCTCCAACGATATTCGTCCGGAGTCCCGACTATGGCAGCGCGGACCGGATTGAGCTCCACGTAGCGATAGCACCGCAATAAATGCGATTCGGAGTCGACAAGGCAGGACTTGAATCGGCCCTCCCACAGCGTCCCGGTTCGACGGTGTCGAGCATTGATGTAACCGACATACCGACGGCCAAGCGACTGCATGAAGCGCGACATCGCACCTGCTTCGCCCGCGGTGGCGAGCAGGTGCACATGGTTGGTCATGAGTACATATGCATGCAGCTCGACGCCGAACTCTGGAAGCAGCTCAAGAACGATTTTTCGATACTGGATACGATCCGCGTCATCGAAAAAGCATGGCAGGCGATTGTTGCCGCGCTGAATTACGTGCATGGGAATTCCGGCTGAAGCAAGTCGCGGAAGGCGCGGCATGGGTGGGCACCGTGAGTGGATCGCCATAGCCTGCTGCGCGGGCCCATCCCCCGACATCGCAAAACTCCCCCGCCTGTTGTCAGCGCACGGCGCGCCGCTCTGTAGGAAAAGGTCTCTGACCCCTTAAAGCGTTAAAGCGGCGACGCTACAGCGCCTCCAGTCGTTCCCGCGCCCGCACCGTCGAGCGATGCGTTTCACCGTAAAGCTGGCCATAAAACGCCAACGCCTCCGCCTGTGCCGCTCGCGCCTCCTCGCGGCGACCGAGCGCCCCCAGCGCTGCGGCCCGGGCCTCGACGGCCTGCGCATGCTCGTCGATGCCGGCCCCGAAGCCGCGCACCATCGCGGCGGCCACCACGTCCGCTTCGGCCAGTGCACCGGCCGCATCGCCCAGCCGCACCGCCAGATGCGCGCGGTTGGCACGAATGGTGAGGCACATCATGCTCTCCAGCGTCTCGTCCTTGCGGCAGTTGGCGATCGCCTCGTCAAGCACCTGTGCGGCACCTGCGAGGTCGTCGCGCCGAACCAGGGTCTGCGCCAGCCGACGGCGCGCGCTGAGCGCGCCGATGTCGTCGTCGCCGGTGCGATCGAACGCCGCGATCGCCTCTCGAATCCGCGCCTCTCCCTCGGCAGCGCGCCCGGTCTCCACCATGTGCCAGCCGCTGTCGGTGAGCGCGACCGTCTTCCACGGATGGTCGCCCGGAAAGTTGTGTTGCGCGATCGCAAGCCGCCTTTCGCTCAGGCGGCCCAGCTCCTCGATATCGCCCTCGCGTTCGGCCACCGCCTCGAGCATCGTCAGCGCGATCGCCAGCGGGGCAGCCATGGGTCCCTGGTCGCGCTCGATGGCGGCCACGGCGGCGCGCGCGAGCGGGTCGGCTTCGTCGATACGGCCTGCGTCGCTGAGCGCAGTGGCGAGGTTGTAGAGCACCATCGCGACCGCCTGACCGTTCGCCTGCGGACCGCCGAGCAGGTCCAGTGCCCGCCGCATGTCCACGATCGCACCCGTGTTGTCGCCGGCATTGCGCTTGCTTACCGCCAGCGAGTTCACCGCATTCGCCAGCGCCGGGGCATCGACCGGCACTTGGCGCTCGAGGATGCCGATCGAGCGCCGCAGCAGGGGCGCGGCGCGCTCCATCTCGCCGAGATTGTCGTATGCGGAGGCGAGATTCACCAGCGCCTCGGCGACCGCCGGATCGTCCATCCCACGCGCACGCTCGGCGTTCGCCAGCGCGCGCTCGAACAGGGCCTTGGCGCGCACGTGATCGCCGCGCGAATTGACGATCTCGCCGAAGTCGTCGAGCAGATCGCCCTGCAGGCCTGGATCGTCGGCGAACTCGGTGTCGATCCGCGCGAGCGCATCCTCGAACGCCTCGGTCATGGTCAGCGGGCCCCGCGCATCGCGACGCACGGGGTCTTCCTGCATGAAGACCGACGCCAGGAAGTCCTTGACCCGACGGGTGCGCGTGGCCGTTTCGCGCGCCGCAGCCGCCTCGCGCTCCGCCCGCTGTGCTTGCAGCTGAGCTTCGCGCGCCTGCCACAGCGCGGTACCGAAGCCCGCGATCAGCGCCAGCAGTACCGCGCTGGCGCTGCCTACGGCCAACCGGTTGCGGGTGACGAATTTGCGAATCCGGTAGGTCGCGGTATCCGGTTGTGCGCGCACCGGGCGGCCGTCGAGCCAGCGGCGCAGGTCATCGGCCATCGCCGATGCCGACGCATAACGGCGCTCCGGTTCGCGACGCAGCGCGGTGAGCACGATCGCGTCGAGCTCACCCGAGACCGCGCGCCGCGGGTTCTGCGTTCGCGCCGCATCGCCCGCGGTGGTCGCCGAGGCGCGCAACCGCACGCTCGGCCGCTCGATGGTCTCGTGGCGCACGCCGTCGACGAGCGCTTCCAGCGACAGCCCCGACCGCACGTGCGGCAACTCGCCGGTGAGCATTTCGTAGAGCACCACGCCCAGTGCGTAGACGTCGGTGGCGGCACTGATCGCCTGGTCGAGGATCTGCTCGGGCGCGGCATAGGCCGGCGACAGCGCGCGCACACCGGTCGCGGTGGCTTGCGGGTCATCGTTGCCCTGCAGCAACTTTGCGATTCCGAAATCCAGCAGGTGCGGAACCCCCGCCGCGTCGACGAGGACGTTCGAGGGCTTCAAGTCGCGGTGCACCACCAGCCGGTTCTGCGCGTAAGCCACCGCCTCGGCGACCAGGGCCAGCAATCCGACCCGCGCGCGCACGTCGAGCGCATGGGCGTCGGCGTGGGCGGTGATCGGCGTACCGTCGACGTACTCCATCGCGTACCACGGCACGCCATCGGCGCCGACACCGCCATCGATGAAGCGCGCGATGTTCGGATGCGACAGATCGGCGAGGATGCGCCGCTCCTGCACGAAGCGGCGCAGGATCTCGTCGCTGTCCATGCCGCGCTTGAGGCGCTTGAGCGCCACCGTCTGGCGGAACCCGCCTTCTTCGCGCGCAGCCAGCCACACCTCGCCCATGCCGCCGCGGCCGAGTGGGCGTTCGAGCACGAATGGGCCGATGCGCTGGCCGGCGAGCAGCGGCTTGCCCTCGTCGGCGACCAGCGCCTCGACCAGGCTGTCCACGCCGGACTCCAGCGGACCGTCGGGATCGGAATCGGCACCGAACATGCCGCGCAGGTCGCGCGCGATCTCGGGATCGCGTTCGGCCAGCGCCGCGAGCTGCCGTAAACGCTCATCGGCCGCAAGTTCGGCCAGTTCGTCGAACCTGCGCAACAGGCTCGCGTCGCGGTCAGCTCCCGAGTTCATCGGGCAACTCCGCGCCGCCGAGCCGCGCGTGCAGGAACGCGCGCGCCTTGCGCCAGTCGCGCTTGAGCGTGGCCGGCGACAGACCCATCAACTCGCCGGCTTCCTCCAGCAGCAGCCCGGAGAACAGGCGCAGCTCGACCAGCCGTGCGAGCCGCTCGTCGGCGGCTTCCAGCGCACCCATTGCCGCATCGAGATCGAGCAGGCCCTCCAGCCGTCCCGGGTCGGCAAGCGCGTCGTCGGCAGCGCCGAGCGTGGTCTCCTGCGCCCCGCCGCCACGCTTGGTCGCGAGCCGCTCGCGGGCGCGATCGACCGCGATCTGCCGCATCGCGCGCGCCGCCACGGCGAAGAAGTGCCGCCGGTCGTTGACGTTCAGCGACTCCGGACGCGCCAGGCGGAAATAGGCCTCGTGGACCAACGAGGTCCGCCCCGGCCCGTGGCTGCCATTGCCCGCCGCCTGCCGACCGGCGATTCGGCGCAGGTCGTCGTAGACCGTGCGGAACAGCACATCCGCGGCTGCCCGATCGCCGTCCCGCGCGCGGCCGATCAACAGCGTGACTTCGCCCATGGCCCACCCCGGCAGGACCCGGGGTGGACCTTGGCACAGCGGCGTGCGCGAGGCAATTCATGCCGCGACTGGCGCTCACGGAGCGGGCGCCTCGAAGCCGTCGCGGAAAACGGCTTCGGCGCGTTCGACTTCGATGAAGACATAGGCCGGATCACTGGGTTCGGACTCGATGCCATTGGACGAGTACGCAGCGACTCGATACTGCGCTGCCTCACCGGGCGTCGCTCTTACGTCCATGTAGCCGGCCACCGGGCTGCTGCCGAGATGGCGCCATGCGCCGTTTGTCGCCAGCTTCCATACGCGCCAGCCAACGACACGCGTGTCGTTGGTCGACATCCAGCCGAGGCTGACCAGCGGCTTGCCGGGACTCGATTGCGCATTGACGCCTTGCGGAACCGGCAGCGCATTGAACTCGACAAATTCGCGGTCCGCTTCGCCGCCGACTGCATTCGCGAACTCGCCCGCATCCACCTCGATGAACAGGGTCTGTCGCTCGTCGTTGCGAATGCCGGACGGTGCGACGACAGTGAGGGCCACCGCGCGCCCCGCATTGCTGGCCAGCGATCCATCGAGGATGAACGTCGGCCCCGCGACGCCTGCGCCGCCCGGGGCGTCCCAGGACGTCGTGACGCGGACGCTGCCGTGAGCCGCAGGATCGTAGGCGCCACCGGCGTTGGCCAGCTCGAACCGAAGGACGGTCGATTGCCCCGCGGCAATCACGGGCCGCGAACTGCTCACACCGCGGATCACGAAGTCGGGACCCCCGCCGAGCGTGCGCATCTCGGCGCCGCCGCTGAGCGCGAGCGCCGCGCTGCGCTCGCGGTGCGCCTCCGGAGCATATGCAAGCGCGACGCGCATCGGCGCCGACGCTGCCGCCTGCGCCGGCGCGACCGACGGCGTGCTCAGTGCCAGCACGGCGCCGATCGACGGATCGTAGACAACCTCCGGCTTCCAATGCGCCAGGCCGTCGTTCGACAGCGGGACGAAGCGCGCCGTGTAGCGCGGCAATGCGAAGTTGTGCACGCGGACCAGCCCGAGCTCACCGGTACCCAACAGGGTGCCCGGCAAATCGCCCGGCAGGCCAGCCTCTCCATTGCCTCCCGCTCCGAACGCGACTGCCCGGAAGCCGATGATCGGCGTATCGTCGTCGTCGAAGGTGACGCGCGGACGTTCCACACGATACTGCCGCCCGGCCTCGTCGCGCGGCTCGGTGACCAGGAAGGTGCAGTTACCAGTGCCGCAGGTGGTGGCACGTGCCGCGAACAGGGCCTGGCGGTTGCCGACAAATCCCTGCGAGTCCTGGGCGCGCGTATAGGCAATGACCACCGCATCAGCAGCACTCACGCCAATCGAGACCCAACCCACCCCGCTGCCAAGCGCATCGGCGCGGACCATTGGACTGCCGTCGAGGAACCGGTAGGCGACGCGGCGTCCGCTCAACTGCGCGAAGTGCCCGGCGGGGTTGTGCGCCCAGGCGACGATCGGCGTATCGTTTCGGTAGGCCACGCTGGGCAGCATGTCGCTGCTGGCACCGGGCTCACTGACTCGCGATACCGCTCGCCATCCACCGCTTGGCGTCCAGGTCGCGCTCCACACTTCGATGTCAGGCGCATCAAGGTTGCGATTCGCATCGCGCTCCCACACTGCCACGATCTCACCTCCGGACCGGCAACCCGAGGTCGTGAATCGAACCGGCGGTGCGCAGCCGGCAAGCTGCGGCTTGCCGTCGCTGCCGTCCGAGGTGAGGTCAGCCGGTGTCGTCCAGGCTCGCCCATCCCACGCTGACCAGCGTAGCCGTTGCGTGCGAACGATGTCGTCGAACGCGCGTCCGCGCTGGGTCTCCATCAGGGTGCGCACGGCGGTTTCGGTCAGCCGATTCTCCGACCAGACCGCGACAGCGCGATTGGTGGCATGAAAAGCCAGCGCCAGGTGCTGCACTGCGACCGGTCGTGTGGCTAGGACGCGCGTCGCCACGGGATTGCCGCCGCTCATGTGGGTCGCGACGAGCGCGCCAGCACGGTCGAGCTCCAGCGCGATACTGTTCCCGCGCCCGTCGGTCGCGAGCGCAGTGGCCGTACCGCGCGGTCGCGGAAGGTCGAACTGCAGTGCGTCTGTCAAACTGCCACCCTGAGCGGGCGTGAACCCATTGGCCGCGATATTGCTGCAGCTGCCGTCCTCTGGCTCGCGGATCAGCTCTTCCCTGCCGCCTTCGCAGATTCCCACCGCGCAAGCCTCCCACACCGCATCAAGGCCGAAGGTGAAGCACTCCCCCGATTGCTGCCCGGGCAGCCCGCCCAGGCCGACCACCGAGCGGAGCGTGACGTCGATCTGGCTCTCCGCCGCAATGCTCGCGCTGGCGAGCCCCAGCAGCACGTCGAGATCAAAAAACAGGTTCACGCCGCCAGCTACGGTCGGGTCGATGGTGGCATCCATGCCGGCCGGCTTGAGCCGGCCGTAAAAGGCGAGATCGGCGGCCATCCAGAAGTCGGCGCCCATGGTGGCCGAGGCGATTGGCGGCAGGCCGAAGGAATACCGAAACAGCGGGATCAAGCCCGTGTCGAACAGCACTACGGGATCGGGGGTCGTGTGGTTACTGTTGGTGAATCCGAAGTACTCGCTTTCCGCGGCGCGCGAACCGCCTTCAACGCCGGCGACCTGGTTGTCGCTGTTCGCGTCGATGCTCTGGTCCGCAATGCTGTCGGGCGTGCGAACGAATTCGAAGCCGCTGGCATTCCGCGAGCGGTTGTCGAGCCGCCCGATGCCGTACCCGGGCCCGCCGACCAGAATCTCAGGGCTGGGCACGTTGTAGGTGCCGTTGATCTTGTCTTCCCGGGCGTCGATCTGCAGCGTTCTGATCCGCGGATTGGTGTCGTCGATCCCGGTCGGCGGGCGCTGGGTGGCGATCTTGAACGGAATCGTGCGCAGCGGCGCGAGGCCAAAACGCAGTTCAATCACGCCATCGATTCCGCCCGAGGCCGTCGTTCCCGACACGGTCACGGGGGCGACCGGCAGACGCGTCAGGTCGGGCAGCGTTGCTACATGGTCGACCATTGGCACGGAGCCGCCCTCCTCCTCGAGCAGGCAGGCCGAAGGGGTGGGGCTTACGTCGAAGCTCGACCATGGCAAATTGCCGATCCGCACGCGTCCGAAAGTCAGTCCGCCGAACAGTGAGGGGTCGACGTTCAGTCGCATTTTCCGTTCGCTGTTGAGCGTCGTGAACACGTTGTCGGGGCCGCTGCTCGGCCACAACGTCGTGTCTGGGTACGTGTACATCGTGCCGAACCAGGTCGGCGAGTAGGCGCAGGGCGGCGAAGCACCGAGCGGGCATTGCGCATCTTTTTGGTAACCCAGCCCGTCGATGCGCAGGTTGCGCAGGTCGAAGTCTTGGGTCTGCATCCGTTCCAGCCGCACCTCGGCTCGATTGTTCGGAAACGGTTGACCGGTGACCTGGTCAATGAACTCCCCCGTGTCCTCGTCAAATTCGACGGCAATGCCGGTCGAGCGATAGCCGCGATGACCGGCGAAGATATCGAGTCGGAAGCTCATGAGGCCCGACAGGCCCCCACGACAGTTGATGTTTACTTCACATGGAGAGACCTGGTTGGTATTGACAAGGACTTCGGGAGACACGAGGAAAAGGGCTCGCCCTTGATCGTCGGTCCGCTTGCGGTAGTAGGTCACGTCGCAGCCGAATCCGTCGCGCGGGCTGACGCCGCCCGGGATACCGCCGCGACGAAACCCTGCCGACATCTGGTTCGGGCGCGTCGCATTGAAGAGCTCTTCCTCGTTGTATCGCGCGACTTCGGTCACCACGGGGCCCCCGGGGAATCGCGGGGCGGTGTCCGCACGCGTGAACGCGGAGCGCCATTCCGCGCCGACTTCAACGTAAACATTGGATAGCGGCGGGTCGTCGGCGCCGGGGCCATCGCCGCGAACCACAACGGTGAACGCCACCGGAGCAATCTGATCCCGTGCATCGATCTGCACGAATTGCGGCGTATCCATCGTTGCGACGCGGTCCCCCGGGCGGCCGGTATCGGCATTGTTGCCCTGCGCCACGATCACCAGTTCACCGCGGCCGCTGGTGCTGCCGAGCATTGCCAGGCCGTCAAGGAACATGTCGGGCGCCCTGCCGCCGAGCGTGAACGTGCCGTCGGCGGCGATCACGAGCTGATCATCCAGCGGTACGATGCGCTGGCCTGGCGCGCGCCAGTACGCTTGCTGGCGACCCGCCGGCGCCACGCCATCGTCGGTCTGCAGTCGACCGCGCATCTGCAAGGCGCCACCGCGTGGCACGACGCCCGTGGGAACCTGGCTCAGCGACGCGCCCAGCGCCGGCAGCCCATTCGACGCCTGGACCTGCAGATTCGCACTGCCGGTGCCAACCACGATGCCGCCAACCATGTTCTCCACCACCACGGCGACCGTGGCCGGCACGCTGGCTGGTCGATCGCGTGGCACCACGAACTTGCCGTTCCAGGAGCCACCTCGCACCGCGACGGGGCCGATCACTGGTCCACCCGCGAACTTCACCCGCACCGTTCCGGACGACAGTCCGCCCACGGCGACCTGCACCGATTTGCCCTGCCGCGTGCTGGCCGGGGTGAGCGCGACAGAGAGTGGCGAGTTCACCTGAACAGCGGCCGCGGCGACCTGGGTCGCGCCGATCTGGACGCGGTACAGGGTCAGCTCGTATGGCCCCGGCGCGACCTCGGGAACGCTGACCGCCGTGGTCACCCGGGTCGCGCTGCCACTAGCGAATTCGGCAAGGACCCAGGTCCGCGTCCCGGGCCGGGGCTCTTCGAGGCGCAAGCGGTAGTTGCTCGAGACGGCGAGGCCTTCGGAAACTACCTTGATGCGCGCTCCCGGCGTAAACCGCGTGGGTACGGGGGTCACCTCGACCTGTGCGGCAGCGGGAACGGACCATGACAGTCCGAGACATAGCGCCAGTGGTGCGAGCAGTCGGCCGATACGCCAGATGGACCGGCGCGCGACGTTGGGAGAGATTGCGTTCATGCTGGGGCTCCGGTTTGCGGGTGCATTCCGGAAAACGCAGAAACCCGGCGTCAGGGCTCACGCCCTTCGCTCCGGCAGCTGTCCCGATCTCAGCCCCGCATCGCCCGCTTGAGCACCTTGCCGGTCGCGGTCATCGGCATTGCATCGACGATCTCGACGATGCGCGGGTACTTGTAGGAGGCCATGCGCTCCTTCGACCACGCGATCACTGCTTCGGGCGTGAGTGCCGCACCCGCCTTGGGCACGATCACCGCCTTGACCTCTTCGCCGTGGGTCGGATCGGGCAGGCCCAGCACCGCGACCTGCGCCACTGCGGGATGGGTCATCAGCACCTCTTCCAACTCGCGTGGATACACGTTGAAACCGCCGCGGATGATCATGTCCTTGAGGCGATCGACGATGTAGAAATTGCCGTCCGCATCGCGCTTGCCGAGATCGCCGCTGTGGAACCAGCCGTCGCGGATCGCATCGCTGGTGGCCTCGGGCTTGCGCCAGTAGCCCTTCATGATGTTGTGGCCGCGGATCGCGACCTCGCCGATCTCACCGTCGGCTACGGGCCGACCTTCCGCGTCGACGACGCGCACTTCCACGCCGGCCAGCGGCTGGCCGACGCTGCCGGGGATGCGCGGAAATTCGAGGTGGTTGAAGGTGGCGACGGGGCTGGTCTCGGAAAGCCCGTAGCCTTCGAGGATCGGCACTTCGAAACGCGCCTCGAACTGGCGGACCACCTCGACCGGGATCGCAGCCCCACCGGAGATGCCGATGCGCAGGCTGGCGGCGATCTTCTTCAAATCATGGCGCGTCTCGGCATCGGGCACGTTGAGCAGGCCGATGTACATGGTCGGCACGCCCGCGAAGATGCTCACCGCATGTTTTTCCATCAGCCCCAGCGCGGCGTCGGGATCGAAGCGCGCCATCAGCACCATGGTGCCCCCGCACAGCGCGGCGCTGTTCATCTGCGCGACCTGGCCGAAGGAGTGGAACAGCGGCAGGCAGATCAGCTGCACGTCGCGCGCGTCCTGCCGGGTCAGGCCCTGCACGCCCTGCGCGTTGTGCATCACGTTCGCGTGGGTCAGCTCCGCGCCCTTGGGGCGGCCGGTGGTGCCCGAGGTGTAGAGGATCACCGCGGTGTCCTCGCCGCTGGTGCGCACCGGCTCGAAGGCAGCGGGCTGGCCATGCATCAATGCGCCGAGCGTGATCGCACCATCGAACGGGCTCTGCGCCGCGGGGTCGATGGTGATGGCCACGAACAGCGCGCAGCTCCCGGCCTCGCGGAAACCCGCCCAGCCGGCCTCGCCGAGCGCGAGCTCCGGCGTGCCTTCGAAACACACGAAGGCCTTGGCTTGCGAATCGAGCAGGTGATAGGCGATCTCCGGACCCTTGAGCAGCACGTTGATCGGCACCACCACCGCACCGAGCTTGAGGATCGCGTAGTAAGCGAACGGAAACCACGGCAGGTTGGGGCACGCGAGTGCGACGTGGTCGCCGCGGCCGATCCCGCGCGCAGCGAGACCGTGGGCGATGCGGCTGGCGAGCGCGTCGAACTCTTTCCAGGTCCAGGCCCGCTCGCCGAAGCGTATCGCCACGCGATCGGGAATCAACCCGGTGTTGCGGGCGAGATTGTCGGCAAGATTGAGCATGATGCTGGGCCCTCCACCCGGGTGATGCCGGGATCGAGCCTACCCGGACCCGGGTCGCCGCGCGACTACTCGAAGTTGTCGACGAAGATCGGGATCTCGCCGCCACCGCCGCCGCCGCCACCGCCGACGCGCAGGGCAAAGCCGATGCCGTCGGAGGTTCGGTGTTCCCAGCCCCACTTGCGCCACGGCGAGACGCGAAAGGCGGGCAGCCCCGAAGCAGGACCGGTGGGGCGAATCCAGAAGTTCACGCCGAGGTCGTAGGTCGTGTACAGCGAACGGATCGCAGGGGCGAGCGAAGCATCGGGTTGCGCCGCAACCCGCGCGAAATAATCGGCCCAGGCCAGCTGTCCGGCGACATCGAGCGCGTGCTCGACGTCGGCGGCATTGCGTTGGCCATCGGATCCATCGAGCAGCATGCCGTAACGCGGCAACGCGAGGGCGCGCCCGGTGTCGTAGCCGTTGTCGGTGGTGCTCACGATGGATGCACGCAGGAAGTTGCCGAGGCGGCGCATGAAGTGGGCGGTGGCGAGGTCTTCACCGGTGGCATAGGCGCGCACCACCGCATCGGCGAGCAGCACCGACATCCAGGACGAGGCACCGAAGCTGCCGGCGGCCCAGTCGCCATCGTGTTGCGAGCCGAAGTGATACAGGCCGCCGTCGATGCGATTCGTGGGAATCACGCCGCCGGCGCCATCCTGGTGCGCGCGGTAGTCGGCCAGGATCTGGTTGACCGCGTCGCGCCGCGAGGCACCGCCCAACACTTCCCAGGCGACGACATTGGCGAGCAGCTTGTACGCGGCATGGCGTTCGGTCCAGAAGCCGCGTTGCGCCGTCCACGCGTGCGCAAAGCCGGTTTGCGCGGCGACTACCGCGCCGATCTTCGACAGCGTCACGTCGTCGCCGACGGTCCAGTAGGTGTAGGCGAGCGACTCGTTGTAGGAATACTTGGTATCGCCCGGGGCCAGGCTGAAGGAGCCGGCCGCGTCGACCCGCCCGGCATAGAATTGCGCTGCGCGCACCGCTTCGCGCAGCGCAGTGAAATAACCGCTGCGGAAGTACAGTACGAACATGGTCGCCGCGCGGTCGTACAGCCAGGGCTCGCGATCGGTCTTGTACGGGCACTGGTTGCCCGCGCTCACCGCCGGATCGTCCCGATTGACCACGCTGTAGAAGTTGTTCTTCAGCGCATGCTCGGCCTCCTGGTATGCGGGCCAGATGCCTATCGCATCGATGGTGGCCGGATTGTCGCGTGCCTCCGGGTTGCTGCCCTCGAACGGCAAGCTGCGCGAGGATTTCAGCGCGCCGCGCACCAGCCAGTCCGGCGGCAGTACCGCGTACACATCGGGTTCGAACACATTGTCGGCAGCGACGAAGGTGCCGCTGGTGACGCGGTGCCAGGCGGTGCGTGGATCGACCAGGGTCGGTACATCGAGCGTTCGCGGCGCGGCGCCCCACGCGACGGTGATCGCTTCGCTGTTCGGGAACGCCACTCCGACCGGAAACACGATCTGGATCCGCGCGACTCGCACCGAAGCGCCATCGATCGCGGCATTGCTGCGGTGCCGCCATGGGGTGAGCTGCGCCACGTGCGCGGGGACTTCGGTGCCGCCGCGCAACACCCGCACGGTCGATAACTGCGCGGCACTCAGCGATCCCCGCGGCAACGGCAGGCCGAAGGTCACCAGCACCTGGGTGCCCGCCACGATACCCTCGGTGGGGTGCAGACGCACCTCGACGTTGCCGGAAGGCACGGCAGGTGCGTGGAACGGCTCGACCGCAAACGCTGCGGTACTTGCAAGCCAGAGGATCAGCGCGACGAATCGAACGTGCATGACGGCACCAGGTGCAGCTTCTCTACCCGAATCATCGCATTGGCAGCCTGTCGTGAGCGTGACCGGATGCGCAAGTCCGGCTGCCAGCAGCGTAGCGCGTCGGTCGCGCGCGCGCATTTGTTCGCAAGGCGTTCGCAAAATGTTCGTTGGATGTTCGCAACAGGTGATCGCAACTCAGAGCTTGCGCGCCCTGACGTCGCGCACGATCTCGCGTGCGGCGTTCATGCCCGGCAAACCGGTCACCCCGCCACCGGGATGCGCGCCGGCGCCACACAGGTACAGCCCCGGGATCGGCGCGCGGTAGTCGGCGCTGCCGAGCAGCGGCCGCGCGCTGAACATCTGGTCCAGACCCAGCGAGCCGTGGAAAATATCGCCACCGACCAGGCCGAACTCGCGTTCCAGATCCAGCGGCGACAGCGCGCGGTAGCCGAGCACGCTGCGGCGGAAGTTGGGTGCGGCGCGGTCGACGGTGTCGATGATCAGCTGCGCGACGGTGTCGCGGTGCGCATCCCAGCCGCCATCGACCTGCGGATGCACGTGCTGGCAGAACATGCTCGCCACGTGCTGGCCGGGTGGCGCGAGGGTGTCGTCGAGCGTGGATGAGATCACCAGCTCGACGATCGGCGCGCGCGACCAGCCGGCATTGTGCTCCTTGCCCTTGGCATCGAAGAACGCGCGCTCGAAGTAGGCCAGCGAATCACCGATCAGGATGCCCGACTGGTGATGCGGCTGCTGGTTGCTGCCCGGTGCTGCGCTGAAATCGGGCAACTCGGAAAGCGCCACGTTCATGCGGAAGGTGCCCGAACCGTTGCGGTGGCGGCCGATGCGTGCGCTGAACTCGGGATCGAGATCGGCGGCATCGACCAGTCGGGTGAACAGCAGCTTCGGATTGAGGTTGGACACCACCATCCGCGCGTGCAGCTCGGTCCCATCTTCGAGCACCACGCCGGTGGCACGACCACCGCGCACCGTGACCTTGGCCACGGCCGCATCGGTGCTGATCTGCACGCCACGCGCAGCGCACTCCTTGTGCATCGCCTGCGTGATCGCACCCATGCCGCCGATCGCATGGCCCCAGACGCCGGACTTGCCGTTGACCTCGCCGAACACGTGGTGCAGCAGCACGTAGGCCGAGCCCGGCGTATACGGCGAGGCGAAGTTGCCGACCACCGAATCCCAGCCGAGTGCGGCCTTGAGGGGCTCCGATTCGAACCAGTCGTCGAGCAGCTCGCCGGCGCTCTTGGTGAACAGATCGAGCAGGTCGCGGCGCCCGCGCTGGTCGAGGTGCTTCAGGCGCCGCGCGACCTGCCAGCCGGACAACCAGTCGGCGAGCACGAAGCGCTCGCTGACATTCGGCGGCGTCATCGTCATCAACTCGCGCAGCACCGCGACCACGCGGTCGAGCATCGCGTAGTACTGCGGCAGGCGCTCGGCATCGCGTGCGGACAATCGCGCGACTTCTTCGAGCCCGTTGGGGCCGCCGAGCCGGAACGCACCGCCATTCGCCAGCGGCAGGAAGTTCGAGTACGGGCGCTCGACCACGCGCAGCCCGTGGTGCGCGAGACGCAAGTCGGCGCTCACCTTCGGATTGAGCAGGCTGACCGTATAACTCGCCGTGGAGTTTCGAAAACCCGGATGGAACTCCTCGGTCACTGCCGCGCCGCCAACCACGCCGCGGCGCTCCAGCACGCGCACCTTGAGTCCGGCGGCTGCGAGATACGCCGCGCACACCAGGCCGTTGTGTCCGGCACCGATGATCAGGGCGTCTGGGCTGCCGGCGAGCTGGTTCATGCGCGTGTCTGAGGTGGCGAATGACCCAGCATACCTTCACCGCCGTCCGGCAGCCGCTTCGAGCGATGCGGGAATCGCGCATCGTGCGGGCGGAAACCGCTGGACTCCTGCGCAGGGAGCATCGACCATGCTGTCTGCGGCGGCGCGGGGAGCGCAATGAACACCACCGAGATTTTCCTGATCGCGATGGCGATCATCTTCTGCGTGCCCTACCTGGTCTGGAGACTGGGTCGCACCGAATACTTCGCGCCACTGGTGGTGGTGCAGATCGTGACCGGGATCCTGCTCGGCCCCGGCGTGCTCGGTGCGGTGTTGCCCGAGTACCACGCGTTCGTGTTCAACCCGCAGGTGATCACCGCGCTCAACGGCATCGCGTGGTGGGCGGTGATGCTGTTCGTGTTCATCGCGGGCGTGGAACTGGATCTGCACCAAGCCTGGGACAACCGTCGCGAGACCGGGATCACGGCCGGGCTCGCGCTGTTGATGCCGCTGTTGATGCCGCTGCTGTTCGGCATCGGCGCGGCGCTGATCCTGCTCGCATGGCGCGATGGCTGGATGGGGCCGAAGGCGCGCGACTGGCAATTCGTGGCCGGCATCGGCATGGCCTGCGCGGTGACCGCGCTGCCGATCCTGATCCTGTTCATGGAGAAGCTCGACATCCTGCGCCGGCCGCTCGGACAGCGCGTGCTGCGATACGCCAGCCTCGACGACGTCGCGATCTGGGCGGTGCTCGCGCTGATCCTGCTCGACTGGACGCGGGTGGGTCGGCAGGTGGCATTCCTGGTGGGTTTTGCGGTGCTCTCCGTGGTCTTCCGCGCGCTGATGCGGCGCATTCCCGAGCGCGACCGCTGGTATGTGAGCCTGATCTGGCTCGCGCTGATGGGCCTGGCCGCCGACTGGGCCGGACTGCACTACATGGTCGGCGCATTCCTCGCCGGCGTGGTGGTCGACGGCCACTGGTTCGATCGCGACAAGATGGACAACCTGCGCCACCACGTACTGCTGGTGATCATGCCGGTGTTCTTCCTGTCCACCGGCCTGCGCACCAACTGGGAGATGGGTGGCGCCGCCGTATTCATCGCCGCCGGCGTGCTGCTGGTCGCCGCGGTCGCCGGCAAGCTGATCGGCGTGCGGATCGCGGGGCGTGTACTCGGCTGGGCGCCAGGGGAAGCCAGCATCATCGGCTGGCTGCTGCAGACCAAGGCGCTGATCATGATCATCTTCGCAAACATCCTGCTCGACAAGCAGATCATCAGCAGCGAGACCTTCACCGCATTGCTGCTGATGGCGGTGGCGAGCACGATGCTGACGATTCCGATGGTTACGCCGAAGTTGGGGCGGTTGCGGCAAGCGCGGGCTAGTGGCGACGTTGCGTAGGGTGCAATGACCGGGACGGGAGTACCGGCCCCAGTCCCTTCCCCCTTGCGGGGGAAGGGTGGGGATGGGGGGCGGGTCTGCTGCACGAAAACGGTTGCCGCAAGATTCGAGCCCCCACCCCCCCCCTTGCCCCCGGGAGGGGGGAGGGAGCAAAACGCGCGACCAGGATTTTTTGCGCGACCACCAATCCGCCGCGACAAAACAACCATACCCCCATGCGGGGGGTATGTAACCGGGACCAGGTGAAC
>JANOEA010000097.1:0-2301 GCA_031412975.1 Pseudomonadota bacterium | reverse complement strand
CCAGGCACATTGCGAGCAGAGCCGACAGAACCACACCAACTGCTGTCGGACCATGGAATCGTGCTACCGAACCATGGGAATTCCACGTCGCACCGGACGGGATTGGCGCAGCCGCCGTGGACATCTCGGAGTCGTCCGACGATAGCTCGCTGCCCGGAAAATGACTACAATGCATGCATTGCAGTCATTGATGAGACTGACCCAATGGCCACCATGACGATCCGAAACCTTGACGACGATGTGAAGGCGAGGCTGCGCGTGCGCGCCGCAACGCGTGGGCACTCGATGGAGGAAGAGGCCCGCAACATCCTGCGCGACGCGCTGGGGGCCGAGCCCGAGCCAGAAACCGGGGCATCGCTGGTTGCCGACATCCGCGCCCTGGTCCAGACACTCCGCGGCGTTGAGCTCGAACTACCGACCCGTGAGCCCATGCGCGAGCCACCAGACTTCGGCGGATGATCGTTCTCGACACCAATGTCATTTCCGAACTGTTCAAACCGTCGCCCGCGCCAATCGTGATGCGCTGGCTGCAAGAGCAGCCGGGTGATGCGATGTTCACCACGGCGATCACGCGCGGCGAGCTGCTGTTTGGCCTGAACATGCTTCCGGAAGGGCAGCGCAGGCACGCATTGCTCGCCGGACTGCTGAGGATCTTCGAGGTGCGCTTTCCGGCTCGCGTACTGGCCTACGACAGCGAGGCCGCAGATGCGCATGCAGCGATTGCGGCCGAGCGACGTGCCAGCGGACGCCCGATCTCGCAATCCGATGCGATGATCGCGGGCATCGTGCGCGCGCGCAAAGCACAGTTGGCCACGCGCAACGTGCGGGATTTCGACGGCTGCGACATTACGCTGATCGATCCCTGGCATTGAGCTTGTTCAGCGCGCGGGCGTGGAGCCGAGCCATCGGTGCCAGCGCCAGCCCTCATCGCTGCGCGGCACCCCGACTCTCGAGCAACCCCATCAGATCGAGAGTAGCGGGGGGCCCCCGACGCCGTCGTTTCTAACATTCCGACCTGCCCTACTCGCCGTAGCCCGTCAGTTCCAGATAGCCCTCGGCGCTGACGGCCTTGTCGCCGCGCCGGCCGCGCGCGTCGATCGCGCCTTCCCAGTAGCGCACCGTCGTGTCGAGTTCCTGTGCGTCCAGTATGGCGTCGAGATCGAGTTCGAGGTCGAGCGTGTCGGAGTGCAGGCGCCAGCCGAGCGGGTAGCGCACGCCGCTGGCCGGACTGGTCCAAAGGCGGGTGGGCTCAGCGCTGATCGTGCCGTCGGCAAAGGTGCGGACCGCGCCGTCGGCTTCGATCAGGCTGCCGCGGCTGGACACCACCGCGCCGGATGCATCGCGGATATGAAACAGCATCAGCGCGCTGCCGTCGGACAGCCGCAGCGAGAACCAGTCCCAGCCGACCTGGTTGGCGCCGAGCAGGCTGGAGGTCCACTCGTGGTCGTACCAGGCCTTCCCGCTGACCGCATGGGTCTGATCGCCAAGCACGAGCTCACCGCGCGCCTCAATGAACGGATAGGCGTAATAGTGGCTGGCGGCACCGGCAAGGTCGGACTTGCGGCTGTAGCCGGCCTCGCCGTGCAGCACGCGCGGGCCGCCCTCGGATAGTTCCAGGCGATAGCGGAAATCGTCGCCACCGCAGTCGAGCGTGAGCGGGAACAGGGCGTCGCGCTGCGTGGATCGCGCGCTGCAATCGCCCAGCCAGCCGCGATACGGATCCCGCTCGACACCGGCCAAGCCCGCCGCGCCGCGCGCAAATCGTTCGACATGGTGGAAGCTGCCGCCATCGAGATCGCTGAGCGCTGCGTGGACCATGTAGACCTGCGCACCCTGCCAATCGTCTCGCGTGGCATCGCTTTCCGGTCGCAGTGCAAAGCGGAACAGCGCAAACTGCGCACCGAAGCGGCGGCCGCCGGCATCCTGCACGCGCGCGGTGATGTACCACCACTCGATGCGGAAGCGCGGATGCGCGCCGTGGTCGGCGGGAAACGCCAGCTCGCGTCGCACGACCTGCTCGAAGCCCGCACTGTCGGCATCGAGCGCCAGCGTACGTGCCAACGGCGCAGGCGCGGGGCCGGCGACTTCGACCGGAGGCGCGCAGGCCGACAGCATGAACACCAGCTGCACCAGCAGCAAAACAGGAATGTCGCGCCTCAAGGCCCGCTCCCGCGCAGCTGCTGCACCAGTGCCATCCCGGACGCGCGCCGCGCCGGCCACCATGCGGCCAGCACCGCTGCCAGCGTCGAGACCCCGATCGCGGTCATGATCTGTCCCCATGGCAGGTCGAGCTGCATGCTC
>JANOEA010000096.1:0-6118 GCA_031412975.1 Pseudomonadota bacterium | reverse complement strand
CACCATCACCTACGACGCCGAGGGCGTGCCCGTCATCCAGGCGGCGAACGAAAACGATGCGGCATTCCTGACCGGCTACGCGCATGCGCGCGACCGTTTCTGGCAGATGGACTTCAATCGCCGCGGTGCCAGCGGCACGGTCGCCGAACTGCTCGGCGCTCCGGCGCTGGCCAACGATGTGCAGACGCGCCTGCTGGGATTGCGCCGTGCGGCCGAAGCGACTTGGGCGGCACTCAGTCCCGATAGCCGCGGCTGGCTCAAGGCCTACGCCGATGGCGTGAACCTGTGGCTGGCGACCAATCCGCTGCCGCCGGAGTATGGCGCGCTGGAACTCACGCGCGCCGCGCCGTGGTCGCCGCTCGATTCGCTGGTGATCGGCAAGGCGCTGGCTTTCCAGCTGTCGTTCGACCTCGATACCGATTTCACCATCCGCGCCGGTACCTACCAGGCCGCGGGTGCGGCCGGTGGCTTCAATGGCAGCGCGCTGTTCTCCGAGGACACGCATCGCTCGCAGGGCGCGGACGATCGCGTATCGATCACGGATTTCCGGCCCGCAGGCGGCGTGATCCAGGACGACGACGCGAAGTCCTCGGTCGCCGAGTCGCTGCCGCAGATCGATCCCGAAACCGTTGAACTGGCGCGCAAGTGGCAGGACCAGCTGGTCGGCAATCCGCTGATCGAGAAGGTCCTGCAGCGCAACGAGGGCAGCGTCGGCAGCAACTGGTGGATGGTGTCGGGCTCGCGCACCGCATCCGGACGCCCGCTGATCGCCAACGACCCGCACCTCGGGCTCGGCACGCCGTCGATCTTCCAGGAGGCGCACATCATCGCCGGCTCCACGGTCAACATCCGCGGCGCCTCGCTGCCGGGCACGCCGACCGTCGCGCAAGGCTGCACGCCGCGCTTCTGCTGGGGCTCGACCGTCAACCCGATGGACGTGACCGACACTTTCACCGAGACCTTCGTGGTCAACACCTACGGCCTGCCCACGCATACGGTCTACCAGGGCCGCATCGAGCCGGTGCAGATCATCTTCCAGTCGTTCATCGTCAACCGCCTCGATGGCGTGGCCGACAATGCGGCGCGCGACAATTCGATCGGCTATCTCAATGGAGCGACCACTGTCATCGTGCCCCGGCGCAACAACGGGCCGGTGGTGTCGATCACCGGCAATACCGGCCTGTCGGTGCAATACACCGGCTGGGGCGCGACCTTCGAGCTGGATTCGTTCCGGCAGGTCGCGCGCGCGCAGAACCTCGAGCAGTTCCGCACGGCACTGACCAGTTTCGACTTCGGCTCGCAGAACTTCGGCTACGCCGACGTCGACGGCAATATCGCGTACTTCACGTCCGCGGAAATGCCGATCCGCGACGATTTGCAGAACCTCAACAACGTCGACGGCAGCCCGCCGTTCCTGATCCGCGACGGATCGGGCACGCGCCGCAACGAGTGGCTGCCGGTGACCAACCGCCAGCCCAACCAGGCGGTGCCGTACGAGATCCTCGGCGTCAACGAGATGCCGTTCTCGATCAATCCGGCCAGCGGCTACATCGCCAATGCCAACAACGATCCGATCGGCACCACCTCGGACAACAATCCGCTCAACCAGGTGCGCCCGCGCGGCGGTTTGTACTATCTCAATCCAGGTTATTCCTCGCTGCGCATGGGCCGCATCGATCGCCTGATCCAGGCAAGGCTTGCGGGCGCAGGCCAGGTCAGTCTCGACGACATGCGCAACTGGCAGGCCAACAACTCGCCGCGCGATGCGGAGATCCTGCTGCCCTTCCTGCTCACCGCGGCCAGCAACGGCGCGGCGACCGGGGCATGGCCGGAACTGCGCGCGCTGGCCACCGATCCGACGGTGCTGGCGGCCATCACGCGCTTGCAGTCGTGGAATTTCTCCACCCCCACCGGAATTCCGCAGGGCTTCGATCCGGGTGACGATCCGGCGGCGCTGCCGCAGCCTACGGCCAACGAGGCCGCCAACTCGGTCGCCGCGACGCTGTACGCGGGCTGGCGCAGCCAGGCGGTCCGGCAGGTGATCGATGCCACGCTGACCCGGATCGGCGTCGGCACCCAAGTGCCCGGCAACAACGAGGCAGTCAGCGCGCTGGCATTCCACCTGCGTGGCTTCGGCACGCGACGTGGCACCGGCGTATCGGGCGTGAACTTCTTCCAGGTCGCCAACGCGCCCTCGCCGGAAGCCGCGCGCGATTTCCTGCTGTTGCGCTCGCTGCGCGATGCGGTCGCCCTGTTCCAGGGTGAATCGTTCGCCGCGGCGTTCAACCGCTCGAGCAATCTCGATGACCTGCGCTGGGGCCGCCTGCACCGGATCGTGTTCGCGCACCCGCTCGGTGGCCCATTCAACCTGCCCGACGCGAGCGGCCTGTACGGCTTCACCAACCTGTCGCCGCAGTTGCCGGGTGTTGCGCGTCCGGGCGGTTACGAGGTGCTCGATGCATCCGGACACTCCGTACGTGCGAATACCGTCAACGGCTTCATGTTCGGCAGCGGCCCTGCGCGTCGCAAGGTCGCCGAGATGACCGATGGCTTCACGCCGCAGCAGATCCTGCCCGGCGGGCAAAGTGGCGTGTTGGGCAATCCGCGCTACGCGAGCCAACTCGGTCGCTGGTTGACCAACCGCTACAAGCCGATGCCGCTCAACGTGGCCGCCGCGACGGCGTCGCCGTCGGCGGTGCTGAGCTTCCAGCCGCGGCCGTAGTCTTCGACCCGGGTCCGGCCTGGACCCGTAGTCGATTGCACGCCGCTCCCCCGGAACCTGGGGGAGCGGCGCTGTCGATACACTGCGCGCCTCGACTGTTGCCAGAGCGCGTATGCCGATCAAACCGACCAGCAAGCAGCGTCAGTCGCGCACGGTGACTGGCGAGCCGGGGAAGCTTGCGAAAGCAAAGGCTGCGCCTGCAACTGCCGCCGTCGCGGCCGCGCCGATCCGTACGCCCAAAGCCCGCGCACACCCGCGCGGCTTCAAACTGGCCGCCGCACACGCGGCCCTCGCCAGGTCGGACAAATCGCTCGCCCGCTGGATGCGCAGGATCGGGCCGCTGCAGATCCACTGGCGCGATCCGTTCGAACCGGTGGATGCACTGGCGCGCGCGATCCTCTACCAGCAGTTGTCGGGCAAGGCGGCGGCGACCATCGTGGCGCGGGTCGAGGCCAAGCTGCCGAACGGTCCGCATTTCCATCCGCACGACCTGCGCGACGTGCCGGTCGACGTGCTGCGCGGCTGCGGCGTGTCGGGCAACAAGGTGCTGGCGCTGAAGGACCTCGCCCACAAGTCCAGCGAGGGCGTGGTGCCGCAGGTGCAGGAGCTGCGCTGGCTCGACAACCAGACGCTGATCGAGCGCCTGAGCGCGGTGCGCGGGATCGGCCGCTGGACGGTGGAGATGATGCTGATGTTCCGCCTCGGTCGCCCCGACGTGTTGCCGGTCGACGACCTGGGCGTGCGCAAGGGCGCGCAGCTCGTGCTCGGCCTCGTTGATCCGCCGACCCCCAAGCAGCTTGCGGAAATCGGCATGCGCTGGGCGCCGTGGAGAACGTTGGCCAGCATGTACCTTTGGCGCGTAGCCGACTTCGGCAGCGCACCCAAGGCGACGGTCAAGCGCTCGCAGGATCGCTGAGGCATCGACGATCGGCAGGTGACGGCGACCCGCGTGGCAGTTGATACTCGGGATACCAACCTGCAACGGATACCGCCATGCCCGTGTCTCGCCTACTGTTCGTCCTGTTCGCCGCGCTGCTGCCCGGGCTCGCGCTCGCCGCGCCGCCCGCATTCGCCCCCAGCGACGTGTTCGCGCTCGAGTGGGCCGAGCGGCCGGTGCTGGCGCCGGATGGCAAACGCATCGTCTACCAGCGTACGTTCTTCGATATCGCCAAGGATGCGCGGCGCAGCAACCTGTGGATCATCGATGTCGCCAGCGGTGCGCAGCAGCCGCTGACCACCGGCAGCCGCAACGATCGCGGCGCGGTGTGGTCGCCGGACGGTTCGCGCATCGCGTTCGTGTCCAGCGATGAAGGCAAGGCGCAGATCTTCGTGCGCTGGCTCGACGGCGGCGCGACCGCGCGGATAACCCAGTTGCAGGCCGGCCCCGGCAACCTCGCGTGGTCGCCCGATGGCAAGCAGATAGCCTTCACCCAGCGGGTGCCTGCCGAGGGCAAGGCGCTGGCCACCGACATGCCCAAGCCGCCGAAGGGCGCCGAGTGGGCGGAGCCGGTGAAAGTGATCGACCAGTTCACCTATCGCTTCGATGGCGCGGGCTACGTCGAGCCCGGCTTCAGCCATGTCTTCGTGGTCGGCGCCGATGGCGGCGCACCGCGCCAGGTGACCACGGGCGAGCACGATTTCGACGGGCCGCTGGTGTGGACGCGCGACAGCGCCGCGCTGATCCTCGCCGCCAATCCGGTCGCCGAATCGGAGTTCGATCCGCTGGAGAGCGATCTGTATCGGATTGCCCTCGCCGACGGCGCGCTCACCCGGCTGACCACGCGCAACGGACCGGACAACAGCCCGGCATTGTCCGCCGATGGCCGGCAGGTGGCCTACGTGGGATTCGACGACCAGAAGCTCGGCTACCAGAACACGGTGCTGTCGGTGCTGGATCTGGCCAGCGGCACCAGCCGCGCGTTGACCGCAGGATTCGATCGCAGCATCGACAATCCGCAGTGGGATGGCGATCGCGGGATCTACTTCAGCTTCGACGACCGCGGCGTGACGCGCATCGGCTGGGTCTCCGCGCGCGGCGGCGAAGTCGAGGTGGTGGCCTCGGACCTGGGCGGCACCGCGATGGGTCGTCCCTACGACGGCGGCTCGCTGCATGTGGCCGGTGGCCGCGTCGCCTATACCCACAACAGCAACTACCGGCCGGCCGACGTGGCGGTGGTCTCGCGCGGTGGCAAGCCGCGGATGCTGACCGCACTCAGCGACGGCCTGCTGTCGGCGCGTACGCTGGGCAAGGTCGAGGAACTGACCTGGAAATCCAGCTTCGACCAGCGCGAAGTGCAGGGTTGGTTGGTCTATCCGCCGGATTTCGATCCGGCGAAGAAGTATCCGCTCGTGCTCGAGATCCACGGCGGGCCGTTCGCCAACTACGGCCCGCGCTTCGCGCCCGAGATCCAGATGTATGCGTCCAAGGGCTACGTGGTGCTGTATGCCAATCCGCGCGGCAGCACCAGTTATGGCGCCGAGTTCGCCAATCTGATCCACCACAACTATCCGGGCCAGGACTACGACGATCTGATGAGCGGCGTCGATGCCGTGCTCGCGCGCGGTTTCATCGACGAGAAGAACCTGTTCGTCACCGGCGGCAGCGGTGGCGGCGTGCTGACCGCGTGGATCGTCGGCCATACCGATCGTTTCCGCGCCGCTGTATCGGCCAAGCCGGTGATCAACTGGTACAGCTTCGCGCTGACCGCCGACTTATACCCGTTCTTCTATCGGTATTGGTTTCCCGGCTTTCCGTGGGACCACCCCGAGCACTATCTCAAGCGCTCACCGCTATCGCTGGTCGGCAATGTTACAACGCCGACGATGGTGTTGACTGGGGAGCAGGACTACCGCACGCCGATTTCTGAATCGGAGCAGTTCTATCAAGCACTCAAGCTCCGCAAGATCGACACCGCGTTAGTCCGCGTGCCGGGCGCCTCGCACGACATCTCCGCGCGTCCCAGTCACCTCATTTCGCAAGTTGCGCACACTCTGGAATGGTTCGAACGCCACAAGAAGAAGTAGGCTGGGCCCCCTGCCGGCTTGTCTGCCCGGGCTTCAGCCGGTGAAATCGTACTCCCCGTTGTTTCAACAGATCACGCACAAGCTGAAAGTGCTCCAGTTCCTCCCGCACAATTTCCGACATCTCCCGGCACAGGTCATCGTTTTCGACATAGTCAAACATCAGATCCATCGCCGTCGATGCTGCCTTCTGCTCGCAATGCGCATGATCAATCAGAATCTCGTTCAGGTGTTGATCGACCTGACAAAGCCAGCGTGCGGATGATGTGGATTGAAGATGCAGCATAGGATGTGAGCGGGGCGTTGAACGTTGATTAAGTCCGGGGATTCGAGTTGCTGATGTTTCAGAACGAGTCTGGAGACTCGTTCTACATC
>JANOEA010000095.1:0-3514 GCA_031412975.1 Pseudomonadota bacterium | reverse complement strand
GTTGCCCCCTTCCCCCTACACGGGGGAAGGGCTGGGGATGGGGGTCGCTCTCGCAGCCAGCCATCGATCTCGCAATGAGCAATGGCCAACGGTACCAATGCCACCCGCGCGATTCGGGCAACATGTCGGCTGGATCCCAAGTCGAGGCGTGATCACCGTGGGCGCAGTCCGCTCGACCGCAATTCCCGCAGGTTCGCTGCTCGCCGATGCGCAGCGCGCCGGTGGCTACGCCGATTGTTTCGTTGTCAGCGTGCCCGTCAGCGTGGGCCTGGCACCATTCGTGGCGGCCTTCTACACCACGCGACTTTTCAAGTGCGAGCGCTGGATACTGGGATGGGCAGTGGGCAGGCCTTCGACGGATGCGGGTGCCGCAGCACTGGCGGCTGGAAACGCAGCCGATTTCGCGGCATGGACGGTGGAGCAGCGCCGGTCGGATCAGGTCCTGTTGCGTGATTTCAGCGGGCGTACGCGCTCATGGCTGCAAGCCTGCCCAGGCGTCGGGGAGGCAACCACCGAACTGCGCTTCGGATCCGCGATCGAGCCGCAACGGGATCGCGAGACCGGCGAGACGCGACTGGGTTGGGGCTTCCGGCTGCTGCTCGGATTCCATACACGCTACTCGATCGCCCTGCTCGGCGCGGCGGCGGCGCGCCTGTGCCAAGCCCGGTAGGCGTCAGCGGGGCTTGCTCCTCTTCGCCCGCCGTTTCGCCACCACCCGCTTGCGCGTCGCGGGCACCAGCGCAAGCAGCGTATCGAGTGCCGGCAGCAGCTCCGACGCCTTGCGCTGCAGCTGCCGTCGCACGCCGGGGTCGAAGCGGTTGCGCCCGGTGAGCAGTCCAAGCTTGCGCTCGTTGTTGTAGTACAGCGGACACTGCTTGCTGCGGCTGTGGCTCGCGAGTTCGGCGAAATGCCCCGCCAACAGGCCCACCGTGGTGTTGATCAGGAACTGGTCGGTGGCGGGCGTGCTGGGCGCGAGATCGAAGCCGAAGGTGGAGGTCAAGGCCAATGGTGAATCGTCGCCCGAGGCATCCGGTCCCCAACTGTTGAAGATGTTCCAGGTGTTGTCGCCGAACATCGGGCGCGCGCTGATGCCGATCAACAGGTCGAGTCCGAGTTGCAGCGGCACGCCGCGCATGCGCTCGCGCGCGACATCGGCATCCAGGTACGCAAGGCTCTCGCCGCCCGGCATCCTGCGCATCCGGCGCGCATCCAGCGGTGCGGCGACGTCGACCACTTCGAAATGCACGAGATCCTGCGCGCTGTTCATGCGCTCGCCGAGTTCGCGCAGTGCGGGCAGCGCGCGCGAAGCGTCCCACAGGCCCACCCGATGGCGCGAAGCGGTGGCGCTGGATGCGGCGCGCCGTCCCGCAGCCGAGGAATCCAATGCATCGTCCCAGCTCGCCGACGCAGAGGAATCGGCGCGCGGCAGGATCAGCCGCAGCGCCGGCACCCGCGTGAACAGCACCGGCACCGCCCAATCGATGCCCACGCCCGCAAGACCGTAGTTGACCGCGATTCGCGATTCGCGCACCGCTTCGGCCACCGTCATGCCCTGCGCGAGCCGCGCGTACAGCGCGCTGGCGAAGGTCACCGCGGCGCCGTCGTCGACCGCGAACTGGTTCGCGATGACTGCCGGAACGCCGCGTCGCAGCAGGGTCGGGGCCATGCCGCGCAGGAACTGCGCGCGACCGCCGCCGCGCCCCGTCTCGCAGGCGTTGAGGAACACCAGGCGCACGCCGCGTCCGCACAGGATGTCGCCGACATCGTTCTCGTGCACCTGCTGCGAGCGACCCTGGCCGTCGTCGAACACCAGGAAGCTCGCATGTTGCGCGGGATCGTAGACACCGTGCCCGATGAAGTGCACCACGTCGATGGCGGGGCCCGGCCGGCTCAGGCGCGCATGCAGCGCCGCCGGTGTCGCACGCGGCAGTGCTTCGATCATCACCAGGCCGGCCTCGGCCAGCGGGCGGAAGCCGCGCGCGATCACGCGGCGCTCCTCTTCGATCGACAGCGCACCCGCATCGATCGGCTGCGCGTACGCGACCAGCATCCGCAGCGGACCGCGGTGGGCGGGCAGGCGATCGGTCGGAATCGCACCGATCACATCGCGCAGCAGGTGGATGTCCTGGGTTGCGAGATAAGTTCCGCGCTGCGGGTCGAGCGCGAACTCCCACGGTTTTTCGGCCCACAGCGGCACGTTCGAGTTCAGCACCAGGTTCAGCCGGCGGTTGCCCTGGCCACCGCGTGCCTCGTCGTACAGTCGGCCGACCGCACCGGTGAACAGCGAAGCGAACAGCGTGTGGCCCAGTTCATCGAGTTGGGTGGGTGTGAGCGGCGCTACACCGGGTTCGCCCTGGAAATAGCGCTGCAGGATGTTGGTCAACGCGATGATGCGGTTCCAGCGTTTGCCCGCCGCGACCATGCGGCCGCCCACGTCGGGCTTGCCTGGATCCTTCTGTCGTCCCCAGTCGTAGGGTTCGACCACGCGCGCGCCGCGATAGCTGGCGACCACCATGCGCGGCTTGCTCGATTCGCGCTCGGCTTCGCCGAGCACCAGGATGTGGAAGGTCTCGTCGGAATCGACCAGCGGGACCTCGACGAAAGCTGGCGTGCGGCGCTCGTCATCCTGCGCGGGCGCGTTCGCGCCACGCCGGTTTCGCGATCCCGATGTTGCGCTGGCCGCACCCCCACGCATTCCGCCCGCGCCGAGGATCGACAGCAGGAAGTCGCAGGTTGGTGCTTGTGCCAGCAGGTTGGTGTGGTGGACCGCACTCGGCGCGTCGCGGCCGAACATCAACACGCGGTCCTGCGCGAGCCGGCCTGCCGATGTTTCGCCGTCGAGTTGCCAGCCGCCATCGGTGGGTACAACCAGATCGTTGTCGCCCGCGAAGAAGCGGTCGATGCCCATGTCGAGCAGGCGCAACCTGAAGTTGGCATCGGCGGTGTAGTTGGCCACGACCGCGGCGCTGCGTGGCGCGTCGCGGCTGGCCACGGCGCGCAGCTGCCTGACCTGTGCCCCGTTGGGTGCCATCGCGGCGAGTCCGGGCAGGCTGCCGGTGATGCCTTGCGCCAGCCAGTTCAAAGCGTGGCCGATGCATGCGGCCGCGGTGGTGAACGGATTGTCGGGCAACGCATCGATGAGGTTCGCGAACCACCCGATGGTGCGATCGAAGCGGCGTGGATCGGCCAGCGGCGTGCCGAGGTTCGGGCCGGCCACCAGTGCGAGATGCTCGACACGCACGCGGCGCTTGCCGCCGGTGTCGGTGACTGCACGATCGAGCAGGCGGCGTGCGAGCAGGCAGCCGCGCGAATAGCCGACCAGATCGAGGCGCAGGCTGGTGTTGGGCAGCGCTGTCCACAGCGCATCGAGATTGTCGTCGAGGCTTTCGCTGAGGGTGAAATGCTCGAAGCCGAAAATGCGATCGGCGTAGCGCTCGCGCGCGCGTTCGAAGAATCCGTTCGCCGCCAGTTTTTCGAAAGAGCCGCGCGTGTCCGAGAAGGTGCCGTGCACCAG
>JANOEA010000094.1:0-1815 GCA_031412975.1 Pseudomonadota bacterium | reverse complement strand
TGTGCGCCGAGCAGCCGGCCGAGGCGGCCGATCTGGCCGCGCCCGGGATCGGTGACGATGATTCGTGCCTGCACCGACGCCAGACGTTCGATCGCGCCCGCGACCAGTTCGGCGTGGCCACGCTCGTACATCACGTCGCTGGCGATGATCACATCGAATCGACCCACTGCAGGCGTTGGATCGGCCCACTGCAGCGCGACGAACGCAGGGGCTGCGATGCCGTTGCGGCGTGCATTGGCAGCCAGGAACAGCGGTGCGAGCGGATGGTGGTCGCTGGCCGTGATCGCCGCACCGCGACGCGCGAGCACCAGGCTCGACAATGCGAGCCCGCAGCCCAGTTCGAGGATCCGCAGGCCGTCCACCGGGAGCGTGGCCATGCGCTGCGCGAGCGCCCAGCCCGAGGGCCAAAGTTGCCCGAAGATGCTCCACGTGGCCGAGGAAATCCCGGCGCGCTCCGACGCCCCGTCGGCATCGGCGAACTGCTGGCGATCGCTCAGGCGCTCGATCTGCCAATCGACGCCGTCGACCTCGACGGTCTCGATCGCGGTGCGATAGCCGGGCATCGCGGTTCGGCCACAACGCGGCGTCGGGATCAGGCTTCCGGCAGCACCGCGTTGTGCCAGACCTCCTGCACGTCGTCGAGTTCTTCCAGCCAGTCGAGCAGGTCGACCAGGGTGTCGGCGACCTCGCCCTCCACGCTGACCCGATTGGCCGCGCGCATCACGATGTCGGCGCGCAGCGGCGGCAGGCCGGCCGCGGTCAACGCGAGCTTGATCGGCTCGACGTGGTCGGCCGCGCACACCACGATGCTCTCGCCATTGGCGGCCTGCACGTCGTCGGCACCGGCCTCGAGCGCGGCATCGAACACTTTCGATTCGGCATCGGCGTTGGCGGTCGCGATCGCCAGTTCTCCGATCCGCGAAAACTGGAAAGCCACCGAGCCCGAGGTGCCGAGGTTGCCGCCGTGCTTGGCCAGCGCATGGCGCACGTCGGCGACCGTGCGTTGCGGGTTGTCGGTCATGCAATCGATGATCAACGCCACGCCCGATGGGCCATAACCCTCGTAACGCAGCTCCTGCATGTGGTCGGCGCCGTCGGCGCCCGCGCCGCGCTTGACCGCGCGCTCGACGGTGTCCTTCGACATGTTGGCCGACAGCGCCTTGTCGATCGCCGTGCGCAGGCGCGCGTTGGCGGCCGGATCGGCGCCATGGCGCGCAGCGACGGTGATCTCGCGGATCAGCTTGGTGAAGACCTTCGCGCGCTTGCCGTCTTCGGCATTCTTGCGGCCTTCGATGCTTGGGCCTCTGCCCATGGTGGACCTCGATCGATGGTGGGCCGAGCACGCGATGGCCGTCGGAAGGCGGCGCTGGCGTGGACCGGCAATGGGATGGCAAGCCGGTATTGTCGCCTGAGCGGCGCAGCTTTGCGAATCGGGATGGGGGCTGCGGCCGGGCGGCCGGGCGGCCGGGTTCTGCCAGCCGCCGAACCCGCGGGCTGCGTGGTTTGCTTGGGCAATTGCGCGCGGCCCACCGGCGTGCGCGGCTCGACTGGCGCGCCCGTCGAGCACCCACTGCGCCGAAGGCGCGTGCGCTACCCGCGGCTGCGCACGCAGTCCAGCGCGCGTCCGCTCAGGTCGGCGCGAACGACTTGCTGTGCTTCTTGGCGGTCTTTTCGGCCTTCTTTTCTTTCGGCGTCTTGGCGGCTTTCTTCTTGACGTCTTTCTTCTGGTCGCGACCCTTGCTCATGGTCTGGTCCTCACGTGGCAGCAGCGCTGAGGCTACGACATTTCGTGCCTGCATGCGCGTACCCCGCTGA
>JANOEA010000093.1:0-9089 GCA_031412975.1 Pseudomonadota bacterium | reverse complement strand
TGGTTGCCGCTGCGACCGCTGCGGTACTCGGCGGTCAGCAGGTCCTGCCAGCGATTGCCGGTGCGCAGCGCGGCCTGCAGTCCTGCGGGCACGCCGGTCTCGCCGGCGCGTTGCACGTAGCCCATCTCCTGCGTGTCGGTGCACAGCTTCAGGTAACACAGTCCGACATCGGTGTGCAGCACGTCGCCGGGCTGGATCACGCCTTCCTCGCCGCAGAAATCGGTGTCGCGCTCGCACTTCAGGCCCGGGCGTTGCAGGTTCACGTAGGGCATGAACCAGATCCCGAGTCCGAGCGACTCGAAGCGCTCGCGGATGTACCAGGCCACGTCGTCTGTGCTGGTCACGCCCGGCGTGATCACGCGCGTGCTGAACGCCTCGGCGATCACGCCGCGCGCGATGCCCATCAGCTGCGGGTACAGCGCGAGCTCGGACGGCGTGCGCGTCTCGAGCCAGCGCACGACCAGCTTCTCGGCCGGCACCAGGCGCTCGTGGAATCCTTTTGGCAAGACTTCCAGCAGCCGCTCGTGCAGACCCTGGCTCAAGCCGTCGGCCACCGCCCACTCGCGCGAGACGTTGATCCCGATCCGCCGTGGATCCTTGGCCACGATCAACTCCCCGAGCGCTTTCCACTGCGCGTCGAGATCGCCGCCCGCCCACGCGGACTCGTAAGGCGCGCCGAGCGGATAGCGGTTGACCGCGAGCCGCTCGACGCTGCCGTCTTGCTTGCGGTGGAACACCAGCATGGTGGTGCGGCGCGCGGCGAAACTCGGCTGCGGCACCAGGCTGAAGTAGACCGGGTCTTCGGCGTACTCGCGATTGAGCACCAGCCACATGTCCAGATCGGCCTCGGCCATCAGGCGCGGCAGCAGGTTTTCGATACGCTCGACGACGATCCGATTCTCAGGCTCGATCCGCGCTCGCGGCGGCAGGATCCCGAAGGCATCGGCCGATGCGATCATCCGGCCCTGCGCGGGTGCGGGCGTCTGCGCGCTGGCGGCGAAAGGCGATCCGATCGCGGCGCACAGCAGCACACGCGACAGGATTCGGGGCAGGCGGGTGCGCACGGACCAGGGATTCACGGACTGCATCGATGGTGCTCCAACGGGGACTGTTCGGCGATCCTAACCCGAAGCGGCGGTCGATTCCGCACCAGCGCGCCGCGTGTGGCAGTCTGTGTCCATCGCATATGCATGTGCTCCCGCCGGGCAAACCATTCGATGCCGATCCTGAAAGCCGCACTGCTCTACTTCGCGATCGTATTCGGCTGCGGCTTCGCGCTCGGCGTGGTACGCACGTTGTGGTTGGTGCCGGCGGTCGGCGCGCGAATCGCGGAGCTGTGCGAGTTGCCATTGATGATGGCGATCAGCGTGCTGGCCGCCGCATGGGTGACCCGCCGCCTTGCGGTTGCGCGGAAGGCGCGCCCGCGGCTCGCGATGGGCGGTATCGCACTCGCGCTGCTGCTGGCCTTCGAGTTCGGCCTGGTGCTGCAGTTGCGCGGCATGAGCTTCGCCGAGTATTTCGCAACCCGCGATCCGCTGTCGGGGAGCGCCTATGCGCTGTCGCTGGCGCTGTTCGCGCTGGCGCCATGGCTGCTCGGACGGCGCGAACGCCAGTGAGCGAGTCCCCGGGCTTGCCACCGGGTGCCGCTTTGACCGCTAGCGGCCGCGCGGTAACCTTGCTGGCTACGACCCAGAAGACCCGCGCCGGATCGGGCTGCCAATGAACAACAACTACCTCGATTTCGAGCAACCGCTGGCGGAGATCGAAGCGCGCATCCACGAGTTGCGGCACGCGTCGCACGGCAGCGCGTTCAATATCGAAGACGAGATCGGCAAGCTGCGCGCAAAGCTGTCGGCACGCACCGAGCAGATCTTCGCTGGCCTGAGCGCATGGCAGGTCGCGCAGATCGCGCGCCATCCGCTGCGGCCGTACACGCTCGATTACCTCGCCATGGCCTTCGACGAGTTCGAGGAACTCGCCGGCGACCGCGCTTACGCCGACGATGCCGCGATCGTCGGCGGCCCGGCACGCCTCGACGGCCGGCCGGTGATGGTGATCGGCCAGCAGAAGGGCCGCGACACCAGGCAGAAGGTGCGGCGCAACTTCGGCATGCCGCGCCCCGAGGGCTATCGCAAGGCGCTGCGCCTGATGCAGATGGCGCAACGCTTCAAGATGCCGCTGCTGACCTTCATCGACACGCCGGGCGCCTATCCGGGCGTCGGTGCCGAAGAGCGCGGGCAGTCGGAAGCGATCGCGCGCAACCTGCTCGAGATGTCGCGCCTGCGGATTCCGATCGTGTGCAGCGTGATCGGCGAAGGCGGCTCGGGCGGCGCGCTCGCGATCGGCGTCGGCGACTGCACGCTGATGCTGCAATTCAGCACCTACTCGGTGATCTCGCCCGAGGGCTGCGCCTCGATCCTGTGGAAAACCGCCGACCGCGCGAGCGATGCGGCCGACGCGCTGGCCCTGACCGCACCGCGGCTGCTCGAGCTGGGCCTGGTCGACCACATCGTGCCCGAACCGCTGGGCGGCGCCCATCGCGATCCACCGGCGATGGCCGCGCAATTGAAGCACCACCTGCTCGGCCAGCTCGACGCGCTGGCCGGCATCGATGCGGACGCCCTGCTGGCGCAGCGCTATGCGCGCTTGCGTCGCTACGGGGCCTTTCGCAGCGCCTGAAGCGGAACGTCGCCGGCATGCGTGCGGCGAAACCTCTGGCGGCGCTCGCAGCGGCGGAACCGCAGTGGCCACAGGGTTGCCTGCTGGTCGCGGTCAGCGGCGGACTTGATTCGATCGCACTGCTGCATGCGCTGGCCGCGAACCCGGCCGCGCGTGCGCGCGGCCTGCGCGCGCTGCATGTCGACCACGGCCTGCATCCACGCAGCGGTGAATGGGCCGACCACGTGCGCCGCAACTGCGCCGCGCTGGAGGTGCCGCTGCAGGTGCAGCGTGTGCAGGTCGATCGCGCGAGCGGGCTCGGACCCGAGGGCGCTGCGCGCGCCGCGCGCCATGCGGCGTTCGCCGATGCACTGCCGGCCGGTGGCATCCTGGTCGCCGCACACCACGCCGACGACCAGGCCGAAACCGTGTTGCTGCGCCTGCTGCGGGCATCCGGCAGCGATGGCCTTGCCGGCATGCGCGCGCTGCGTCCGCTGGCATCGGGCTGGCTCGCGCGACCGTGGCTCGAGCTACCGCGTCTGGCGATCGCCGAATGGGCGCGCAGCACCGGCCTGCAATGGATCGATGATCCGTCGAATGCCGATCTGCATCCGGCGCGCAATCGCCTGCGCCACACCGTGATGCCGGTGCTGGCCGCGCACTGGCCGCACGCGGCGCGGAATCTCGCCCGCAGTGCGGGCCTGCTGGCGCAGACCGCTGCACGCGATGCGCGAAATCTCGCGCGCGATCTCGCAATGCGCCACGGAGCCGATCCGGAAGTGCTCGACACGCAGGGACTCGCGGCGCTCGACGAAGGGGAACGCGGCGCGCTGCTGCGCCACTGGCTGCTCGATCTGCACCTGCCGCCGCCGGATGGGCGCGGATTGACCCAGTTGACGCGCATGCTCGATGCGCCGCGCGGCGATGCGGTCAGCGTCGTGCGCTGGCCTGGCGCAGAGGTGCGGCTCTGGCGTGGCCATCTGCACGCGATGGCCCCACTGGCTGCGGTGGCGAGCGAATGGTCATGCGATTGGGACGGCCGCCATCCACTGCTGCTGCCCGATGGCGCCAGCCTGCGCATCGATGGTGCGATCGCACCACTGGCGTTGCGCGTGCGGATGCGTCGCGGCGGTGAGCGCATCGTGCTGTCGCCATCGCGCCCGTCGCAGTCGGTCAAGCACCGCCTGCAGGCACTCGGCGTGCCGCCGTGGCAGCGCGCACGCGCGCCGTTCGTGTGGCATGCCGATGCGCTGTGGGCGGTCGGCGACTGCTTGCTGGCCGGCGAGTTCCAGCGCACGCTGGAGAGCATGGGCGCGCGCCTGCGCCATGTGCACGCGCCGCGTTGACCGACCCCTGCCCCTCCGATAGTCTGCCCGCATGTCGTCGACCCCGCCGAATCCCGCGCCTGCACCGATCGCGGATTTCGAGCGCTCGCTCGACGAACTGGAGTCCCTGGTGTCGCGGCTGGAGAAGGGCGACCTCTCCCTCGACGACTCGCTGGCCACCTTCGAACGCGGCATCGCGCTGTACCGGCAGTGCCAGGGCGCCCTCGAGCAGGCGGAACTGCGGGTCAAGCTGCTGCTCGATCCCGCACAGCCACACCGCGCCACCGACTTTGAACCCGACACGCCCTGAGCTGACGCCCACCCTGCTGGACTACGCGCAGCGCGCCGATGGCGTGCTCGACCGTCTGCTGCCGGGTGCCGATATACCGCCGCTGAACCTGCATCGCGCGATGCGTTACAGCGTGCTCGGCGGCGGCAAGCGCATCCGTCCGCTGCTCGCCTACGCCGCGTGCGTCGCGCTCGGTGCCGAAGCGGGCGCTGCCGATCGCGCGGGGGCAGCGGTCGAAGTCATCCACGCCTACTCGCTGATCCACGACGACCTGCCGGCGATGGACGACGACGCGCTGCGCCGCGGCCTGCCGACCGTGCACATCGCCTTCGACGAGGCCACCGCGATCCTGGCCGGCGATGCGCTGCAGGCGCTCGCGTTCGAGATCCTCGCGGCCGATCCGGCGGTCGCTGCCGACCCTGCGCGCGGGGTGGCGATGATCCAGGCGCTCGCGACCGCCTGCGGTTCGGCCGGCATGGCCGGCGGCCAGGCCTTCGACCTGGCCGCAGTCGGGCATCGCCTCGATGCCACTGAACTCGAGCGCATGCATGCGCACAAGACCGGCGCGCTGATCCGCGCGAGCGTGCGGCTGGGCGCGCTGGCGTCCGGCTGCAAGGATGCCAGCGTGCTGGATGCGCTGGATCGTTACGCGCAGCAGGTCGGACTCGCGTTCCAGATCCGCGACGATATCCTCGATGTCGAGGGCGACACCGCGACGATCGGCAAGACCCAGGGCGCGGACATCGCGCGCGACAAACCGACCTACCCGTCGATCCTCGGCATGCAGAATTCGCGCGCACTGGCCGCGCGCCTGCGCAGCGAGGCACTCGCCGGCATCGCGGGGATCGCCGCCGCCGACAGCCCGCTGGCCGATCTGGCCCGCTACGCGGTCGACCGCAACAGCTGATCCCCGCGCACGCCGCGGGGCGCACGCCGCGGGGCGCCCGCCGTGTGCGGCCCCGCAGTAGCTTTACCCGGTGCGTGACGCTGCGGGTATAATGCCGCGCTTTGCCATGGCTCTGCCGAGTCGGCAAATTTCCTTTTCAGCGCAAGCGCTTGCGCCCCATCCAGGAAGGCTCGCGTGACCTCGCTATTGCAGCAATTCGCCCTTTCCTCGCACCTGGCCGGCGGCAACGCGGTCTATGTCGAGTCGCTGTACGAGAGTTTCCTGCACGACCCGAACGCGGTCGATCCGCAGTGGCGCGCGTATTTCGAGCAGCTCAAGGGGCGCGAGGCCGGCGACGTTCCGCACGGTCCGATCGTCGAACAGGTCGCGCAGACCGCGCGTCGCGCGGTGCGCGGCCTCTCGGCCGGTGCCGCGATGGCGGTCGACGATGTGTTCGCGCAGAAGCAGGCCGGCGTGCACAAGCTGGTGACCGCATATCGCGCGCGCGGCCACCTTGCGGCCAACCTCGATCCGCTGGGACTGGCGGGCAAGCAGGCCGCGCCGGACCTGGAGATCGGCTTCCACGGACTGTCCGGCGCGGACCTCGACGTGGAGTTCAGCACCGGCTCGCTGTCGGCGCCGGCGCGGATGAAGCTGCGCGACATCCTGACCCTGCTCAAGTCGACCTATTCGAGTTCGGTCGGCATCGAGTTCATGCACATCTCGGACGCCGAGCAGCGCCGCTGGCTGCACGAGCAGCTCGAGCGCACTGGCGGCCAGTACGCGCTGGGCGATGACGAACGTCGGCGCATCCTGCAGAAGCTGACCCAGGCCGAAGGCCTGGAGCGCTACCTGCACACGCGCTACGTCGGCCAGAAGCGCTTTTCGCTCGAAGGCGGCGACAGCCTGATCCCGATGGTCGACGAGATCGTGCGCCGCGGCGGCTCGCAGGGCGTGAAGGAAATCGTGATCGGCATGGCCCATCGCGGGCGCCTGAACGTGCTGGTCAACACCATGGGCAAGCCGCCGCACCAGCTGTTCGCCGAGTTCGAGGGCCGCCACGACGGTCCGGAAGATCCGGCCCACTCGGGCGACGTGAAGTACCACATGGGCTATTCATCGGACGTGGCCACGCCGGGCGGCCCGGTGCACCTGGCGCTGGGCTTCAATCCCTCGCATCTGGAGATCATCGACGCGGTGGTCAGCGGTTCGGTGCGCGCGCGCCAGCAGCGCCGCCACGACGATGCGCGCGAACAGGTCATGCCGGTGCTGATCCACGGCGATGCCGCGTTCGCGGGCCAGGGCGTGGTGATGGAGCTGTTCCAGATGTCGCAGGCGCGCGGTTTCTGCGTCGGCGGCACCGTGCACATCGTGATCAACAACCAGGTCGGATTCACCATCCACCGGGTCGACGATGCGCGCTCCACGCTGTATTGCACCGACGTGGCGAAGATGGTCACCGCACCGATCTTCCACGTCAACGGCGACGATCCCGAGGCGGTGGTGTACTGCGCGCGGCTCGCGCTGGATTTCCGCAGCCGCTTCAAGAAGGACGTGGTGATCGACCTGGTCTGCTATCGCCGCCACGGCCACAACGAGGCCGACGAACCGGCCGCGACCCAGCCGGTGATGTACCAGGTCATCCGCAACCGCAAGACCACCCGCGAGCTGTATGCCGACAAGCTCGCGCGCGAGGGCAGCATCGGCGCCGACGACGCGAAGGCACTGGCCGACGGCTATCGCAGCCAGCTCGATTCCGGCCGCATCGTGGCCGATCTCGCCGACAATCCGCTGGTGCCCGCGATCGACTGGGCGCGGCATCGGAGCGCGAAGACCGACGATCCATTCGATACCGCAGTGCCGCGCGAGCGCCTGCTGCCGCTGGCGCAGGCGATCGCCAAGGTGCCCGATGGCATGGTCCTGCATCCCCGCGTGGCGAAGGTCTACGAGGACCGCGCGAAGATGGCGGCGGGCGAACTGCGCATGGACTGGGGCTTTGCCGAGAATCTCGCCTACGCCGCGCTGCTTGCCGAAGGCAGCAAACTGCGGGTGGTCGGGCAGGATTCCGGACGCGGCACCTTCTTCCATCGCCATGCGGTGCTGCACGACCAGAACACCGGCGAGGCGAAGCTGCCGCTGGCAGCGCTGGTCGCCGATCCGCAGGACATCACCATCATCGACTCGCTGCTTTCCGAAGAAGCGGTGATGGCCTTCGAATACGGCTACGCCACCACCGACCCCGGCACGCTGGTGATCTGGGAAGGCCAGTTCGGCGACTTCGCCAACGGCGCGCAGGTCGTGATCGACCAGTTCATCTCCTCGGGCGAAGCCAAGTGGGGCCGCGTGTGCGGCCTGACCCTGTTCCTGCCGCACGGCTACGAGGGCCAGGGCCCCGAGCACAGTTCGGCGCGCCTGGAGCGCTTCCTGCAGTTGTGCGCGCTGGACAACATGCAGGTCTGTACGCCGACCACGCCGGCGCAGATGTTCCACATGATCCGCCGGCAGATGGTGCGCGATTTGCGCAAGCCGCTGGTGGTGATGACGCCGAAGTCGATGCTGCGCAACAAGCTGTCGACCTCGACCCTCGACGAGCTCAGCGACGGCGGCTTCCAGACCGTGATCCCGGACACCACCGCGCGCGATCCGAAGAAGGTCAAGCGCATGGTGCTGTGTGCGGGCAAGGTGTACTACGACCTGCTCGAAGAAGCGCACAAGCGCGGCGTGCAGGACGTCGCACTGGTGCGCGTCGAGCAGCTGTATCCGTTCCCGCGTGCGCAGGTGTACGCCGAGCTGCGGCGCTTCCCGGCGGTCAAGAACGTGATCTGGTGCCAGGAGGAGCCGATGAACCAGGGCGCCTGGTACCAGATCCAGCATCACCTGCACTTCTGCATCGGCGATGGCAAGCAGCGCCTGCACTACGCCGGCCGGCCGCGCTCGCCGGCGCCCGCTTGCGGCCACTACAACACGCACGTCGCCGAGCACGGCGCGCTGCTCGCGCAGGCGCTGGTCGACAAGCTGGTCGACGACAGCGTCCACGAATAGTCCGCATCGCACCGCACCGCGTCCCAACCCGCGCTTCCCATCCAGGGCAGAAGAAAATGAGCATTGAGGTCAAGGTTCCCGTGCTGCCGGAGTCGGTCTCCGACGCCACCATCGCTGCCTGGCACAAGAAGCCCGGCGACAGCGTTCGCCGCGACGAGAACCTGGTCGACCTCGAGACCGACAAGGTCGTGCTCGAGGTCCCCTCGCCGGTCGACGGCGTGCTGGCCAGCGTGCTCAAGAACGTGGGCGACAGCGTGGGCAGCCAGGAGGTCATCGGCATCGTCGAGGCGGGCGCGGTGGCAGACGCGCCAGCGGCATCTGCAGCCGTGGCACCCGCGCCGGCAACGCCACCCGCCGCAAAGGCCGCGCCTCCGGCAACGCCTGCCGCGAGCACCGCCGAGCTGTCACCGGCCGGGCGACGACTCGCCGAGGAAAACAGGATCGATCCCGCGACGGTCACCGGCACCGGTCGTCGTGGACAGGTGACCAAGGAAGACCTGGTCAATGCCGCGAAGGCGCCGGCCGCTGCACCTGCGCCTGCCGCTGCAGCGGCCCCCGCGCCCGCCGCGCTGGGCAGTGGCCCGCGCACCGAACAGCGGGTCGCGATGACCCGCATGCGCACGCGCATCGCCGAACGCATGATGCAGTCGAAGAACTCGATCGCGATGTTGACCTCGTTCAACGAGGTCAACATGAAAGCCGCGATGGACCTGCGCAAGACCCTCGGCGAGCAATTCGAAAAGACCCACGGCGTGCGCCTGGGCCTGATGAGCTTCTTCGTCAAGGCCGCGGCCGAAGCGCTCAAGCGCCATCCGGTGGTCAACGCGTCCGTCGATGGCGCCGACATCGTCTACCACGCCTACGCCGACATCTCGATCGCGGTCTCGAC
>JANOEA010000092.1:0-10513 GCA_031412975.1 Pseudomonadota bacterium | reverse complement strand
TGCCTGATCAACGCACCGCCCAATGGCGACCTGCAGCGCTACGATGCCGCACAGCTCGATGCCTGCGAGTCGCGCACCTTCGACTTGCTGGCGCGCTGCGGCCTGACCCTGACCCGGAGCCCGGAATGGACCCAGATCGCGACGCCGAATCAGTTCCACCAGCTGTTTCCGGCGACCGGGGGAGCGCTCTACGGCCCGGCCTCGCACGGCTGGAGGGCGTCGTTCAACCGCCACGGATCGCGCAGCCGGATGCCGGGTCTGTACCTGGCCGGGGGCAGCACGCATCCGGGGCCGGGCGTGCCGATGGCGGCGATTTCGGGGCGCCTGGCGGCCGGCTGCCTGATCGAGGACCTCGCTTCGACCAGCCGGTAGCGCCCGGCGGCTATGCCTGGTGGTACGTCGACGCACTCAGCGACGACGGCCGCCACGGGATTACCCTGATCGGGTTCATCGGCAGCGTGTTCTCGCCGTGGTATGCGGCCGCGCGGCGCCGCGGGGTCGCGCAGGCGATCGATCACTGCGCGCTGAACGTCGCGCTGTACGGGCCGCACGGCAAACGCTGGGCGATGACCGAGCGCGGCCGCGCACGGGTGGAGCCATCCGCCAGCACGCTTAAGATCGGCCCCAGCCGCCTGCACTGGGACGGACAGGCGCTGGTGTTCGACATCGATGAAGTGACCGCGCCGCTGCCGTCGCGGATCCGCGGCCGCGTGCGGGTGATTCCGCATGCACTGGTGGTGCACCCCGCGCAACTGGATCGTTCCGGCCACCACTTCTGGTGTCCGATCGCACCGTCCGCGCGAGTCGAAGTGCAGCTCGACGCACCGGCCCTGCGCTGGTCGGGCGAAGGCTATTGCGATTCCAACTTCGGCGACGAACCGCTGGAAGCGCGGATCCAGCGCTGGAACTGGTCGCGCGCTGCGGTCGCCGGCGGCACCGCAGTGCTCTACGACGTGCTCGAACGCAGCGGTGGACGCACCGCGCTGGCGCTGCGTTTCGCGAAAGACGGCTCGGTCGCCGATTTCGAGCCCCCGCCCACCGTCGCGCTGCCGGCCAGCGGCTGGCGGATCGCACGCAGTACGCGGTCGGACGACGGCTCGGCGCGCATCATCCGCACCCTCGAGGACACGCCGTTCTATGCGCGCTCGGTGGTCCAATCGCGGGTGCTCGGCGCAGCGACGCAAGCGGTGCACGAAAGCCTCGATCTCGATCGCTTCCGCTCGCGAATCGTGCAGGCGATGCTGCCGTTCAAGGCGCCCCGTCGGGCTTGATCGCAACGGCGTGCGCAGCCCGGTCGCGGCGCGCGACGGCTATGGACCCGGCTTCGACCCGCGCTCATCGTCGCGCGCGCGCTCGTCGTCCTCGCGCAGCGATTTGCGCACCTTGTACAGCTCCCACGACAGGAACAGCAGCAAGCCGCCGAACAGCATGCCCATCTCGATCAGCTTGATCTGGTTGGCTTCCATCAGGCTTCGGCGACCGTGGCAGTCACGGGGTCGACAGGTTCTGCGCGGGCACGCCCATCGGCAGGCCGCGATCGCGGCGCTCCATGCGCTCAAACAGATCGATCACCCACAGTGCGCGTGCGCGCAGCTTCCACCACGGCAGGTCGAAGCTGTATTCGGTCGGCCAGGTGTTCGCGGCGGTGTTCGACGCGGCCACCGCTTCGACCAGGAAGTGGTTGCCCGGCATCGCGGGCAGTGCCGGTTGGACCGAAGCCTGCGGATCGGCCATGTACGACTTCAGCAGCAGCCATGCCTTGCGATGCCCGGGAACCACCGCCCGGCAAGACACCGAGTCGCAGTTCGCGCGGCGCACCACGCGACCGATCTCGGCGTAGATGAAACGCGCGGCGTTGATGCCCGCGCGGCACTCCGGATGCAGTTGCGCCACGCCCGACTCGACGCGCGCGTACAGCGCATCGGCGCAGCACAGCAGGTCGTCGATCACGCCGCGCAAGGCATCGTTGATGGTGGGCTCGAGCAGCCAGCGATCGGGATCGATCCCGGCCGCCTCGAGCCACTCCAGCGGCAGGTAGATGCGGCCCGCGCGCGCATCGTCGCCGACGTCGCGTGCGATGTTGGTCAACTGCATCGCCACGCCGAGGTCGGTCGCGCGCGCGATCGCCGCGGGCGTGCGTGCACCCATCAGCACCGCCATCATCGCGCCGATGGTGCCGGCCACGCGCGCGGCGTAGGCCTCCAGCTCGGCCATCGTCGCGTAGCGGCGACCCTGTGCGTCCCACTCGAAGCCCTCGATCAGCGCATCCAGCAAGGGTCGCGGCAGCACGTGGCGCGCCACCACCTGGGTCAGAGCGCGGTCGACCGCGTGCGCCTGCGGATTGCCCGCATAGATGCGATCGAGCCGCTCGCGCAGGCGCTCCACTGCCTGCCCGCCGCCGTCGTGCAGATCGACCGCATCGTCGGCATCGCGGCAAAAGGCATACAGGATGGTCGCCGAATCGCGCACCTGGCTGGGCAACAGCATCGCGGCGGCAGCGAACGATTTCGATCCGGTCCGCAGCATCTGGCGGCATGCCGCCAGGTCTTCGGCCGGGTAGTTCAGTTCAGGCGAAAGCAGCAGCATTGGGCACCACCGTGTCGAGCACGCGCGCTGAAGACAGCACGCCGGGAAGACCTGCGCCCGGATGGGTACCGGCGCCGACCAGGAACAGATTTCGCACGTCTTCGCTACGGTTGTGCGGGCGGAACCAGGCGCTTTGCGTGAGCACCGGTTCGAGCCCGAAGGCGGCCCCTTGGTAGGAGTTCAGCCGGTCCTGGAAGTCCTGCGGGGTGAGCATGTGCGAACTCACGATCTGGTTTTCCAGATCCGGCAGCACGGTACTGGACAGGCGCGCGCAGATCGCGCTGCGGTAGCGCTCGGCGACCTCGTCCCAGCGGGTGCCGCTGCCCAGGTGCGGCACCGGCGAGAGCACGTAGAACGCATCGCAGCCGGCAGGTGCCAGCGAGGGATCGGTCGCGGTGGGTCGATGCAGGTACAGGCTGAAATCGCCGGCCAGCACCTTGTCGTGGAAGATCTCGTGCAGCAGTTCCTTGTAGCGCGGACCGAGCAGGATGCTGTGGTGGGCCACGTCCGGATACTGGCAGCGGGTGCCGAAGTACCATACGAACAGGCTCATCGAATAACGCGATTTTTCGAGCTTGCGATCGGTCCAGCGTTTGCGCTCGGCCGGTGCCACCAGTTGCCGGTAGGTCCACGCCGAGTCGGCATTGGAGACCACGATTTCGGCCGGCAGCTCGACGCCTGATTTCAGCCGCACTCCGGTCGCGGCGCCATCGGTGATCAGGATCTGCTCGACCTCCTGGTTGCACTGCACGCTGCCGCCCTGGCCTTCGATCAGCCGCACCAGCCCGCGCACCAGTTCACCGGTGCCGCCCATCGCGAAGTGCACGCCCCAGCGGCGCTCGAGGAAAGCGATCAGGCAGTAGATGGAGGTGGTGGTGAACGGATTGCCGCCGACCAGCAGCGGATGGAAGCTCAGCGCCACGCGCAGGTGCGGGTGCTTGATGAAGCTCGACACCAGGCCATAGACCGTGCGGTAGCTCTGCAGCCGCAGCATCTCCGGCACGATCTTGAGCATGCCGCCGAGGGTGTCGAAGGGCACGTGGCCGAGCTGCTCGAAACCGACCTTGTAGATCGCCTCGCTGGCGAGCATGTAGCGGCGGTAGCCCTCGACGTCCTCCGGACACAGCTTGGCGATCTGCGCGACCATCGCCTGCTCGTCGCCGGAATAATCGAACACCGTGCCATCGTCGAAGCGCATGCGGTAGAACGGTGCGACCGCGCGCAGTTCGACATCGTCGGCCAGGCGCTTGCCGCACAGGGCCCACAGTTCTTCGAACAGGAACGGCGCGGTGATCACGGTCGGGCCGGCGTCGAAGGTGAAGCCATCCTGCCGGTACACATACGCACGCCCACCGGGCGCATCCAGCTTCTCGACCACGCTGACCTGGTAACCGCGGGCACCGAGGCGGACCGCAGCAGCCAGCCCACCGAAGCCGCTGCCGATCACCACCGCGCGGGGTTTGCCCGCGGCAGCCGTGGACGGGCGGGTGAGGCTGGGCAGTGTCAACATGTTGTGACAATATAGAAGTCCTGATTATCTGACAACCCGCCAATGCTGGCCTTTGCGCACGCGGAGCCGGGGTGTCGGCGTCAGGGCGGAATGGCGCGCTGCGCGGGTACGGATTGACCAACCGGGAGGTGGAGTTTGGACAGCGATCGCGCCCCTCACGACACCGTGGTGTCGTTCGACGACGAGCCGTTGATCCTGGTCGACGCGGACGACAACGAGGTCGGTCACCTGGAGAAGGCCGCGGCACACCAGGGTGCGGGACGCCTGCATCGGGCATTTTCGCTGTTCGTGTTCGACGAGCGCGGGCGCCTGCTGTTGCAGCGTCGCGCCGCCTCAAAGCGCCTGTGGCCGGACTACTGGTCGAATACCTGCTGCAGCCATCCGCGCCGCGGCGAGGACATGACCCAGGCGATCCACCGTCGCCTCGATGAAGAACTGCGCATGCGCTGTGAGCTGCAGTTCCTGTTCAAGTTCCAGTACCAGGCGCAGTTCGACGACGAAGGTGCGGAGAACGAGCTGTGCTGGGTCTATGCGGGTCGTTCCAACGACGTGCCCGAGCACAATCGCAGCGAGATCTCGGCGCTGCGTTACGTGGAGCCCGCCGCGCTGGATCTGGAGATGAGCCGCTCGCCACGCTCGTTCACCCCGTGGTTCAAGCTCGAATGGGCGCGGATCCGCCACGGACTGGTGCGCGCGGGCTGAAGCCTGCGCCCGCTAGGGCGCCGGCGTGCGGCGACGTTTCGGTGGTGCTTTCGGTGGCCGACCCGCAGGCTCCAGCGCCAGTCGCTCGGCGATGATGCGCAGCACCTCGAGGTTGAAGCCGAGGCCCAGGTGGGTGCCATCGACTTCGAGGTTCTCGGTGTGCGGTGCATCGTCCTGGACTGCCGCACGCCACGCGACCACGCCGTCGGACTTCGAGTGGATCACGGTGCATGGCAGCTGCAACGCATCGACGTTGGGCGCCAATGGCGAGTCGCCTTGTGCAGTCAGGTGCGCATCGAACCACTGTCGGGCCAGTTCGACCAGCGGCTGGCCCGATGCGTGCGGCTGCAGCGGACTGCCGAGGGTGAACACGCGACGCACGCGATCTGGACGCAAGCGGGCCAGCTCGCGCGCATACAGGCCCCCCGCGCTCCAGCCCACGAGGCTCACCGCGCGCGCATGCCGGCGATGCAGGTCGAGCAAACGTTCGAGCAGGCGTTCCGCGGTGCGCTGGCGCAGGCCGAAATTGCGGCCCTGCTCCCAGCCGTACACCGCGTAGCCGAGGCGCTCGATCGCGCGCGCCATCGGCGCCAGCGCTTCGTCGCCCATCCCGAAGCCGGGCAGGAACATCACCGGATGGCCATCGCCGGGCGGCAGTGCGCGCAGTTGCGTGGCGCCGAGCAGGAAGCTTGCGACTTCGAGCGGCGCGCGCAGCTCGCCGAGCAGCGCTCGCAGGTCGGGGGCAGCGATCGGTCGATCGCGCTCGCGCATGCGGCTCAGGCCTTGCGCCGCGAGGCCGCTGTCGCGGTCTTGACCACCCCCGACAAGGCGGCCGCATCGGCATACGGCAGCAACAAATAATGTGCATCCATCGCGCTCGCGATACGACTGGCCTGCGGTTGCGCGCGCGGCGAGATGTCGATGAACAGCGTGTTGATCGCGGCCGCGCGGATCCGCTGCGCTGCGGCCAGTGCGTCGGCCATCGCGCGCTCGCGTCCGCCGCTGCCATCGCGCGCGACATTGGCCTGGCCGTCGGTGAGCAGCACCAGGGTGGCGGTCTGGCCGGCGCGGCGAACCTGTTCGACCAGCGTTACGGCGGCATCGATCGCGGTGGCCAGCGGGGTGCCCGCACCGCCGGGCATGCCGGCGAGACTGCGCTTGGCGCGCAGCAAGGATCGCGTCGGCGGCAGCACCAGCTCGGCCTCGCGGCCGCGGAACGAGATCACCGCAACCTGGTCGCGGCGCACATAGCAGTCGGCGAGCAGCAGCTCGACCGCGCCCTTGGCTTCGGCGAGCCGATTCAATGCCGAGGAGCCGGACGCGTCGACCACGAAGATCGTGGTGGTCTGGGTGCGATGCTTGTAGCGGGTGATGTGGAAATCGTCGCGGCGGATCTCGACCGGCCGCGGCTTGCGCGCGCCGATGCTCGCGCGCCGGATGGTCTGCCAGGGTGCCGCCGCGCGCAGCGTCTCGATCAGGTTCAGGCGCACGCCCGCGCGCGGCTCGCCGCGCCGCGCACCGGCCGGGCGACCACGCAGCAACGACTGCTGCACCGCTCCGGCGCGCCCATCCGAGCGCACCCGCGAGGCGAGGCTCGCCTTCAGGCGCAGTCGCTCCAGCAGGCCCTTCGGGATCGCCGCGAGGGCGGCGGCGAGGATCAGTTCTTCAGGCACGCGATCGGAGCGCTCGACCTGATCGTCGTCGGCCGGCGGGTCGTCGCGCGCATCGGCGTCTGGCGGCTCGGGGGGCGGCGGCTCGGCAGGTTCGGGTGGCGGGTCCGACGGCTCCTGCTCGGCTTCGCTGTCTTCCTCGGGCTGCGGTTGCGGCAGCACGGTGGCGCGGGGTGCGAGCACCAGCCGCGCGGCGATTGCGGCATCGGTCTCGTCGACCACCGTGCGGCCCTGCAGCGCTGCCATCACGCAAGCCGCGCGCACCGCGATCAGCGAGGCGCGGATCGATGCGATGCCGAGCTTCATCGCGGTCACGCACAGTGCCTGGCACAGTGGATCGTCGATCCGCACCGCGGGAAGGCAGGCGCGCGCCTGCGCGATCGCATCGTCGCGATCGCGCAGTCCGTCGGTCGTCTCGCTCGCGTGAATCCGCAGCCCGCTGAAATCGAGCAGGAAGCCGAGCCGGTCGAGCAACTCCGCGCGCGGGCGCTCTTCATCGTCGACGCCTTCGTCGAACGCGATCACGCCGAAGCGGGTCGGCGTGCGCAGCGCCAGCCCGTTGCGCTCGAGCACGATCTCGCCGGTATCGATCACCGCACAGATATGCGCCAGGGTCGCGGCCGGAAACCGTTCGACCATCGGCAGCACCACCAGGCTACCGTTCGCCTCGGCGAGCAGACCGCGCTGCGCGACCGCCCGACCGGCGCCGAGGGTGGCGGTCAGATCGAGTCCGCCGAGCAGCCGATCGGTCGCGACGTGTGGCGGAATCCGGCGCAGCGCCTCGTGTGCCGGCAGACAGCCGCGCAGGATGTGCATCCACTGCGCGCGCGCCGAACCGTTGCCGGCGCGAATGCACGCGCCACCCAGACCGACCGGATCGACCGCCAGCAGGCTCGCCACCAATGCGGCGTCGAGCCAGCGCGGGTCGTCCTCGTGATGGACCACGGCCCGGATCAGGCGCCGAACAGCTGCACGATCGCGCGCTCGACGCGCACGGTGGAGCCGGAATCGTCGAGCGGATCGCGGCGCATGCGATGGCGCAGCGAACTGGCTGCGACGCGCCGCAGGTGCTGGTCCTCGACCACCGGATCGCCATCGAGACTGGCCACTGCGCGCGCCGCGCGGATCAGGGTCAGCTCGCCGCGCAGGCCGTCGGTGCCCAGCGCCATGCACAGCTGGGCCGCGCGCTCGATCGCCGCATCGGGAACCTCGACCGTGGACAGATGCTCGCGCGCCTTGGTGATGCGCCGGCGCACGCGGTCATCGTCTTTTTTCCAGTGCGCGATGAAGGCGCTGCGGTCGCGCTCGAAATCGTCGCGCCGGCGCACCACCTCGACCCGCGAGGGCAGGTCGGTCGGGGTCTTCACTTCCACCGACAGGCCGAAGCGATCGAGCAGCTGCGGACGCAGCTCGCCTTCCTCCGGATTGCCGCTGCCGATCAGCACGAAGCGCGCCGGGTGGCGCACCGACAGGCCCTCGCGCTCGACCAGGTTCTCGCCCGAGGCGGCCACGTCGATCAGCAGGTCGACCAGATGATCTTCGAGCAGGTTGACCTCGTCGACGTACAGAAAGCCGCGATTGGCGCGCGCGAGCAGTCCGGGCTCGAAGGCCTTGACGCCCTGCGACAACGCACGCTCGAGATCGAGTGCGCCGACCACCCGGTCCTCGGTCGCGCCCAGCGGCATGTCCACCACCGGCACCGGGATCCGATGCGCCTTGAGGTGGGTGCCGGGCTGATGTTTGCGGCACTGTTCGCACCAGCTGCCATGCGCCTCGGGATCGCAGCCGTACATGCAGCCGATCACCGCATTCATCTTCGGCAGCAATGCCGCCAATGCGCGCACCGCGGTCGACTTGCCGGTGCCGCGATCGCCGAACACCATCACGCCGCCGATGCTGCCGTCGACGGCCGCGATCAGCAGCGCAAGCTTCATTTCTTCCTGGCCCACGATTGCCGAAAACGGGAAAGGCTGTGCCATGCTCTGGAGGTCCAGCGAGATGCCGATGCGAGGGCGCCAGCACGGCCCCGCGGGTGTCCGCGGTGTCTGGCGCACGGGATTCAACGTTCAACTCTACCAGTCCTTCCGGTGATTGCAGACCCCCGCCAGCGAGTCGCCTGAGCCCATGGACTTCACCTTCCCGCGGCTGCTGCTGGCGCTGTTCGCGCTGGCTGCCATCACTGCCTCGGTGTGGGAACTGCAGGGCCAGCGCGACGGCCTGCGGGTCGAGCGCGCAAGCGTCGGCAGCATCCCGGTCACGGTATTCCGCCAGCCGGCGGCCGAACGTGCGCCGGTGGTGGTGGTCGCCCACGGTTTCGCCGGCTCGCAGCAATTGATGCAGCCGGTCGCCACCACGCTCGCGCGCGACGGCTATGTGGTGGTGACCTTCGACTTCCCCGGCCACGCACGCAATCCCGAGCCGCTGGCCGCAGGCATGAACGACGTGGTGAGCATGCGCGGCGATCTGCTCGACAGTTTCGATCGGGTGGTCGCCCATGCGCTGGCCTTGCCGCAGTCCGACGGCCGCCTCGCGGTACTCGGCCACTCGATGGCGGCCGATGTGGTGGTGCGCTACGCCGATGCCCACCCGAACGTGCAGGCGACCGTGGCGCTGTCGCTGTTCCTGCCGCAGATGCAGACCTTCCGCCCGCGCAACCTGCTGATCGTCGACGGCGCATGGGAGCCGGCGATGTTGCGCGACCAGGCCTTCACGCACCTCGGGCTCGCTGCCGGCGAACCCGCCGCCAGCGGCGTGACCTTCGGCAACTTCGCCGACGGCACTGCGCGACGCGTGTACTTCGCACCGCGCGTCGAACACATCGGCGTGCTGTTCAGCCCCGCCGCGCTGCGCGAGTCGCGCGCGTGGCTGAATGCCGCGTTCGAGCGCAGCGGCTCCGACGGCGCGGTCGACATCCGCAGGGTTTGGCTGGTCGTGCTCGCGATCGGCGTGGTGCTGCTGCCGTGGCCGCTGCTGGCATACCTGCCGCCGGTGGCGAAGCTGGCACCGCTGCGTCCGCTCGCATGGCGCACGCTGTTCGTGCTCGCGCTGGCGCCGGCCCTGCTCACCCCGCTGATCCTGTGGAAGCTGCCGACCGATTTCCTGCCGCTGCTGCTGGGCGACTACCTCGCGGCGCATTTCCTGCTCTACGGGCTGCTCACCGCGGCAGGTCTGTGGTGGCTGCGGCGCGGCTCCGAGGCCAGCGGACTGCTGCAGTTCGATCGCACCCAGTTCGTGATGGCGCTGATCATCGTGCTCGGTTACAGCGCGCTGATGATCGGGGTCAGCCTCGACCAGCACGTGATGTCGGTGATGCCGGCCCCGTGGCGGCTGCCGCTGGTTGGCGCGATCGCGATCGGCACCCTGCCCTTCTTCATCGCCGACGAATGGCTGACCCGCCGGATCGCCGCGCGCCGCGGTGCCTACCTGCTGACCAAGTCGTGCTTCCTGCTCTCGCTCGCACTGGCGATCGCGCTCAATCCCGCGCAGCTGTTCTTCCTCGCCATCATCGTGCCGGCGATCCTGCTGCTGTTCGCCGTGTACGGCTTGTTCAGCGCATGGACGGTGCGCCACACCGGCCACCCGCTGGTCGCGGCAGTCGCCAATGGCGTGGTGTTCGCGTGGCTGATCGGAATGACCTTCCCGATCGTCGATTGAGCGCGCGATCGCGCACGCAGGCTTCGCGCGCGGCAGCTAGAATGCGCCCATGCTCCGCACCGCCGCCAGCCTGTTCTTCTACGCGCGCTTCTTCAGCCGCTTCAGCGCAGTCGGGCTGCGTCGACGCCGCGCCCAGTGGCAGCCGTTCGACGATGGCCTGCACGGCCAGACCTGGGTAGTCACCGGCGCCAGTGGCGGCATCGGGCAGGCGATCGCGCTGGGTGCGAACGCGCGCGGCGCGCAGGTGATCGGCGTGGCGCGCGATGCGCGCAAGCTCGCCCCGATGCAGGCAGCCCCGGCCCCTCCCCAGCGCCATGCGTGTTTGCCGGTCGATCATTAGCTGGTAGCGGCAACCCCCAAACATGCGCTCGCGCAGGCCCCCCCCCAACGC
>JANOEA010000091.1:0-2433 GCA_031412975.1 Pseudomonadota bacterium | reverse complement strand
GCGCGCGGATTCGGTCGCGTGGTACTTCGCGATCGCCGAAGGCACCGCGGGTTTTTCGCCCAGATCCACCGCATGCGCGGTCATCCGCGACAGCGCGGTGATCGCATAGGTGTAGCCGCCGATCCGCGCCAGCGCTTCTTCGATGCCCTCGAAGCGGCCGATCGGCATCTGGAACTGCTTGCGGATGCGCGCATAGGCGCCGGTGACCGCCGCGACCGCGCGCACGCCACCGGCGGCCGTGGACGGCAGCGAGATCGAGCGGCCGACCGACAGGCACTCGACCAGCATGCGCCAGCCATGGCCGATGAATTCCTCACCGCCGATCAGCGCGGTCAGCGGCACGAACACGTCCTTGCCGCGCACCGGGCCGTTCTGGAATGGCATGTTCAGCGGCAGGTGGCGACGACCGGCTTCGAGCCCCGGGGTGCCGCGTGGAACCAGCGCGAGCGTGATGCCGCGCTCGGATTCGCTGCCGAGCAGGTGCTCGGGGTCGTGCAGGCGGAACGCAAGGCCGATCACGGTGGCGATCGGCGCGAGCGTGATGTAGCGCTTGTCGAAGGTCAGCCGCACGCCGAGCACTTCCTTGCCCTCGTGCAAACCCTTGCAGACGATGCCGTAGTCGGGGATCGAGGTCGCATCCGATCCGGCCCACGGATTGGTCAACGCGAAGCACGGGATCTCTTCGCCACGCGCGAGGCGCGGCAGGTAGTACTTCTTCTGCTCGTCGGTGCCGTAGTGCAGCAGCAGCTCGGCCGGGCCCAGCGAGTTGGGCACCGCGATGGTCGACGCGAGGGTTCCCGACACGCTCGAGGCCTTGGCCAGCACGCAGTGGTGCGCGTAGGCGGAAAAACCGAGGCCGCCGTATTCCTTCGGGATGATCATGCCGAAGAAGCGCTGCTTCTTGAGGTAATCCCACACCTGCGGCGTGAGGTCGGCCAACTCGTGGCTGACTTCCCACTCGTTGGTCATCGCGCAGACTTCTTCGACCGGACCGTTGATGAAAGCCTGTTCATCGGCAGTCAGTTGCGGTGCGCGCACCGCGAGCAATTGGTTCCACTGCGGGCGGCCGCTGAACAGCTCGCCTTCCCAGCCGACCGTGCCGGCTTCGAGTGCGACCTTCTCGGTTTCCGACAGCTGCGGCGTCATGCCCTGGTAGAGCTTCAGCAAGCGTGCGCTGATCACGTTGCGGCGGAAACCGCCCAGGTTCAGCGGCAGCGCGATCAGCGCGAGCAGCAGCGCGGGAATCGCCCATGCGAGCCAGTGCGGCTGCACCAGCACCGCGGCGGCGAACAGCGCGATGACGCTCGCTGTTGTCCATGTGCGCAGACCCGTGCGCCAGAATGCGCAGGCCAGTGCGACCGTGGCGAGTGCCAGCAGCGGGATCCAGTTGGCGAAAGTGCCCATGTGCAACTCCTCAGGTGGTGGCGCGTCGCGGCGCATGGCCGAGACGATGCAGGAAAGCGGTGATGACGGAAGTGAAACGATCATTCGCGTCGCCGACCACCATGTGGGTGGCGTCGTCGACCGCATGGTGTTCGGCGTGGGGGACCAGTTGCTGGAACTCTTCGATCGTGTGCCGGGAGACCACGTCGCTGCGCCCGCCGCTGACCAGCAGCACCGGCAATGCGAGCTGGCGCGCGATCTGCGGCAGGCGCGCCGACCAGTCTGTGGTTTCCTGCGTGATGGTCTCGAGCAGGCGCGGGTCCCAGTGCCAGCGCAGGCGGCCGTTGTCCATCGGGACCAGCAGCTTGTGCAGGCGCGCCGGATCGCGACCATCGTCTGCGCGATGCGGCAGGTGTTCGCGTACCGCGGCCTGCGCCTCGTGCACCGAGGCGAAGCCCTGCGGATGTGCGCGCATGAAGCCGATGATCCGGTCGACCCCGCGGGTCTCCCAGCGCGGCGTGATGTCGACCAGCACCAGTGCGGCGAAGCGTCCGCCCGGCACGCTGGCCTCGGCGACCATGCCGAGCAATCCGCCCATCGAGGCGCCGATCCAGACCGGGCGTTCGCCGGCCAGCGCGCTGAGTCGCGCCGCGTCGTCGATCGAGTGCTGCAATCGATATTCGCCGTCGGCGATCCAGCCACTGTCGCCGTGGCCGCGACCGTCAGCGGCCAGCGCGCGGTAGCCGAGCGCGCCGAGTACGGAGGCGGTATTGCGCCACGCGTGGCGGGTCTGGCCGAAGCCATGCGCGAACACCAGCGGTGCGCCATGCGCCGGCCCATGGATCTCATAGGCCAGCGGCACGCCGTCGGCTGCGGCCAGGCGTCCGAAGCTTGGCGCGGGGGACTGGCGGGCGAGGGCAGCGTCCATACGGGGCAGTATGTTGGGCTTCTTTTAGAGCTGTCAATACGCTACCGTATGGATGTATCAACTGCTGGACGCCGCCCGCCATGAGCTCGATTTCCGCCCGCGCCGAACGCAGTCGGTTGAGT
>JANOEA010000090.1:0-3067 GCA_031412975.1 Pseudomonadota bacterium | reverse complement strand
CCGACCTGCGGGTGTGCACTTGGGTATCGCCCAAGTTTACGTTTTCGGGGTTCTGGGTGGGGGCCGGCTCTGTTGCGGCTGCCGCGGCCGCGGCCGGGGGCGGGGACGCGGGCGGGGCTGTGGCGACCGCCGGCTCCTGCTTGCTGCAGCCGGAGAGGGCCATCGCGCCGATGCTTGCGACGATGAGTACCGAGAGTGCGCTGGTCTTCATGATGATCTACCTCGGCTGATTGCCATTCAGTACTAGTTAGGCGCGTACCAGATCGGCGAACTCCAGGCCCGCTCCTGGATCGTCGCCGGCACCTTGGTCAGCGCCGCCATGCCGGTCCGCACCGCGTCGTAGGTGTTCCAGCGCGGGGTCGGAATCTCGAGGACGCGGGCGTAGTAGAACGCGCGCTGGCCCGGATCGAACTCCGGATCGGTCCAGCCGGTGGCCAGTTCCGCGGCACCGATGTCGCTGGTGTAGGTCGCGGTCTCGAGATCGACGCTGTTGCCCACCGCCGGCAGCTTGCCGTCGGCGCCGATCGTGCGCTCGCCGGACCAGGCGACGTCGTAGATCTTCTCGTGCTGCTGGCCGGCCGCGTCGAGCCAGCCCTTCACGATCTGCACGCGATCCAGGTTGCCGCTCTTCGGGTCCTTGATCGCGGTGACGAGGAAGGTGGGTGCAGCGCCGGTGCCGGGCTTGAGGTCGCCGCCCATCGGCACGCCCTTGGCGTAGGCGGTCTTGATGAAATCGGCCGTTGACACATCACCGGGCGCAAAGTCGAAGCTGCCGAAGAAGCGCACCTTCATCATCGGGCCCGAGGTGGCGAAGGTCTCCTTGCGCTGCATCGCATCCCAGATCGCCTCGCGGGTGTTCTGCGCGGCCCAGACCGCGGCCAAGCCGCCGGAGCTGAACTCCTGGATCTGCTGGACCTGGCCCGCAGGCGCGCCGGGTACGCCGGTCAACCTTTCCTCGGCATTGTTCTCGAAGGCGAACTTGCCGGTGTAGTTGAACTCCTCATGGCTGGCGGCCGCGTTGTGGGTGTCGGTATCGCCGATGAAGCCGTACTTGAAGGGATTGCCGGCGCCGCTTGCGGCCTGGCTCATGCCGTCGAGCAGGGCCTGGCGGATGAAGCTGCCCTGGCGATGGGTCGGCCGCTGGTAATCCGCGGACAAGGTGTAGTCCCATTGCTCGAAGCCGGCGAACTCGTCGTTGGGCGACAGGTCGGGATGGGTCTCGGAGGTGCCCTTGATCTGGGTGATCTCGTACAGCGGTTCGTTGGCGGTGCGCGTCGCGTTGTAGGCCGCGTCGATCGGCTGGCCGTCGAATTTCACCGTCTCGAACATGCGCCCGTCGCTGGCATTGCCGTTATGCGGAATGGCGAACAGGGTCGAACCCTTGGCGCGCTGCTCGCCCATCCACTTCCACAGCGTCTCGGGGTCGTCCGAATCGAGCGCCGACAGCGCCATGTCGGGCAGGTGCGCGGTATCGCGGAAGACCACGACGCGATGCAGGTTGCGCTGCAGTGGGTTCGAGGTCCATTCGAAGCCGGCGAAGGTGGTGAACTTGCCGGGAACGTAGTTGGCATCCGCCGCCTTGACGATCTCGGCCCAGACCGTGCGCGCGAGTGCCGGATCGGTCAACTGCGGGTCGCGCTTGCCCGCGCTCATGTCGCGCAGGATGCCGGCGAAGGTCTGTATCCGGACATTGGCATCGGGCGAGGTCACGCCCTTGGCGAGCTCGATCTTGCTGAGCGGGCTGTCGGGATTCGCCATCTGGTTGAACACGCCCATGAACTCGGCATGGTCGGCCACCATGTAGAAGTCGAGCGGGGTCTTGATCTGCATGTCCGGCCCGCCGCTGCCGGTGATCGACTTGCCCTGGGCCCATGCGTAGGCGTCCATCGGCACGGTCTTGGAACCATTGGTGAAGGCGTCGAAGGACCAGCCGGTGTGCACATGCACGGCGCCGAAATAGGCGTTGTTGTCGGGGTTCGCTGGCGGCAGATCGGATGCCGGCGACGCGGGAGCGGCGGGCGCGGCGGCGCTGACAGCCGGCGGCGCCTCCTTCTGCGTGCAGGCGCCCAACAGCAGGGCGAACGCGATTCCGGTCACGAGCGGCGCGCGTCGGATCAGCGGATGCATGGTGAACTCCTGCAATCGTGCGGTGTGCCGGGGGTGGCCCGCGTAGCATACCGCTTGCCACGCGTGGCGGCGATGTCCACGCAGCCCCTGCGGGGACACGTGTTCACGGTAGTGTATCGGTGGCAGGCCGTTTGCCGCGCTCCGCAGGCGTCAGCTGCACGCGCAAACGGGCGTTCGGCCGAGCGCCGCCTGCGGCAGGTTGCAGCGATTGACTGATCCGCTGCGCAGGATGGAGCCCCCGCGGAGCGCGCGAACTGGATGCCGGGCATCCGCGTCGGTGCGGCATGACGATGCCCTACAATCGCGCGCTGCAATCATCCTGATTCGACATGTCCGCCAATCCCGTCCCGCCCTCCGCCCGCGCACGCCAACTCAATCGTGCCGAGGTGGTTGACCTCAACTTCCAGGACTACGTGCGCGCGCATCCGGGGCATTCGCTGCTGCGACCGGCGCCGGGCGAACCGGTGTTGGTCGGCAGCGCGCTGGATGCGGCTGGCTTCCTCGAGCTGTTCGAGTCGCAGCTGATCAGTCGCCACCTCGATTTGATGGCGCGCGTGCTGCGCGTGCAGAACAAGGTGTTCTACACGATCGGCTCGTCCGGTCACGAGGGCAACGTGATGGTGGCGCGCGCGGCACGGCATACCGATCCGGCCTTCCTGCACTACCGCTCGGGCGCGTTCATGGCCGAGCGCTTCCGCAAGCTGCCGGGCATGGACCCGATCATGGATTCGGCGCTGAGCTTCGCGGCCAGCAAGGACGATCCGGCATCCGGTGGGCGCCACAAGGTGTGGGGATCGAAGCCGCTGTGGGTGCTGCCGCAAACCTCGACCATCGGCTCGCATCCGCCCAAGGCGCTGGGCACCGCGATTGCGATCGAACAGGCGCGGCGCCTGAACCGACCGCTGCCGGTGCCGGCCGACAGCATCGCGATCTGCAGCTT
>JANOEA010000089.1:0-2392 GCA_031412975.1 Pseudomonadota bacterium | reverse complement strand
TCGCTGCTGCGGTGGTAGTGCGCGTACTGGAACCAGTCGTTCTCGATCGTGAGCAGCGCCGGTACGGCCTGATTGATCCACGGCATGTGATCCGAGCAGCACGGGGTGGTGTCGATGATGGTGACGCTGCCCGGCGCGTAGTCAAACGCGAGCTGCGCGAAGGTGTTCAGCACCGCAACTTGCGCAGGCGTATTCGCGCTTTCGAGCAGGATGTCAAAGTCGGTGACGCCGGAGTAACCGATCATGTCCATGATCAGCGCGAGGCGGACCCGCGGAAGGTCGCCGGATGCCGACAGCGACTGCATGTGCGCGAGTGAGCCGTAGAGTCCCTGTTCCTCGCCGGCGTAACACGCGAATACCAGCGTACGCTCGGTCGGGATGCTGGCAAAAATGCTGGCCATCTCGAGCACGCCAGAACATCCCGACGCGTTGTCTTCGGCACCCGGGGTGTCGAGGATCCCGCCGGGGCTGTTGTTGGTGTTGCGCGAGTCGTAGTGGCCGCCGATCAGCACCCACTCGCCTGGATTGCTGGTGCCCGGGCGCACCGCAATCACGTTTTCCGCCGCGACCGAACCGCCGGTGAAGCTCGGCGTGGTGGTGGCGAGCCCCAGCGACTGGAAGGTCGATGCCAGCCAGTCGCGCGCCTGGTCCATCTCGCTGCCGTCGATCGCCGCGCCGTAGCTGGATCGATCGAAGCTCGCGAGGATCTCCACGCGCGAGAACCAGCGCGCGGTGTCGACCCGCGAGACGATCGCCGCGATACGTGGCTCGACGGCCCGGGTCGCCTTGCGGTCCGGCCGGAATTCGCGCGCGAGCACGCTGTTGGCGACGACCGGAAGCGCATCGGGAATACGCTTGGCCAGCGCGGCCGGCATCCGCACCAGCGCGTGCCGGCCGATCACCGCGATCGGTGTCGGCACCGTGTGGGTGTCGACATCGCAGCCCATCGGCAGCAGGGTCAGTTCCTCGACCGCCAGCAATCCGTGTTGCGCCGCCCCCGTCGCACGGCGCGCGAGCCGCGAATGCACCTTCGGCGGCGCGGCGACCAGCAGCGCGTCGCCAGTCTCGAGCCAGAAACCCGCATCCACTTGCGCCTTGAGCGCCTCGAGCTTCGCCGCGGTCATGTAGCGCGTGTCATAGCTGACCGCCGGCCAGCGCTCGCTGGCGAACGCCGGGGCGGCAACGTACAGCGCGAGCAGCAGGATCGGGAACAGGCGCATGGTGATTCCGGTGAGCGGCAACTGCCGGGAGTGTATGGCTTGCGGGACCGACCGCGCGCCAAAGCGGTCACAACTGCGGCATCTGGCGGTTATCCGCCGACCCGAGGCTGGTCTGCGGGGTCCCTGCCCCGACCAACGCCGCATTGCTTCTGGCCCGCGAACGCAAGCGCCCCTAAGCTCGGTGGCGTCGTTCTCGATCGGATCCGTGCGCATGCAAACCTGGATCGTCACCGGCGCGAGCCGCGGGCTGGGTCGCCATCTGGCGCTGCGTCTTGCAGCGCGCGGCGATCGCGTATTGGCATGCGCGCGCGACGCCCGGCGGCTGGCTGAACTCGCCGGCACCGCGGCGGCCGGTGCGATCACCCCGGTGGTGCTCGATCTCGCGGATGCCCAGGCGATCCGCCCGACCCTGCTCGCGGCGATCGAAGCCGCCGGTGGCCTCGACGGCGTGATCAACAATGCGGGCATCGGCGAATACAAGCCCTTCGAGGCGCATGGCGAAGATGAACTGCTGCGCGTGCTGCAGGTCAATCTCGCTGCGTGCATGCAGGTCTGCCACGTCGCGCTGCCGTTCCTGCGCGCGCGCGGCGCGGGGCACATCGTCAACATCGGATCCGACCTGGGTCGCCGCCCGCTGGCCAACATGGCCGCCTATGCGGCGAGCAAGCACGGCCTGCTCGGTTTCAGCCACTCGCTGTTGCGCGAACTGCGCCCGCTCGGGATCAAGGTCAGCCTGGTCAATCCCGGCATCATCGACACCGACTTCGGTGGCGCCACCGAGGGCAGCCGCGATCCGCACGCGAGCCTGCAGCCCGCGCAACTGGCCGCACTGATCGAAACCCTGCTGTCGCAGCCCGGCAACGTCCTGATCGACGAACTGACCGTGCATCCGCTCGGCCAGCAGGACTTCTGACTCGATGCTGGCCCGCCGACGCTGCGCGGGTCAGCGCGAGTAGCGCAGCATCCGGCCACCTGACGGCGCGTCGGGCGTGGCACCCAGCGCTATCGCTTCGATGGTTCCGGTGAAGCCCTGTGCGCCGAGCAGCCGGCCGAGGCGGCCGATCTGGCCGCGCCCGGGATCGGTGACGATGATTCGTGCCTGCACCGACGCCAGACGTTCGATCGCGCCCGCGACCAGTTCGGCGTGGCCACGCTCGTACATCACGTCGCTG
>JANOEA010000088.1:0-6330 GCA_031412975.1 Pseudomonadota bacterium | reverse complement strand
GAAGCGGTCGAGCACGACAGCCGCGGGCGGCGCTGGATCGCCACCCGCGATGGCCTGATGTTCGAATTCGCCAGCGGCCGCTACGCGCGCTACCGGCGTGAACCGGGTCGTCCCTACGCCCTGCCATCGAACCACGTGCTCGATGCGCTGCGCGACCGCGAGGGCGGCCTGTGGTTTCCGACCATCGATGCAGGTTTGCTGCACCTCAAGCCGCAGTGGGCGAACTTCACCCTGCTGCGGCCGGCACCGGTGGATGGCGTGGTGATCGACGAAGATCGCGTGCGCTCGGTGTCGCGTTGCGCCGATGGCAGCATCCTGGTCAATGCGGTGGGTGCCAACCTGCTGCGCCTGGACCCGGCTACTGCGACCGACGTGCGGATCGCAGTGCCGTGGGGCGAGCTCAAGCCGCCGCGCACCGTGTTCGGCGTGCTGTGTGCCAGCGATGGTTCGTACTGGATGAGCTATTCGCGCGGCGTGAGTCGCTTCGACCCGCGGGCCGGAAGCATGCAGCACTGGCGCTCCGAACCGGCAGGCGCGATCGCCGATGGCCCGGTCGACCTGTTGCTCGAGGATGTCGATGGCAAGGTGTGGGCGTCGGTACTCGGTGCAGCGCTGGAGCGGCTCGACGCCGACGGCGGCCAGCAGCGCTTCACCGCATGGGATGCGCAGCAGCCCGGGCGTGAGGTCGAACAGCTCGGAATCGGACCGGACGACGTACTGTGGACGGTCGGCACGCACGGCGTGGCGCGCTTCGACCGCGAGGCGCAGGCGTGGCGCGCGCTGGCCGGGGCACCGTCCGGGCGCATCGAGGCATTCGCGTTCGGGGAGGCCGGCAGCCTGTGGTTGCATTCGATGCAGGGACTCAGCCAGTGGCGGGTCGAAGGCGACAGCCTGAAAGAGATGGCCAGCATTGGTCCCGACGATGGGCTGCCCGCGATGCGCGGCGGTGGCCTGGCGACCGACGCCGATGGCCGCATCTGGGTACTCGCGCCCTCCGGCATCTGGCGCGTCGATCCTGAGCGCCGCAGCGTGCGCGGATTCGGGCGCGCCGACGGCCTGATGATCTCCGAGTTCAACGACCGCAATCTCGCCGAGGCGCCCGACGGCACGCTGTTCGTTGCCAGTGCGCTCGGCGTGGTCGCCTTCGACCCGATGCGGGTCGAGGACAACCTGGTGCCACCATCGGTGGTGGTGTCCGACGTCTCGGTGCTGCGCGAAGGCAACCGCGTAGCGTTCGATCCAGGCCTGCCATTGCGTCTGGACCACCGCGATCGCGACCTGCGGGTCAGCGTGCGCGCGCTGTCGCTGGCCGACCCGAAGTCCAACCGCTACCGCTTTCGCCTCGGCGGACTCGACACCGATTGGGTCGACAACGGCAATCGCGGCGACCGCGAGTATTCGCAGCTGCCCGAGGGTGAGTTCCTGCTCGAAGCCGCGGCCGCCAATCCCAGCGGCATCTGGGCGCCCGCACCGCTCGCGCTGCGGATCGACGTCGCGCCACCACCGTGGCGCAGCAGCGGCGCCTACATCGGATATGCCCTTTCCGTGCTGCTCGCCGGATGGCTGCTGTTCCGCGCGTGGCAGGCGCGGGTGATACGCGCGCACACGCTGGCGTTGGCCGAAGAGCGCCGCCGGGCGGCCGAGCGGCAGAACCAGGCGAAATCGGATTTCCTCGCCGACGTAGGGCACGAGATCCGCACGCCGATGACCGGCCTGCTCGGCATGTCGGAGCTGTTGCTGCGCACCGAGCTCGATCCGCGCCAGCGCAGTTATGCCACCACGGTGCGCCAGTCCGGCGAACATCTGCTGAAGCTGATCAACGATCTGCTCGATCTGTCGCGGATCGAAACCGGGCGGCTGGAACTCGATCCGGTGCCGACCGATTTGTGGAGCCTGGTCGATGCGGTGATCGAACTGCAGCGCCCGCTGGCCGAGGAACGCGGTCTGCTGCTCGCCTCGCAGGTGGCGCCCGACGCGCCGCGGCACGTCGCGGTCGACGCGCTGCGCCTGCAGGAGGTGTTGCTGAATCTGCTCAACAATGCGTTGAAGTTCACCGCGCGCGGTCGCGTCGACCTCGAACTCACCGCCGATCCCGGGCAGGCCGGCGGCCTGCGCATCGCGGTGCGCGATACCGGCCCGGGCATGGGCAGCGACACCGTGGCGCGCCTGTTCGCGCGGTTCGAGCAGGGCAGCGCGCCGCGCCGCCGCGGCAGCAGCGGACTGGGGCTGGCCATCAGTCGCAGGCTGGTCGAGTTGATGGGCGGGCGGATCGAGGTCGATACCGCGCCGGGCGCCGGCACCACCTTCCGCGTGCACCTGGTGTTGCCGGCGGTCGAGGGGGTCGAGCCGGCGCGTGCGCAGTTGGCGGATACGCAAGCGGTTGAAGGTGGAGGTCTCGATCTGCTGGTGGTCGAGGACGATCCCACCATCCGCGCGGTGCTGGTCGGCCTGCTGGCCAGCGCCGGCCATCGTGTCGATGCCGGTGCCAATGGCCTCGATGCGCTGCGCATGCTCGCCGAGCGCCGCTACGATGCAGCGATGTTCGATCTGGATTTGCCGGGCGTCGATGGGTTGCGGCTCGCGCGGATGGTGCGCAAGCGCCCCGGTGCCGCTGCGGTGCTGCCGCTGGTCGCGATCACCGCCAATTCCAGCCCGGGCATCGAGGCCGCGTGCCGCGACGCCGGCTTCGATGCCTTCCTGCGCAAGCCGGTGACCGCCGCCGAGCTGTCGCAGGCACTGGCCACTGCGTGCGACGCGCGGCACTCGATGCGTGGGCCCGTGGAGGCAATTCCTTGAGCGAGGCGCTGGCGTCGTCGGCCGCCGCGCAGGCGCTGGGTCCCGATGGTGCATTCGCGCGCGAGGTCGAGGGCTTCGCGCCGCGCGCGGTGCAGCAGGAAATGGCCGCCGCGGTCGAGGCAGCGATCGCTGAAGGCGGCGAACTGGTGGTCGAAGCCGGTACCGGTACCGGCAAGACCTTCGCCTACCTGGTGCCTGCACTGCTGTCCGGCCAGCGGGTCATCGTGTCGACCGGCACCAAGACGCTGCAGGACCAGTTGTTCCACCGCGACCTTCCGCGGGTGCGCGAGGTGCTCGGTGCACGCCTGAAAACCGCGCTGCTCAAGGGCCGCGCGAACTACCTGTGCTGGTACCGCCTCGACCAGACGATCAAGGACGGCAGCCTGCCGAATCGCTCCGACGTGGCGCTGCTGTCGCGCTTGCGCGCGTGGTCCTCGCGCACCAGCTCGGGCGATATCGGCGAGGTCGAGGGCGTGCCCGAGGATGCGACGCTGTGGCCGCGGGTAACCTCGACCGCCGACAACTGCCTCGGTGCCGAGTGCGCCTTCTTCGACGACTGCTTCGTGGTCAAGGCGCGGCGCGCCGCGCAGGAAGCCGACGTGGTGGTGGTCAACCACCACCTGCTGTTCGCCGATTTGTCGATCAAGCGCGAGGGCTTCGGCGAGATCCTGCCCGGCGCGCACTCGTTCGTGCTCGACGAGGCGCACCAGATCCCGGAGCTGGCCGGGCAGTTCTTCAGCCTGTCGATCTCGTCGCGGCAGCTGGTCGACCTGGAAGCAGACGCATTGCGCGAAGCCGCCGGGGCCACCGGCGCGAAGGCCGCACTCGATGCGCTGGGCAAGAACCTCGAGCGCGGCGCGCGCGATTTGCGGTTGGCGCTCGAGCGCCATCCCAAGCGCGGCGGCTGGGAGCACGTGCGCGAAGTCCCGGAAGTCGCCTTGTGGCTCGGCGTGCTCACCCAGGGACTCGCGCAACTCGAGGCCGCGCTGGAGCCGATGGCCGAGCGCAGCGACGGCCTGGCTGCGTGCCACGCACGCGCGCAGGAATTGTCCAAACGCCTGCTCAAGCTCGGCACTACCGCGGAGTCGGGATGGGTGCACTGGTACGAGCTCAGCGAGCGCGGCTTCGTGCTGTCGGCCACGCCGCTCGACGTAGCCGAGCCGCTGCAGGAATTCCGTGCGCAGACGCGTGCGGCATGGATCTACACTTCGGCCACGCTGTCGGTAGCCGGCCGCTTCGAACACTTCACCGCGCGGATGGGCCTGGAACATCCGCACACGCTGTCGTTGCCGAGCCCGTTCGACTACGAGCGCAATGCGCTGTGCTACCTGCCGCGCGGACTGCCCGAACCGAAAGCCGCCGACTACACCGATCGCGTGATCGCCGCGGTGCGACCTGCACTGGCGGCCTCGCGCGGGCGCGCATTCCTGCTGTTCACCTCGCATCGGGCGCTCAAGCGTGCCGCAGAGCTGTTGGCCGACTCGGCGTACCCGCTGTTCGTGCAGGGCACCCGCCCGCGAGCGGCCCTGCTCGACGAATTCCGCGCGTCGGGCAACGGCGTGCTGCTGGGCGCGGCCAGCTTCTGGGAAGGCGTGGACGTGCGCGGCGATGCGCTGAGCCTGGTGATGATCGACAAGCTGCCGTTCGCGGCGCCCGACGATCCGGTGCTGGAAGCGCGACTGGCCGCGATCCGCGAAGACGGCGGCAATCCGTTCGCCGAGGTGCAGATCCCGGCAGCCGCACTGGCGCTAAAGCAAGGCGCCGGGCGCCTGATCCGCGACATCGACGATCGCGGCGTGCTGATGCTGTGCGACCCGCGCCTGCTCGGCGCCAACTACGGGCGACTGTTCCTGGCCTGCCTGCCGACCATGCCGATCACGCGCGAGATCGTCGAAGTCGAGCAGTTCTTCGCCGAGCACTGAACTGCAGCGACGCCGGCGATGCGACAATCGCCGCATGCATATCCTGGCGATCGAAACCGCGACCGAGGCCTGCTCGGTCGCCCTGTGGGTCGATGGCGCGATCATCGAGCGCTTCGAGCTCGCGCCACGGCGGCATGCCGAGCTGGTGCTGCCGATGGCCGATGCACTGCTCGCGGAAGCCGGCATCGGCAAGCGCCAGCTGGATGCGATCGCGGTGGGGCGGGGCCCCGGTGCGTTCACCGGCATCCGGCTCGCGATCGCGATCGCGCAGGGCCTGGCACTCGCGCTGGATCGTCCGGTGTTGCCGGTATCGACGCTCGCCATACTGGCGATGGGTGCGCGCGACGCCGGAGTGCCGATCCTCGCGCTGCTCGATGCACGCATGGGCGAGGTGTATGCCGGGCAGTTCGTGCCGGATGGCGACGGGTTGGTGTCCGCCGTGGGCGATGAGCAGATACGGGCGCCTGCCGCTGTCGATCCGCCGGGCGCGCCCGCGTTCGTGGCGATCGGTACTGGCTACGGCGCCTACGCGGCACTGCTGGATTCGCGTTTCGGCGCTGCGCTGACGGCAGCCCATCCCGAAGCGATGCCGCATGCCGCCGATCTCGCGCGGCTCGCCGCGCGCGAGTCCATGGCAGGACGCGGCGTCGATGCGCTGGCCGCGCAGCCGGTCTACCTGCGCGACAAGGTGGCGCTCACGTTGGCCGAGCAGGGCAAACCGACACCGGAGTAGCGGTCTTTTGATTTACCGCGCGCACGCCGATGGCCTTGTGGGAGCCGCCATGGCGGCGATGGGGCGCCCCACGGGTTCGGCAGGCTCACCCTCGTCTGCCGTCACCCCGAATCGGCGACCGCGGCGCGCGCTCAACCCGCGGCCGCCTCGCGCGCCAGCGCGTCCTCGCGCACGGGTTCGGGCGCTGCGACCACCATCGGCTTGGTCACCGGCTGCATCGCGCGCTCGGCGTGCGGCGCGGCAGTCTGTTCACCCGAGCGTTCGCCCGACAATGCCGAAACCGCCGAGCAGATCATCGCCGACAGGTAGGGCAGCGACTGTGCGGCGAGGATCGTCATCCACAAATTACCCTCGAACCACTGGGTGCCGATGGTCTGGATCAGCGCGACGATCAGCAGCATCAGCGCGACGAACATCAGCGATTCTTCGCGCACCGCGCTGAACGCACCGGGACGGCCGCGCAGGCGCCGGCTCTTGGCCGTGCGGGTGAACGGATGTTCCTTCGACACCAGCCCCTTGAGTACGCCGCGCGCGATCGCATGCGACAGCCCCATGCTCGCGATCGCAGCGCCCAGGGTATCGAACCACGAGCACGGCACGCGGACCCGGTACAGCACGATGCCGAACATCGCCTTGCAGGCGAAGAAACCCAGTACCGGGATCAGGAACAGGTTCAGCGGCAGGCTGAACGCTTCCGAGTCGTACAGCATCCCGATCGACCAGCCGATCGCCAGCAGAGTGAATACCAGATGCAGCGCATCGGCGAACCAGCTGAACCAGCCGGTCAGGAAGTGGAAGCGCTGGCCGGCGTCCAGCTTGCCCGGGCGCAGCAGCCAGTCCCAGTGCGCACGCAGTATCTGCATCGCGCCGAACGCCCAG
>JANOEA010000087.1:0-11250 GCA_031412975.1 Pseudomonadota bacterium | reverse complement strand
CGGAGGCGAGCACTTCCTTGACGATGTCCTGCGGCTGCATGTGATGCAGGGCCTTGTCCAGCGCGGCATAACCGCCGCGCGCGCGGTGCGCGTCGAGCGTGTGCGAACTCGCCGTCAGCGGGAAGCGCATGAACAGCTGGCGACCGGCCATGGTTATTCCAGCCCGTCCAGCAGCGTGTCGACCTTCGCGCAGGTCAGGCCCTCGTGGTAGGCGTGGTTGACCATCATCATCGGCGCGGTGCCGCACGAGCCCAGGCATTCGGCCGTGCTCAGCGTGTATCGACTGTCCGGGCTGGTCTGCCCGGGCTTGAGCCCGAGGCGCTTTTCGACGTGGGCCAGGATGTCCTCGGCACCGCGCATCGAGCAGCTGATGTTGCGGCACAACTGCAGGTGCCAGCGCCCGATCGGCTTGCGCCGGAACTGGGTATAGAACGACAGCACTTCCTCGATCTGGATCCGCGGCACGCCGAGGTAGACGGTCAGCGCCTCGATGTCGCTGTCGGCGACATGACCGCGGTCCTCCTGGATGCGGCGCAGGCACGGCAGCAGCAGCGACGACTCGAAGCCGGGCGGGAAGCGCGCGCGCAGTTTCTCGAACTCCGGGATCAGGTGCTTCACCGGTCGCACTCCCCGCCGATCATGTTGACCGAGCCGAAGGTCGGCACCACGTCGGCGAGCTGGTAGCCGTCGAGCATCAGGTGCACGCCGCCCATGTGCACGAAGGATGGTGCGCGCACGTGCACCTTCCACGGCACGCCGCCGCCGACGCTGACGAGGTAGAAGCCGAGTTCGCCATTGGGTCCTTCCTGCGCGGAATAGACTTCGCCGGGCGGCACCTGCGGACCATCCATGATCAGCTTGAAGTGGTTGATCAGCGATTCGATCTCGGTGTAGACGAGGTTCTTGGGTGGCAGCGTGCAGCGGCGGTCGTCGACGTTGATCGGGCCGGGCTCGAGCATCTCGACCAGTTGCCGGATCATGTGCCGCGACTCGTCGAGCTCGCGCATGCGCACGTAGTAGCGGTCGTAGTTGTCGCCCTTGATGCCGACCGGGACCTCGAAATCGAGTTCCGCGTAGGCCAGGTAGGGTGTGTCCTTGCGCAGGTCGCGCGGCGCGCCGGTCGAGCGCAGGATCGGACCGGTGAAGCCCCAGTTGATTGCATCCGCGGTGCTGAGCACGCCGATATCGCGCATGCGGTCGATGAAGATGCGGTTGCGGTCGAGCAGCCCGTGCACGCGGTCGACGAAGGTGTCCATCTGCACCAGGATTTCTTCCAGCCGCGTCAACCAGCCGGCCGGCAGGTCGCAGGCCAGGCCACCCACGCGGCCGTAGGAATAGGTCAGGCGCGCGCCGGTCAGCGCTGCCAGGTGCTCGTAGATGTAGTCGCGCAGCGTCATCAGGTACAGGAACGGGGTCATCGCGCCGAGTTCCATCAGTCCCGCGGCGATGCACGTCAAATGGTCGGCGATCCGCGAATACTCGGTCAGCAGGGTGCGCAGGTACTTGCAGCGCGGCGTGATCTGGATCTCCATCAGCTTCTCGACCGCTTCGCAGTAGGCGAAGTTGTTGATCAGCCCGGAGCAGTAGTTGAGGCGGTCGGTGTAGGGGATCAGCGTGTGCCAGGTGTGCGCCTCGCATTCCTTCTCGAAGCCGCGGTGCAGGTAGCCGCAGTGCACGTCGGTGCGCAGCACGCGCTCGCCCGACAGCTCGGCGATGATCTGGATGGTGCCGTGGGTGGCCGGGTGCGAGGGGCCGATGCTGACGATCACCGAGTCGGGCACCGAGCTTTCGGTGAAGGCCGGACGGATCGGGTTGGGCAACTCGCGCAGCGGGCCGCTCACTGCGGCGGGTCCCGGTACGGCACCAGCGGTTGCTCGCGCTGCTTGGGATAGTCCTTGCGCAGCGGGTGGCCGACGAAGCCTTCGTAGAGCAGCAGGGGCCGCAGGTCGGGGTTACCGCGGAACACGATGCCGTACATCTCGTGGCACTCGCGCTCCATGTAGCGCGCCGCGCCATACAGCGGCACCAGGCTGTCGACGACCGGGTCGTCGATGCCGACCCGCGTCTTCAGGCGTACGCGCACGTGCGCGGTGGTCGAGTAGAAGTGATGCACCACGTCGAAGCGCGGGATCCGATCGGGCCAGTCGACCGCGGTCACGTCGAGGAACATATCGAAGCCGAACTGCTCCTTGAGCGCGCGCACCGTGGAGGCCAGCGCCGCGGGCTCAATCTGGAGCACCAGGATGCCGTGCGCGATCACCGGCTCACCCGCCGCCACGGCGAGTGCCTGGTGGATGCGGGCGAACACGGCCGCGGACATGCTCAGAAGTCCTGGTTGATGATCGGGTGGCGCTGGCCGGCGATGCGCTCCTGCAGGCGCATGATGCCGTCGATCACCATTTCCGGGCGCGGCGGGCAGCCGGGGATGTAGATGTCGACCGGGATGATCTTGTCGATGCCCGGCAGCGCGGCATAGTTCTGGTAGAAGCCGCCGCTGGTTGCGCACACGCCGAAGGCCATCACCCACTTCGGCTCGCACATCTGCTCGTAGACGCGCTTGAGCACCGGGGCCTGCTTGTGGCTGATGGTGCCGACCACCATCAGCAGGTCGGACTGGCGCGGGGTGAAGCGCGGCAGCGCGGCGCCGAAACGGTCGGTGTCGTAGGGCGTGGAGCTGACCGACATGAACTCCATGCCGCAGCAGGCGGTCACGAACGGATACGGGAACAGCGAGAACTTGCGCGCCCAGCCGACCAGCTCGTCCTTCTTCGTGGTCAGGTATTCGAACGCCGCGCTGCGCTCGGACACCGGCTTGCGCGTGGTCGTCACTGCACCACCTCCTCGAGCAGGTCGCTGTGCCAGACGTAGAGCAGGATCAGCACCAGCAGGCCGACGAACAGGCCGAGGGTGGCGAGCAGGACGCCGGTCAGCGGCTGCGCGGCCAGCGCCCAGATGTACAGGAACACGGTTTCGAGGTCGAACAGCACGAACAGCACGGCGATCGCGTAGTACTTGACCGAGACCCGGCCCGAGTTGTCGCGCTGCACCGGCGTGGCACCGCATTCGAACGGCTCGAGCTTGAGTGCCGAGGCGACCGGCTTGGGCCCGATCACGTGGTTGAGCCACAGCGTCAGGCCCGTGAATCCGAGGATCGCCACGAGGTAGAGCAGGAACGATAGATAGGCGTCCATGCGCTGGAAGGCTACCGGTCGCGCGGCTCGCCAAATTGCGTCAGGTCAATTACCGGACCTGCAATCCGCGAGATTCGGCCCCGCGGGCGAGTAGCATGCCGCGAACCTTCGTCTGACCCGTGTGCCGATGCGCGAGCGTGCCGATCCCGCCTCCGCCGTTGCTGCAGCGCGCAAACTGCGTTCCAGCCGCTGGCCTGCGCGCCTCGATCTGCTGCAAAGCACCAGCGGACTCGCGCTGGGGCTGTTCATGTGGCTGCACATGGTGCTGGTTTCCTCGATCCTGCTCGGCACCGATGCGATGTGGCGGGTGGCGCGCTTCTTCGAGGGCTACTACTTCGTGGGACGCCCGCTGTCATGGCTGGTGTCCCTGATCGCGGGCGGCGTGCTGGCGCTGCTGGTGGTGCATGCAGCGCTCGCGCTGCGCAAATTCCCGGGCAACTTCCGCCAGTACCGCAGCTATCGCGACCATATGGGTGCAATGCGCCACGAGGACACCACGCTGTGGTACTGGCAGGTGGTCAGCGGCTTCGCGCTGTTCTTCATGGCCTCGGTGCACCTGTACATGATGCTGACCCGGCCCGACCGCATCGGCCCGTTCGAGTCGGCCGACCGCGTATGGACCGAAATGCTGTGGCCGCTGTACCTGGTCATGCTGTTCGCGGTCGAATTCCACGGTGGCGTCGGCCTGTACCGGCTGGCGCTCAAGTGGGGCTGGTTCGAGGGCGTCGACCCGGCCGCCACGCGGCGCAAGTTGCGCCGGCTCAAGTGGGGGCTGACCACGTTCTTCATCGTGCTCGGGCTGGCCACGCTGGCCGCCTACATGAAGCTCGGCCACGAGCACGCCGCGAACTACGGCGAGCGCTACGAGCCGGCGTGGATGGCGCCAGGTCCGCAGCCATGAAGGTGATCTATACCGACCTGCTGGTGATCGGCGGCGGCCTGGCCGGCCTGCGCATGGCGATCGGCGCACGCCGTCGCGGCCACGACGCGATCGTGCTGTCGCTGGTGCCGCCCAAGCGTTCGCATTCGGCGGCCGCGCAGGGCGGCATGCAGGCGAGCCTCGGCAATGTCGCCAACGGCGCGGGCGACAACGAGGACATCCACTTCGAGGACACGGTCAGGGGCAGCGACTGGGGTGCCGACCAGCGCGTGGTGCGCATGTTCGTCAATACAGCGCCCAAGGCGGTGCGCGAACTGGCGGCCTGGGGCCTGCCGTGGAGCCGCGTGCGGCAGGGCGACCGCGAGGTCATCATCAACAGCGCGAAGGTGACCATCACCGAGCGTGCCGAGGCGCATGGGCTGATTGCGCAGCGCGACTTCGGCGGTACCCGCAAGTGGCGCACCTGCTACGTGTCCGACGGCACCGGACACGCGATGCTGTTCGCGGTCAGCGACCGCGCGATCGCCGAAGGCATCCCGGTGCACGAACGCACCGAGGCGATCGCCCTGATCCACGACGGTCGGCGCTGCTACGGCGCGATCGTGCGCAACCTGGTCAGCGGCGAACTGGTGGCCTACGTCGCGCGCGCCACCGCGATCGCCACCGGCGGTGCCGGGCGCGTCTACCAGGTCACCACCAACGCGGTGATCTGCGAAGGCATCGGCGCGGCCATCGCGCTGGAAACCGGCGTGGCGCGGCTGGGCAACATGGAAGCCGTGCAGTTCCATCCGACCGGCATCTTCCCGGCCGGCATCCTGGTCACCGAAGGCTGCCGCGGCGACGGTGGACTCTTGCGCGATGCCGCCGGCCACCGCTTCATGCCCGACTACGAGCCCGAGAAGAAGGAGCTCGCGTCGCGCGACGTGGTCTCGCGGCGCATGGAACAGCACATCCGCGCCGGGCACGCGGCGCGCTCGCGCTTCGGCGAGCACCTGTGGCTGGACATCACCCAGCTCGGGCGTGCGCACATCGAGCGCAACCTGCGCGAGGTCAAGGAGATCTGCCAGAGTTTCCTCGGCATCGACCCGGTCGAGCAGTGGATCCCGGTACGGCCCGCACAGCACTACACCATGGGTGGCGTACGCACCGACCACAGCGGCCACAGTCCGACCCTGCGCGGTTTGTTCGCGGCGGGCGAAGCGGCGTGCTGGGACATGCACGGCTTCAATCGGCTCGGCGGCAATTCGGTGGCCGAGACGGTGGTCGCGGGCATGCTGGTCGGCGAGTTCATCGGCGATTTCCTCGACAGCCCCGAGGGCGAGGTCGACATCCCGACGCGGCTGGTGGCCGAGACGCTGGCCGCCGAGCGCGCCAGGCTCGATGCGCTGCTCGCCTCGAGCGGGCCCGAGCGTGCGGACGAGCTCAAGCTGCGCATGCAGGAACTGATGACGAGCAAGGTCGGCATCTTCCGCACCGGTGCCGACCTGCAGCAGGCCGTGCACGGCCTGCAGGAACTGCTGCAGCGCAGCCGGCATATCGGCCTGCGCCACCGGGCCGACGGCCCCAACCCGGAGCTGGTCACCGCCTACCGCACGCAGAAGATGCTCAAGGTCGCACTGTGCATCGCGGCCGGCGCGCTGGCGCGTACCGAGAGCCGCGGCGCGCACTTCCGCGAGGACTTCCCGCGCCGCGACGACGCCCGCTGGCTGCGCCGAAGCCTTGCCAGTTGGGACGGTCCCGACGCCGAGGGGCCGCGCTTCGACTACGAAGCGCTCGACGTGACTGCGATGGAGTTGCCGCCCGGCTGGCGCGGCTACGGCAACAAGGACTACGTCGAGCATCCCGAAACCGCGCAGCGCGCGGCCGAGGTCGGCGCGCTGCGCGAAGCGTCCGCGGGTGCCGACCGCCATGCGCTGCAGGCCGCGCTGATGCCCTACGAACACCTGCTGCCCGCGCGCTTCCAGGGCCGCAACGAACGCCTCGACGAGAAGATGCCATGACCAGCGAAGCGACGTCTTCCGGGGCCGTGCCCGCCACCACGCAGCCGCCCGTGGATGCGCCGCCGCGCACGCTGCGCTTCCACGTCCTGCGCCACGACCCGCGCGACCCGGCCAGCGTGCCGCGCATGGACCACTTCGCGCTCGAGGAGGCCGCGGGCATGACCTTGTTCATCGCCCTGAACGAGATCCGTACGCAGCACGATCCCTCGCTGGCCTTCGACTTCGTGTGTCGCGCCGGCATCTGCGGCAGTTGCGGCATGGTGATCAACGGACGCCCCGGCCTGGCCTGCCGCGCGCTGACCAAGGACCTGCCTGCAGACATCACGCTGACCCCGCTGCCGGTGTTCGAGCTGATCGCCGATCTGTCGGTGGACAGCGGCAAATGGATGCGCGGCATGAGCGAGCGCCTCGAAACCTGGGTGCATTCGCTGGGCCCCGAGGTCGACCTGCGGCGCATCGAACAACCGATGGATCCGGAGCTGGCCGAGCGCATCTACGAGCTCGACCGCTGCATCGAATGCGGCTGCTGCGTGGCCGCCTGCGGCACCGCGCGCATGCGCGAGGACTTCGTCGGTGCGGTCGGCATGAACAAGATCGCACGCTTCGCGCTCGACCCGCGCGATGCGCGCACCGATGCCGACATGTACGAACTGGTCGGTGACGACGACGGCGTGTTCGGCTGCATGACCCTGCTCGGCTGCCACGACGTGTGCCCCAAGCAGCTGCCCCTGCAGACCCAGATCGCCTTCCTGCGCCGCAAGATGGCGCGCACCGGGCTTTGAGGGCCGTCTCGCGCGCACCTGTCGAATTGCCCCACGATCCGGATGCGACGGTCGCGCACAGGGTGCGCTCCAACAGAGATTGCACGTAGGGCGGGCCTTCGGCCCGCCACTCGAATCGCCCAACCCTACGCCGCCTTCGCCGCCGATCGATACAGCATCCACCCGACCACCGCGAGCACGCCGAGCCCCACCACTTGCCCGAAATGCAGGCTCGACGGCAGCGCCAGCACATCCGCACGTTCGCTGAGCACGATCGGCACCGCGATCGCGATGCCCATCAGCGCCTCGCCGGTGATCAGGCCGGCCGCGAACAGCGTGCCCGGCCGATGGATGCGGTCGCGTGCGGCCTCGTCGTGCTCCGCGACCTTGTGCTTGCGCTCGACCAGATGTGCGAGCAGCCCGCCGAGGAAGATCGGCACCATCAGCTCCAGCGGCAGGTAGATGCCGATCGCGGCGGCCAGCACCGGCACCCGGAAGGTCGAGTTGCGCGCCTTCAGCCAGCCATCGAAGGCGATGATCAGCGCGCCGATCACGGCGCCCAGTGCGATCATGTCCCACGGCAATTCGCCGCCGAACATGCCCTTGGCCACCGAGGCCATCAGCGTGGCCTGCGGTGCATTCAGCGAGTTCGGGTGTTCGGCAGTCGCCGGCCCGATGCCGTAGGCCTGCGCGAGCAGGTTCAGCACCGGCGCCATCACCAGCGCGCACGACAGCGCGCCGATGCCGAGCATCAGCTGCTGCTTCCACGGCGTGGCCCCGACCAGATAACCGGCCTTCAGATCCTGCAGGTTGTCGCCACCGACCGCCGCCGCGCAGCACACCACCGCGCCGATCATGATCGCGGCCACCGCGCCGATCGGCGAATCGGCGCCGAGCAGCAGCATCAGCACCACCGAGGCGAACAGGATCGTGGCGATGGTGATGCCCGAGACCGGATTGTTGGATGAACCGACCAGGCCCGCGAGGTAGGCCGATACGGATACGAACAGGAACCCCGCCACGATCATGATGATCGTCATCGGCACGCTGACGAACCAGTCGTTGACGATCGCCTGGTAGAGCGCCAGCAGCGGCAGCACGAAGATCACCAGCGCGATCAGCATCCACTTCATCGGCAGGTCGCGGTCGGTTTCGGCGACCGCAGCCCCGCTGCCCTTGCGCGCGGCCGCGATGCCGCTGCGCACGCCCGACAGCAGCGACTTGCGCAACGAGAACAGCGTCCAGATGCCACCGGTGAGCATTGCGCCCACGCCGAGGAAGCGGATCTTCTCTGCGCGGATCAATCCGGCGGCATCCGCCGCGCTGAGTCCCACCAGTTGCGCGGCCAGCTCCGGATCGAAGCTGGGTGCGAGCATGTGGTAGAGCGGAATCGCGATGTTGTACGACAGCACGCTGCCCGACAGCACCACGATGCCGATGTTGAGCCCCACGATGTAGCCCACGCCGAGCAGCGCCGGCGACAGGTTGGTGCCCATGTAGCCCAGATACTTGCCGATGAAGGTGGCACCCGCGGCGTTGTCGGGGATCATCCGCAGGCCGCTTTCGGCGGCGAGCTTGACCAGCGCGCCGACCGCCGCCGAGATGCCGAGGATCTTCAGTCCCGGCCCCGGGTTGTCGCCGGCCTTGAGCACTTCGGCGGCCGCCTTGCCTTCCGGGAACGGCAGCGGGTCGTCGACGATCATCGTGCGCCGCAGCGGCACCGAGAACAGCACGCCGAGCAGGCCGCCCAAGCCGGCGATCGCGAACACCCACGAGTACTTGAAGTCCTGCCAGTAGCCGAGGATCACCAGCGCGGGAATGGTGAAGATCACTCCCGCGGCGATCGAGGAGCCGGCCGAAGCGCCGGTCTGCACGATGTTGTTCTCGAGGATGGTGCCGCCACCGAGCACCCGCAGCACCGCCATCGAAACGACCGCGGCGGGGATCGCAGTGGCGATGGTGAGGCCCGCGAACAGCCCGAGGTAGGTATTCGCCGCCGCGAGGATCATCGCGAGGATCACCGACAGGATGATCGCGCGCGCCGACAGTTGTCGCATGGGGGTGGTGCTCATGGAGCCTCCGGGGCAAGGTCCGGACATGGCGCCGGAACCGGCCAAGAATAGCCGGACTGCGCGCACGATCCAGCCCGGTGAGCGCACGCAGGATCTCTCCCTCGCCGCTTGGCACCAACCCACCCAGCGTCCGGCTCCCCCGAAGCACCCGCCGCCTTGAATCCGTCCTCACTGAGCGCACGGCGCACCCGCCGCCTTGAATCCGTCCTCACTGAGCGCAGCGCCGCAGGCGCGAAGTCGAAGTGCGCGCCACGCCCCAAGCACTCACCCGCACCCCAACCCCGTCCTCACTGAGCGCAGCGCCGCAGGCGCGAAGTCGAAGTGCGCGCCACGTCGCCGGCGTTACCATGCACCAATGGAGCGCAATCACCACCGCAAGCGGCATTCGCACCGATGATCGCCATCGGCGCCGCCGCGCTCGCCGCACTGCTGTTCGCCGCACCCGGCGACATGTACCGCTGCACCCTGCCCGACGGCCGCACCGCATTCCAGGATCGACCCTGCGCGCAAGGCCAGGGCGCGCGCTTGCGTGGACCATCCGACGGCAGCGAGATGTCGCCGCAGGCCTTGCGCGAATGGCTGCGCGGACTCAGTGATGGCAAGCCCGCCGCAACCTCCGCGCGCAGTTCGCGCGGCGCTGCGCCGACCTACGCCACCGCACTCGACGAGCGCACGCTCGCGGGCTGTTCGGCGATCTTCCTCGACTGCGCCGACCAGCGCCGCGGCGACATGGATGTCTGCGTGTCGCGCGCACCGCGCTGCCAGGCCGCGGGCGGCGACAGCTGCTGCCCGGCGCAAACGCTGGCGAGTTATTCGAGCTTGCGGCGTGCGGGCGTCGGCTACTCCGCAGCGACGCGGAGTGCGTTGCTGGGTGATTGAAGCCACGCCAACGCCTTGGCCAACCACTGCACAACCCGACATTGCCTTGTCCGGCAGCCTCACGAGCGCTAAACTTCGCACTCAATGACCCGCGAGCGAGCGCCATGCTCAAGTCGCACGACCGCGAAAAGCTGATCGATGCCGCGGTGTACTTCGCCGAACGGACGAAGTACTGCGGCAAAATCAAGCTGATCAAGCTTCTCTACCTGCTCGACTTCGAGCACTTTCGACAGACCGGCCGCAGCGTCACTGGCTCGGAATACCGCGCCTTCAAGATGGGCCCAGTACCGATCGAGCTTTACCAGGAATGGGACGCTCTGGAGCATGATCTCGCCGGCGCGATCGAAATTCGGCCCGAGAAGGTCATTGATTACGTGCGCGAGACGGTCGTACCACGCCGCGGATTCGACGGTGCGCACTTCACGCGCCGCGAGCTGCGCCTGATGGAGTCGCTCGTCGATCGTTTCCGCGAAGACTACTCACAGCCCATGATCAACGTCACGCATGAGGAACGCGGACCCTGGGCGGCGATCTGGGACAACGGTCGCGGCAAGATGGAACGGATCCCCTACACGCTGGCAGTTCGTTCGGACGACCCACACCGCAACGTGGTGCTCGAGAGTGCAGCGGAGTTCGAGGGGCTCCGCAGCGCCTCATCGGCGCGTTGAGCGATGGACCTCATCGTGGGCGCGGTGCTGCGCCACGCCGCGTTCTACGTCAACCGCGAAACTGGCGAGGTCGCACCGAAGTTCTTCCTCGTGCTGGCCGCTCCCCCCAAGGACGATATCGTCTTCAGGCTTCTCACCAGTCGATATGCCGGTGTACGACCCAAGGACCCGCTGTGCTTTCACGGCGTTCCGTATCAAGGGTTCTACCTCGGCATACTCGGGGGAGCGCTGGCGCAACCCACTTGGGTCGACCTCAGGCCATGCGAAGACCTGGATCGCTGGGATGTTGCACGAGATGACGCAGACGGCCTGATCCAGCAGGTCATGCAACTCGACAACGCGCTGCTCCGCCCGGCGATGGAATGCGCGGCAGGCTCGGACGATGTGACCCAACGGCAGGAAAGGTTGATCCGCGACGCGCTGGCCAAACTTGCGGGCTGACGGTCCCCGAATCCGCGCGCAGCACCGCACCCTGCGATCCGTACCGAGGACCGATCGCGATATCATCGTGCGCTCGGCAGGGGCAGCAAACGATGGCTATCGACACCACGCAACCGCTGCGCATCCTGGTGCTCGGCGGCGGCACCGCGGGATGGATGGCGGCCAGCCTGATGGCGCACCGCTGGGCCGGGCAGCCGGTGCAGGTCAGCGTGCTGGAGTCGCCCGAGATCGGCATCGTCGGCGTCGGCGAGGGCTCGACGCCGCAGCTCAAGGGCTTCTTCGATACGCTCGGCATCGCCGAGTCGGAGTGGATGCCGCGCTGCAACGCGACCTTCAAGACCGCGATCGAATCGCGCGG
>JANOEA010000086.1:0-3257 GCA_031412975.1 Pseudomonadota bacterium | reverse complement strand
AACCGTCATTGCCCAGGCACGTTCGAAAGCATGTTCTGCTGACATGAGGAAGCGGTCGCGCTGCGGGTCGGCCACGTCCTGGAAGCGCCGCTCGATGTAGTGGGTGAAGAAGTCCTGGGCGAGGTCGTCGGCATCGCACCTGCGACTGCGGTCACGGTGGCATCGAGGACCGACCCTTTCGGTTGGCTTGGGAGGGCAAGCCCGCCTAGCGCGACTGCGGTCAGGATCGCGGCCAGCAGGCCGATGCCGAGCCGGCGCAGGTAGGCGCGATGATGCGAGGGTGAGAGGGTCAGTGGTGCGGGAACGTCGCGCTTGTTCATGGCTGTTTGCTCGTTGAGATTACGGACTATGCTTCTACTTACGCATAGGCGCCGCGGGATGACAGCGCGGCAGACCATTACGCGGTCGGCACATCACGGCAGACCACACGGCCGACCAGGACAGGCCGACCAGGACAGACATGAAATTGCCTTCTCGGCCAAAGCGGGATCCCATGGTCCGTCGCGGCCAATGTCGCTCCCCCGGCCCAGCCGTTCACCGCGTGGTCGCCCGGGTCGTTCCCACAGTGTCGGCGCTCGCGGTGCAATCGATCAGGCCGCTTCCGGTATCACCCTGCATAGACGGGCCATTCCCGGCTCGTCCCTGCGGGAGAGTGAGATGAGCGAGCTCGAATCAAATCCTGGCGTGCCTGACAGTGCCGACAACCTCAAGGCCGGCAAGCGGGATTTCCTGAAATTGATGGGTGGGGCCTCGATCGGCCTTGGACTGGGTTTGCCCGGCCTCGCCGAGGCCCAGTCATCGATCGGCTGTGCATCGGGCGTCGGCGCGGCCGCTGGGCGACGACAGGCCGCCTACCTGGCCCGGATCAACGCCTCGCTCGCGCAGCGCGCCCAGTTCGAATGCAGCGATGCTCCCAATGGCGACGAGGAGTCGCTGCCGGCAAATATCAACTCGTTCAGCAAGGGTCTCGCCCACAACGACCTCGGCGAGGTTTCGCCGTTCGCCTACCAGACCCTGGCAATTGCGCTCAAGAGCAACTCACGCCCGCTGCTGGCGACGGTCACGATGGGAACCACGCCTTCCACGCGCCTGATCGCGCCGTTCCAGGGGTTCGCCTACTCACTCGCAGGTCCGGACCCGCAGGGCGTGCCCTGCCCAGCGCCGCCGACCTTCAGCAGTGCTGAAGCGGCCGCCGAGATGGTCGAATGTTATTGGTTGGCACTGACCCGCGACGTGCCATTCGCCGCTTACGACAGCAATCCGATGATCGCCGCCGCCTGCGCCGACCTCAGCCGGCAATCCGGCTACCGCGGCCCTCGCAGCGCCGGGCAGGTCACGCCTGCCAACGTCTTCCGCGGTAAATTCCCGGGCGAACTGGAGGGTCCGTTGGTGTCGCAATTCCTGGTGCGTGCGATTCCGCATGGGCCCTATGAGCACGAACAGAAGTTGCGGCCGTTTGTCGCCGGCAACGATTTCCAGATCACCTATGCCGACTGGTTGCTGGCCCAACGTGGCGGTGGCGCAGGTCCAACTCCGACCGAGTCCACGCCCGTGTTCCTTCGCAACGGACGCGATTTGTCGACCTACCTGCTCACCGACTACGGTGCGCAACCGGCGCTGGAAGCGGCCCTGATCCTCAATCGCGTGGGCGCACCACCGAACGCCAGTTTGCCGGTGCTGCCCTCCAACGAGGCCGGCCTGATCGGCGGCTTCAATCAGTTCGTGCAACTGCTGGGCGGCGCCCAGGGGCCGGCCATCGCGGCGTGCTTCTACCAGAAGTGGCAGGTCCATCGGCGCGCGCGACCGGACGCGTACAGCGGCCGCGTGCACAACCACTTGACCGGCCGCGCGAACTACCCGATTCCGGCCGAGTTGCTCAACTCCGCCGCGCTCGCCGCGACCTTCAGTCGCTCAGGCAACTACTTGCTGCCGATGGCCTACAGGGTCGGCAATCCCGTCCATCCGTCGTATCCGGCCGGACATGCCTCAAGCGTGGGCGCGACCGTGACCGTGCTCAAGGCGCTGTATCGCGGCGATTTCGTCCTCACCGGCAACAAGGTTGCGAGCGCGGACGGTTCGAGCCTGCTCGACTATGCGGGCCCGCTGACCGTGGAGGGCGAACTCAACAAGCTCGCGGCCAACATCGCCTTGGGCCGCGACACCGCTGGCGTGCACTTCCGCAGCGACAGCGTGGAAGGCCTGCTGCAAGGCGAACGCGTGGCATTGGCCTTCCTGGCTGAACTGCGCGAGACCCTGCCGGCGAGTTTCGCCGGCTTCACCCTGCGCACCTTCAGCGGCGTGCAGGTCACGGTCTAGCAAGCAGGCAAGCGCGTGGCGGCCACCGGGCCGCCACGCGTCGGCCGGAGCAGTCGATCGGCACGATGCCGCAGTACAGGTGCGATCGCTACAGGATTCCCATCGCACGCAGCGCATACACGCCCGCCGATACCAGCACGCCGGCCAGCAGCACGTAGCGCAGGCGGGTGGCGATCGTGGTGCGCGGGCGCAGCACGGGTGCGACAGCGGGTGCGGCGGCATAGCTGGGTGCTTCGATGCTGCGCGTGGTCGGCAGCGCCACGCCCGATTCGCGCAACAGTTGCCGCGCGCGCACGTAGTCGTCGGCCTTGAGCACCCATACCGCCGGCCATTTGTAGGTGTCCGAGCGATCGGCGTAACTGAAATCGCGCTTGGTCGCGCGGTTCCAGCTGCGCGCATTGGTCAGCCGCGTGTCGATGCCCGCGGCATTCAGCAGCTGGTCGACGGTTTCGACGTTTTCGAGGCGGGGGGAGGTGAAGATTTGGCGCATGGGGTTTTGGGGCGGGGAGCGGGATGGAAGGTATTGGGCCCAGGGCTCAGGGCCCAGACCGTACATGGGGTCGTTCGGAGCCTTGGGAAGGCTTGCCGTCCACTTCAACTCATGCGACAGAAGGGTATAGGGCCCAGGGTATAGGCGGCTCGAAAGAACTGTTCGGAGCCCTCTGGGCCCTGAGCCCTGGGCCCTAAACCCTGGGCCCTACACCCTCTTCCCTAAGCCGACACGCGAATCAACCCCTCCTGCGCAGTGGAAGCCACCAAGCGTCCATCGGCAGTGAAGATCATCCCGCGCGCGAGGCCGCGCGCGCCCTGTGCGCTGGGACTGTCGCACGAATACAGCAGCCACTCGTCGATCCGGAACGGGCGGTGGAACCACATCGCATGATCGAGGCTGGCCATCTGCACGTTCGGCTGCAGGTAGGAGATGCCGTGCGGATAGGTCG
>JANOEA010000085.1:0-1907 GCA_031412975.1 Pseudomonadota bacterium | reverse complement strand
TCGATCGAGTCCTCGTCCTGGGTGCGGTCGGTGCGCACGAAGAACGCGTTGAAATCGAGCCGGCCGCCGTCGAGCGGCACGATGTAGCTGCCGTTGAACGACGAGTCGGTACCGCTGCGCACATCCGTCTGCACCTCGGTGTTGAGCAGTTCGCCGCCGGGCTCGTCGAAGCGCTGGCTGAACTTGTCCTTGGGGTTGCGGCGGCCTTGCACGTTGGCACCGAGCAGCAGCTGCCCCGGACCCACCTCGCCGCCCCACACCGCACCACCGGTGCCGCGATTGACGCTGTCGTCGTAGTGCAGCATGCCCGCACGCAGGTAGCCCCCATCGATCGAGTAGCCGTCGCGCAACACGATGTTCAGCGAGCCCGCGATCGCATCGCCGCTGCGATCGGCCGACGACGAGCGCACGATCTCGATCCGCTCGACCAGTTCGGCCGGAATGCGATCGACGAAGAACGACCGATCGGCACCCGCACCGGGGATCCGCTCCCCGTTGATCAGGATCTGGGTGTAGCCCGGATCCAGCCCGCGCAGCCGCACGCCATCGTATTCGAGCACGTCGGACAGGAACGCCACGCTGGGCACGCGCTTGAGCATGTCGCCCACCGTCAACGGCTCGAATTTCTGGAAGAATTCGAGGTCGTAGCTGAGCGTCGGTGCGACGGACTCGGTGCGATCGCGAAACACGATCGCGTTGACTTCGACCTCGTCGAGCCGCTTGGCCTCGCTGGCATTGGCCTGGCTGATGGTCGCCTGGGGATCGGGTGCGGGGCTTGCCATCGCCGCGCTACTACCGACCATCAAGGCGGCGGTGGCGAGGGCGCGCGCGAGGGCGACACAAAGCGGCTTCTTTTGCATGATCGGGCTCTATCGGCAACGGGAACCCGGCACCGTAGAAACTTGAGATGGCAATTCGATTACCCGCAGGTTTCAGGAATGAGTCACTTCGAACCCAGCCGCTGACAGTACGGCATGAACAAACGCAGCGCCGTTTCGCCGTGGCAATGCAGCCTGCTGCGGAGTCCCCCAGGGAGCCTCCGAACAACTCCCGCGTGCGATGTACCGACATGCGCCCAAACGGTTCGACTCAACGCGCGTACAGCGCCGAGTTGTCGATGTAGATGCGGTACCCCGTGATGCCTGCAGCGTCCACCGCGAACACATTGGCGAACGGCACCGAGAGCTGGGATGCGTCGTGCCGGGTATAGGTCACCGTGCCGTGGCACACGAGGCCGCCCGGGACCTCCCAAGTGTTCTCGATCGCATGCGACAGCGCCGCGATCGATGCGAAAAAACCGCCCACGAACGCTTCGATCGCTGCGCGGCCGTGGACTGCGGGCAGGTTGCCGAAACAGAACTCGCAATCGGGCGCCAGCATGCTGCCGAAGGCGGCGACGTCCTTGCGATCGATGGCGTTGAACAGCGTATTGAGCATGGAGTGGGTCCTCGGACGGTTGCACCGCGCAACTCGACCGTCGGCGATCGGGCTGCCTGCTTTCTTGCGCTGCCAGCAATGCAAGGCGTTGCCGCGCAAGGTGTCCTATTGTGCCGCAAGGGCGCGTCACGAATCGCATTTGGTTCATTTGGCATACGTGGCTAAGGTGGTGCCCTTCGTTTCCAGCAAGGCCCTCGCCATGCGCACCACCGTCGCCATCCTGTTTGCCATGCTGATGCTGTTGAGTGCCTGTGCCGGCTCGGCGCCGGCTCCTTCCAAGCCCGCAGCACCGCTGGAAGGCACGCCATGGACCCTGCGCGATTTCGCAGGCAACCCGCCATCCGCACGGCCAGTCACCTTGCGCTTCGATTCCGGCACGGTCAGCGGCAGCGCACCGTGCAACTCGGTTTCCGCGAGCTACACCCGGGAGGGCGATGGCCTGCGCTTCGGGCCGATTTCCAGATCGAAGA
>JANOEA010000084.1:0-10666 GCA_031412975.1 Pseudomonadota bacterium | reverse complement strand
GCCCGAAGGCGTCGTTGTTCTCCACTACGCCCGGCACGCCGGGAGTGTCCTGATCGATCCTCTCATATTCGAATCCACTCACCGCAGACGCGCCGTACACGATCCACAGGATTCCTCGACCCTCGTTGCACAATGCGGGTGGCCCGGGAACGATGCATCCTTCGCTGAAGGCGTAGGCGACCAGATCATCGAAGCCGTCGCTGTTGAAGTCTCCCGCAGCCAGCGTGCTGCCGAAGAAGCCGAAAATGCGGTCCGTCTCGAAGGGGAAGTCGCTGCGACTGACGAAATCGACAGGCGTCGACAGCAACCCGCTGCCACTGCGCCGTACCGCGACGCCGCCTGCACGAAACAGCAGATTGGGGGCATGCCCGATCGCGCTGATCGCCAGGAACGGCAATGCCGAGGCGGAAGTCCAGCGCAGTGCCGCGAGCGAGGTACCCTTGAAGTGCTCCGACGTCGTGCCGTTGGGCGCCGGTTCCGAGCCGGGCAAGAACAGATCGTTGCTGCCGCTCAGGCCGCCCGCCGCCCCGAACAGCACGTGCGCGCCACCGCTGAACTCGGTGCCGGCGCCTGCATCGCTTTCGCCAGACGCGCCGATCGCCAGATCGCTGCAGCCATCGGCGTCGAAGTCCGCGACTGCGAATGCATCACCGAAGTTGTCGTCGCGTTCCGCGGTGCCAATGATTCCAGGGCTGTCCTGGTTGAGCAACTGTCCACCACCGTTGCGCAGGCCGCTCGAGCGGTCGCCGAAACCGATGCTCACCGAGCCGGCACAGATGATCGAGGCGTCGCCGCCGGGGCTGCTGCATCGGTCGCCCACCGCAAGATCGGCCCCACCGTCGCAGTCGAAGTCGCCGGAGGCCAAGGCGAACACGAAGGTCTCCCCCAGTTCCTTGGGCAACTGCTGGCCGCCTTTCAGGACCAGCAAGTTCAACTCCGCACTGAGGTCGGCCGCCTGTGCGGAGGTCCCGACGACCGTGGCACACAACCCCAGGCAGATCAGAAGTGGATGTTTCATGGTCGTTCCTCTCATCGGTGGATGAACTGTTCGCGCCGGGTGGTCGGCGATTTCGGCCAGCACGGCCTGCCTGCGCAGGAGCAGCGCCTGCGATCCGCAAGGCATCGGTCGAGGTGTCAGGCGGTTCCATCGGGCGCATCGGCTGCTCGCGGCCCACCAGGGGGCTATCCGGAGAAACCCCGACTTGCATCGCTTCCCGCCACCCATGCCGCGCGCTCACGTTGCGATTGGGTATCCTCGGGCCTGGGGTCTGCGCCGGGGGCGCCATGGGCGAGGTCACCAAGCTGCTAGAACGCGCGCGCGGTGGGGATGCGGCCGCGTGGGACCGCGTGGTCGAGCTGATCTACGACGATCTCAAGCGCATCGCGCGCGGCGTGCTCGGTGGCCAGGGCTCGGCCACCCTCAACCCCACCGGCCTGGTGCACGACTGCTACCTGCGCCTGTCGCGCGCTGGCGCCGATGGCGTGCTCAATCGCGATCACTTCATGGCGCTGGCCGCGCGCGCGATGCGCCAGCTGATGCTCAACCATGCGCGCGATCGGATCGCGGCCAAGCGCGGCGGCGGCGCCCGCCACACCACGCTGGGCGAGGTCGCCGCCGAAGTCGATGCCGAGGCCGAGCAGCTTATTGCGCTGGACGCGGCCTTGATCCGACTGGCAGCGATCGACGAGCGCCTGGTGCGGGTGGTCGAGTGTCGGGTGTTCGCCGGTCTGACCGAGGACGAAACCGCGGCCGCGATGGAGACCTCGCTGCGCAGCGTGCAGCGGCTGTATGCCGATGCACGGGCGCAGCTGGCGCAACTGGTGGCGGACTAGCGCCATGTTGCGGGTAATGGGTGATGGGCGTGATGTCATCGCCCGCCGGATGCCCCCTCACTCTGGTCCCACTCGAGACAAGTCATCGTGAGCCCTCCCGCGAAATCGCCCCTGGACCTGCTCGAACCCGGCGCCCTGCTGTCGGGTCGGCTGTTCCGCTCGATGGTCGAACGCAGCGACCGCCTGTCGCGCTTGCCGGCCGGAACCCGCCTCGGGCCGTTTCGGATCGTCGACGAGATCGGCGCCGGTGGCATGGGCGTGGTGTATCGCGCGCAGCGCGACGATGGGCAGTTCGAGCAGCAGGTCGCGATCAAGTGCGTGGCGGGTGCGCGCAGCGACCTGGCGACCGACTTGTTCCGCCGCGAGCGGCAGATCCTGGCCGGGATCCGGCATCCGCATATCGCGCGCCTGCTCGATGGCGGTGCGCACACCGATGGCCGCTTGTGGTTTGCGATGGAGCTGGTCGAGGGCGCGCGCATCGATGCGCATGTTCGCCGGCACGGGCTCGACGTCGCGCAGCGGCTGGGCCTGCTGCGCCAGGCCATCGATGCGGTGGCGTTCGCACACCAACGCCTGCTCCTGCACCGCGACATCAAGCCCGGCAATGTGCTGATCGATGCCGACGGTGGGGTCAAGCTGCTCGATTTCGGCATCGCCGCCCTGGTCGGCGATCGCGAAGCCGCGCGCGCCTACTCGCCGGGCTGGGCCAGTCCCGAACAGTTGGCCAATGCCGAGGTCGGCCCGGCGTCGGACCAGTACCAGCTCGGGCTGCTGCTCGATCGCCTGCTGCACTTCGACGATCCGGCGCCCGCGTCGACTGCGACGACGCAGGTGGAATCCGTGGACGCCACCGCGACGCCGTCCGACACGCTGCGGATCGCGCCGCAGCGATGGACCGCGATGCCTGCGGCGCGGCGCGCCGAACTGCAGGCGATCGCCGCACGCGCGACCGCGTTCGAAGCCAGCCAGCGTTATGGATCGGTCGCCGAGTTCGGCGCGGACCTCGATCGCTGGCTGCAGCTGCGACCGGTTGCCGCACGCAGCGGCGGTGTCGCCTATGCGATTCGCTGCGCGGTTCGACGCCACCCGCTCGTCGCCGCCGGGGCAGCGGCGACCGTGCTGGGCATCGCGCTGCTGATCGGCGGCTTCAGCTTCCGACTCGCCCAGGAGCGCGACCTCGCGCAGGCCGCGGCCGAGCGCGCCGAGCGCGAAGCGGCCACCGCGCAGGCGATCAATCAGTTCCTGCGCGACGACCTGATCCGCGCCGCCGACCCCTATGGCGTCAATGCCAAGGACGCACCGATCGGAGAGCTGATCGAGAAGGCCATCCCGCGGGTCGAGCAGCGGCTCGCGCAGCAACCGGAGGTTGCCGGCGAGCTGTATGCCGCGCTCGGCGCCACCCTGCTCAACCTCGGTCGCCCGGCACCCGCCGCGCAGGCGATGGACCTCGCCATCGAACGCTTCACCGGCGTGTATGGAGCCGGCGACGAACGCGTGCTGCAGCAGCGCCTGTACCGCGCCGACGTCGAGGAATACGCCTCCCGCTACGACACCCTGCGCGCACAGCTCGATGCGCTCAAGCGCGACGTCGCGCCGCTCGGGCCAATGCACAAGCTGGCGTTCGATGTCGACCGCTACCTCGCCTGGGCCGACTACATCACCGGCGATTTCGCCAAGGCGGCGGCTGGTTACGAAGCTGCGCGCGCGCGCGCGCTGGCTGCCGGCATCGTCGATCCTGATGCGCTCGCCACCCTGCAAGCCGGGCTGAGCCTCGCGCTGACCCGCCTCAACCGCCATCAGGAAGCGCTCGATGCCGCGAACGAGGCACGGCGCCTGCGCATCGCGTCGCTCGGCGCCGACCATCCGGAAACGCTCGCCGTGGGCTTCCAGTCGGCGACCGCGCTGGTCGGGCTGGATCGCACCGACGAGGCGGTGCGCATACTCGCCGATCTGTACGCACGCTTCCGCGAGCGCTTCGGGCCGGCCCATTCGCAGACCATCATCGCCGCGCACGAGCTCGGCGTGAACCTCGGCCGGCTGGAGCGCTTCGATGAAGCGATCGCGCCGCTGACCGCCGCGGTCGAAGCCAAGCGCGCGTCGTTTGGGCCGGCCAGCGGCAACACCATGAACTCGATGGCGCAACTGGCGCTGGTGCAGGTGCGCGCCGGTCGCGCCGATGCTGCACAGGCCACAGTGGACTCGATCCGGGCGGGCGGCTACGTGGCGCAGAACGACTACGACCGGCGCTCGGAAAGCCTGTTGTATCGGATCATGGGCGAGATCGCGCTGGCCGACGGACGCCCGCAGGAGGCGCAGCGGCTGTGCGAACGATCGCGCGTGGAGATCGAGAAGTACTTTCCCGAGGGACACATTGCCCGCCTGCAGACGCGCGCGTGTCTGGCGCTCGCGACATGGGGCATCGAGCGTTCCGACAGCGCGCGGCAGGAGCTGCTGGCGATCAAGCCCTTGCTTGATGCAGCTGGCCGCGCAGGCGCATACTGGAACAAGCGGATCGACGCGGTGTCGGCTGGTTTGGATCGCTGAGTTCGGGTTGTTGCGTCGCCGCCGCCATCGGGGGCGGCAGACCATCGACGAGTATCCCGATCAGCGCGGTGCCGACGCGGCTGCAGGCCCTGTCGCGGTTGCGCGGCTTCGATAGCGTAGAATGCTCGACTGTCGTTCAGCAGGCGGTCGGCCTCGCGTGGACCCACTCCTTGACTGCAACAGACGCAGACGGCGGTCGTGAGACTGCATTGATGATTGGCTATGCATGCGCCCGCGGTCCTGAAATCTGAACCCCTGAGCCGATGATCGCCTTTCGCAACCTCGCCATCCGGCGCGGCGGCCGTGAGCTGCTGCGCGATATCGACCTGACCCTGCACGCCGGGTGGCGGGTGGGCGTGATCGGCCGCAATGGCTGCGGCAAATCCTCGCTGTTCGCATCCGTGCTGGGCGAGCTGGAGCCCGACCAGGGCGAGGTCGAGCGTCCGCGCAGCCAGCGGCTGGCCTCGGTCGCGCAGGAGACCCCGGGCCTGCCCGACAGCGCGATCGACTTCGTGCTCGGCGGCGATGCCGAGGCCGCTGTCGCGCTGAAAGCCGCCGACGATGCCGAGGCGATCGGCGACCACGACGCCGCGATCGCCGCGCATCACCGGATCGACGAGCTCGGCGCCTATGACGCGCGCGCGCGTGCCGCGAAGCTGCTGCATGGCCTGGGCTTCAAGTCCGAAACCCACGACCACGCGGTCGCCGATTTCTCGGGCGGCTGGCGCGCGCGCCTGAACCTCGGCCGCGCGCTGATGGCGCCCTCCGATGCACTGCTGCTCGACGAGCCGACCAACCATCTGGACCTCGACGCGGTGGTGTGGCTGGAAGAGTGGCTGCGCAAATATCCGGGCACCCTGCTGCTGATCTCGCACGATCGCGATTTCCTCGACGGCGTGGCGACCCACATCCTGCACCTGGCCGACACCACCGGTCGGCTGTACACCGGCAACTATGCGCAGTTCGAGCGGCAGCGCTCGGAGATGCTGCGCCAGCAGCAGCTGGCCTTCGACAAGGAGCAGGTCGAGCGCGCCCACCTGCAGTCGTTCATCGACCGCTTCAAGGCCAAGGCCAGCAAGGCCAAGCAGGCGCAGTCGCGGGTCAAGAAACTCGAAAAGCTCAAGGGCACCGAAGCGGTGCGCGCGGAGCGCGAGTTCCACTGCACCTTCGACAAGCCGCTGCGATTGCCCGATTCGCTGCTCAAGCTCAGCCATGTCGAGGCCGGCTATCGCGCCGATGCACCCGATGACGACGAGGACGATGGTGCGGCGCTGACCGTGGCTCACGATGCGCCGGTCACCCACGTGCTGCACGAGGTGCTGTTCGGCCTGCAGGCGGGCGAGCGGATCGGCCTGCTCGGTCCCAACGGCGAGGGCAAGTCGACCCTGGTCAAGACCGTATCGGGCGCACTGCCGCCGCTGTCGGGCTCGCGTGTGGCGCACAAGGACATGGTGATCGGCTACTTCGCGCAGCACACGGTCGACCAGCTCAAGTCCGGTCAATCGCCGCTGCAGCACGTGATCGACATCGCTCCCGGCACCGGCGAGCAGGTCGCGCGCAGCTACCTCGGCCGCTGGAACTTCATCGGCGATCGGGTGTTCGAAACGGTCGACGGATTCTCCGGCGGTGAGCGCGCGCGGCTCGCGCTGGCGCTGATCGCATGGACCAAGCCGAATCTGCTGCTGCTCGACGAGCCGACCAACCATCTGGATCTGGAAATGCGCGAGGCGCTGGCCGAGGCGCTGAACGATTTCGAGGGTGCGATCGTGCTGGTCAGCCATGATCGCAGCCTGCTCGGGCTCGTGTGCGACAGCTTCTGGCGCGTGGCCGACGGGCGGGTCGAACCCTTCGATGGCGATCTGGACGATTACGCGCGCTGGCTGCGCCAGCGCCGCAATGCGGGCGATGGAGCCGGCAAGGCGCCGACCGTGCCGGTACCCAAGGCGACGGCCCCGGTCGACAGCGGCGAGCGCCGCCGCGGCGCGGCCGACCAGCGCGAGCGCGAAAAGCCGTTGCGCCAGCGGCTCAAGGCGATCGATACCCGACTGGCCGCGATCGCCGCCGAACGCAGCGCGCTCGATGCGCGCCTGCTGGATGGCGCGCAGGTAGCGGCACTCTCGCGCTCCGAACTGGGCAAGCTGTCGCAACAGCAGGGCCAACTCGGCAGCGAACAAACCAGGCTCGAAGAGGAATGGCTGGCGCTGAGTGGCGAGCTGGAATCGATCGCCAGCTGATCCGCGCGTGCTCCGCACTTGATTCAAGCCGCACGTGCCACCACGTGCGCATCCCATCGCCGTATCAGCGCCCGACAGGGCCGGGGTCACCATGCCGATCTACGAATTCGAATGCACCGCCTGCGGCCATCGCTTCGACGAGTTGATGCGCCTTTCCGATCCGGAGCCCGCGGTGTGTCCGAGTTGCGGCGCCCCACAGGTGCGCAAGCGCCTCAGTGCGCCGCAGTTCCGCCTGGCCGGCGGCGGCTGGTACGAGACCGATTTCAAGAAGGACGGCGACAGCAAGCGCAATCTCGCCGGCGACGCGGGAGATGCCAAGCCCGCCGAAGCGAAAACCGGCGAGACCAAGCCGGCCGACAGCAAGCCGTCCGAGTCCAAGCCTGCGGACAGCAAGTCGGGGGATGGCAAAGCCGGCGAGAGCAAATCCGGCAGCAGCAAGGCTGCCGAGACGCCGTCGACTCCCAAGCCTGCCGCCAGCACGCCACCGCCATCGTCGTCGACCTGAGCTACCCCGACCGCCGGCCGCGGTGAGCGCAGGCGCGCAGCGCCGTCCTTCGACTCCGGCGCTGCGCGCCTGCGCTCAGGATGAACGGGGGTTTATGGCACGGCGCGCGGGCGGCCCTTCGACTGCGCTCAGGACAGGCCCTTCGACTGCGCTCAGGACAGGCCCTTCGACTGCGCTCAGGACAAGGCCCTTCGACTGCGCTCAGGACAAGGCCCTTCGACGGCGCTCAGGACAGGCCCTTCGACTACGGGCCTTCGGCCCTGCGCCCATGGAGCAAGGGTGGTGGAAGGACTGCGCATTCCAAAAAACCCGTTCATCCTGAGCGCAGGCGCGCAGCGCCGAAGTCGAAGGACCGCGGACCAGAGACCACGAGCACCCGATCCAAGCTGCCATTACCATGGGCGCCCCGCACTGCGGCCCGGTCCCCATGTCCGACACCAACAAGCGCGACATCGAGTCCGGCGTCGTCACCGATCTGACCGATCGGCTGACCTACGAGCGTTATCTCGACCTGGGGCGCCTGCTGGAAGCGCAGCACCCGCTGTCGCAGCCGGTGCACCACGACGAGATGCTGTTCATCATCCAGCACCAGACCTCGGAGCTGTGGATGAAGCTGGTCATCCACGAGCTCAGCGCCGCGATCCGTCATCTGGCCGCCGACGACATCGATCCATGCGGCAAGATCCTCGCCCGCGTCAAGCAGATCCAGCGCCAGCTGTTCGAACAATGGGCGGTGCTGGAGACGCTGACGCCCTCCGAGTACATGCAGTTCCGCTACGTGCTCGGCCCCGCATCGGGATTCCAGTCGCTGCAGTACCGCACGATCGAATTCCTGCTCGGCAACAAGAACGCCGACATGGTCAAGGTGTTCCGCCACGATCCGGCGCAGCAACAGCGGCTGGAAGCGGTGCTGCGCGCGCCGAGCCTGTACGACGAGTTCCTGCGCTACCTCGCGCGGCGCGGCCACGCGGTGCCCGCGCACTGCATCGAGCGCGACTGGTCGCTGCCGTACCAGCGCGAGCCCGCGCTGGTGCCGGTACTGCAGCGCATCTACGAGAATACCGACGAGTACTGGGATGCCTACCAGATGGCCGAGCTGCTGGTCGACATGGAAGAGAGCTTCCAGCTATGGCGCTTCCGCCACGTCAAGACCGTCGAGCGCATCATCGGCTTCAAGCGCGGCACCGGTGGTTCGTCCGGCGTGGGCTTCCTGCGCAAGGCGCTGGAACTGACCTTCTTCCCCGAGCTGTTCGACGTGCGTACGGTATTGGGGCAGCGCGGCGCCTGATGCTGCTCGGTCCGGCCGATTTCATCGCGTGGCTGGTCGCGGCCGCGGCGCTGTATGTCGCGCTGCGCGGGTTGCCATGGTCGAAACTCGCCGAGCGCGAATCGGCCGCGGTGTTCGGCGTGGTGGTGCTGGCCATGATCGGATTCCGGATCAGCGGCATGTCGCTCGCGCCCGGCGAGGAGCTGCACTTCAGCGGTGCGGCGATCGCGACCCTGATGTTCGGCTGGCGCTACGCGATTCTGGCCGCAGCGGTGGCCACACTCGCCGATGCCGCGCTCAGCGGCGGTGCGTGGATCGGCTTGCCGTGGGCGTTCCTGAGCACCGGCCTGCTGCCGGTGGTCGTCACCTGGTGGCTGCTCGCGGCCACCCGCAAGTGGCTGCCGCACAATCCGTTCTCGTATTTCCTCGGCGCAGCCTTCGGCGGCGGGATGGCCAGCGCGGGCGCGCTGCAGTTATTCAGGGCTGCCGTGCTGCTGGGGCTCGGCGTCGGCAGCACCGACAGCCTTGCTGCGTTCTACCTGCTGAGCTTGCCCGCGATGATGTTCGGCGAGGGCTTCTTCACCGGCGGGGCGCTCGCGATCCTGGCGACCTGGCGGCCGGCCTGGGTGGCGACTTTCGACGACGATTTCTACCTGCGCGACGGGCCGCCGGACTGAGCGCAATCGCCACTGGAGGCGGCCAGCGTTTGACGCAGGGCGGGCATTCCGGCTACACGGTCGGGATGCCCCGGGGGGCAACAGGTATCCACCAATCACGATCCACGACCAGCAGGGGAGCGATACGCCAATGAGTGCAGCAGTTGGTACCAGCCAGGGCACGCCGCCCAGCTACGACGACGTGATGGGTCATCCGCGTCCGCTGTGGATGCTGTTCATGGCAGAGTTCTGGGAGCGCTTCGCGTTCTACGGCATCCGCTGGGCGCTGGTGCTGTACATCGTCGCGCAGTTCCACGCCGGCGATCCGTCCGGCCAGCAGCCGGCAGGCCTGGTGTACGGCTCCTACCTCGCGCTGGTGTACGCCGGCGCGATCTTCGGCGGTTACGTCGCCGATCGCGTGCTCGGATACCAGCGTTCGATCCTGGTCGGCGCGGTGATCATGGCCGTGGGCCTGTTCATGATCGCGATGCCGAGCGAACAGCTGTTCAAGTTCGGCCTCGCGACGATCATCGTCGGCAACGGTTTGTTCAAGCCGAACATCTCGACCATGGTCGGCAAGCTGTACAGCGCCGCCGACGGGCGTCGTGACTCCGGCTTCACCCTGTTCTACATGGGCATCAACCTCGGCGCGATGATCGCCCCGATCCTCACCGGCGTGCTCGCCGAGCAGGTGTTCGGCACCTCGGAGACGCCCAGCTACAAGGTGGTCTTCATCGCCTCGGGCATCGGCATGCTGATCAGCCTGGTGTGGTTCTGGTTCGGTCGCAGCCAGCTCAAGGGCGTCGGCGCGCCACTTCCGGGTGGCGAGGGCATGGGCCGCGTCGTGTACACGGTGATCGGCGCCGCGCTGGCGGTGCCGCTGGTGTATTTCCTGCTGGCGCTGGGCGCCAACACCCTGCAGTGGATCCTCACCGCGATGTTCATCGGCCTCGGCGTGCTGCTGTTGGTCGAGGGCATCCGCGAGGGCAGCAAGCAGCGCGACATGGTGATCGCGATGCTGATCATCTTCGCGTTCAACGTGCTGTTCTGGATGTTCTTCGAGCAGGCCGGCTCGTCGTTCAACTTCCTCGCGCAGAACATCGTCGATCGCGACCTCGGCGGCTGGATCTTCCCGGTCGGCTGGTTCCAGTCGGTAAACTCCGTGGCGATCATCACGCTCGCACCGTTGCTGGCGTGGCTGTGGGTCAAGATGGGCAGCGCCAATCCGTCGATCCCGCGCAAGTTCGGCCTGGGACTCTTGTTCAACGGCGTCGCCTTCGCGCTGCTGATGTTCGCGCTGTCGAGCCTGGTCGACGATTTCGGCAAGATTCCGTTCTGGACCCTGTTCATGGTCTACGTGATCCAGTCGGTGGGCGAGCTGTGCCTGTCGCCGATCGGCCTGTCGATGGTGACCAAGCTCGCGCCGATGCGACTGGTCGGCTTCGGCATGGGCGGCTGGTTCCTGTCCACCGGCATCGGCAACAACCTGTCGGGCATCTTCGCCAGCCACGTCAGCGGCACCGAAGGCATGAGCGTGGAGTCCGCGCTGGCGGGCTACACCTTCGGCTTCTGGGCGCTGGTGATCCCGGGTGTGCTGCTGTTCCTGATCGCGCCGCTGATCAACAAG
>JANOEA010000083.1:0-2941 GCA_031412975.1 Pseudomonadota bacterium | reverse complement strand
CCTGCTCGACCTCGAACGCGAGCGCAGCGCTGCCGTCACCGTGCGCTGGGTGGAAATCCTCGACGCCCAGGGCGTCGAGCGCGGCGTCGAGACGCAAGTCCGCCTGAAGCGGATCGAAGTGTACGCCCCGGACGCGAAGATCCTCGAAGCCATCCCGGGCGGCTATCGCGAGCTGCCGCGCGATGCGCGGATGCATTTTGTCAGCGCGGCGAATGCAATCGAGAAACTGGCGCTGTCGATCGCGACCGACGGCAGCACGGTCGACGGAACGCTGATCGCAGCGCACGGAACCTTCGACCTGCAAGGCAGGACGGTTGGCACTGGGTTGCGAATCGAGGCACGTCCACGACCGTCCGCAGACGACGCCGGTGGGTCGCCGCTGGCCTGCGCGTCGGCACCGGTGGTGCCTGCGTTCGCGGTGATTCCGGACAGCGCTTCCGACAAGGCGCTCACGATCGGTATCGCTCCTAAGGCGGCAACCCGCCAGGCGACGGTCGCGGTCGACACCGACAATGAGCTACTGAGCATCAAGTTCGGCAACAACACCACGAGCGCGACAAACTACATCGCCGCGCTGTTCGCCGCGATGAATGCCATCTACGAGGATGATCCGGGACAGTTCGGATTGCAGCTGCGGCTGGTGCAGGGAACGGTGATCATCCGACCATCAACCACTCCCGATCCGTTCCCCTCCGGTTCGCCGATCGACACCCAGCTCAACGAGTTCGGCGAGTATTGGCGTGTCAACCAGACCGGAGTTTCTCGCGCATTCTCGATGCTGCTGTCGGGGCGCTTGAGCAGCGGCCCCTCCGGCGGTTTTTCCGGCATCGCGTGGGTGTTGACCAGCGGCAACTACTGCGCACAGACGGGGTTCGTGTTCGGCCCCAATACCGCGGGGCATTACAGCGTGAATCGGGTCAACTCGCAGCCGGGTCCCGGCGCTTCGGCGGATGCGGTGTTCGTCGCGCATGAGATCGGCCACAACCTGGGAGCCAACCATACCCATTGCACCAGCGCATTGACCGGCGCAGACGCGACCACCGGCACGATCGATCGCTGCTTCAACGCCGAGGGCGGTTGCTACAGCGGTACGACCAGTTGCCCGACTGCGTCCGAATCGCCGGTCGCGCCGATCGGTACCATCATGAGTTACTGCCACCTCAGGGGTTGTGGCGGCCCCGCAGGCGATTTCCATCCCACTCATGTGACCCAGTTGAATGGCCGTCTGGCCAGCCAGCCATCGAGTTGCATCGGCCCCGTCGGCGGCAGCACCAACGTCGCACCTACCATCACCGCACCGGCCAGCTACAGCGGCACCGAAGACCAGTCGTTGGTGATCACCGGCACCAGCTTCGCGGATACCGATGCCGGCAGCGGCAGTTTGACCGCCACTTTCAGCGTACCCGGCGGCACGCTCAATGCGACTGCATCGAGCGGCGTGACGATCGGCGGCACCGGCACGGCGCGCACGCTCGCGGGATCGCTGTCATCAATCAACGGGCTGCTGTCGGCGGGCCGGCTGAGCTATGTGCCGGTGGCCAACGCCAGCGGCTCGGTCAATCTGTCGATCACGATCAACGACAACGGCAACACCGGTGGCGCGCCGCAGAGCGCCAACCGCTCGGTGCCGATGAACATCGCCGCGGTCAACGACCCACCGACGGCCACCGCACCGGCCTCGATCGCGCTCAGCGAAGACCAGGCGGGCGCGATCGCGGGCATCAACGTGGCCGATGTCGACGTCGGTGCAGGCACGTTGCGACTCACCTTTGCCGTGCCCGCTGGCAGCATCACCGCGACCGGCAATCCGCTGATCACGGTTGGCGGGTCCGCCACCGCACGCACGATCACCGGCACGCCGGGCAACCTCAATGATTTCATCGCCACCGGCGGCGTGACCTTTACCGGTGCGGCGAACACCAACGGCAACGTGACGCTGACGATGACCATCAACGATCTGGGCAATACCGGCGGTGGTGGCGCGCAGGAAGCCCAGCGCGCGATCACGCTGCAGATCGCTGCGGTCAACGATTCGCCAACGATCGCCGCGCCAGCTTCGGTCGCGGTGACCGCAGGTCAGAGCGTGGGACTGCCTGGCGTGATCTACGCCGATCCGGATGCGCCGGGAGGCGGCATCAACGTGGCCGCGATTTACACCGCTGGCAGCGGGACGTTCAGCGCCAGCAGCGCGGGCGGTGTCAGCGTGACCGGTAGCGGCACGGCGTCGCTCACGCTCAGCGGCACGCTGTCGGCGATCAACAGTCTGGTGGCGAGCGTGCCGGTGCAGTACACCGCGTCGGCTGCGGTCTCCGGCATCGTGCCGCTGACGCTGTCGATCAACGACCAGGGAAACATCGGCGGTGGCGCGCTGAGTGGATCGCGGGTGATCACCGCAACCGTGATGGCCGCGGATGTGTTGTTGATGGACGGGTTCGAGTAGCGGGTTTGAGTAACGGACTCGCCCCCCAGCACCGTTCATCCTGAGCGCAGGCGCGCAGCGCCGGAGTCGCAGGACGGCGGCGCCCTTCGACTGTGGGCCTTCGGCCCTTCGCTCAGGGTGAACGGGGTTTGGTGAATCCCTCGACTGCGGGCCTGCGGCCCTTCGCTCAACGTGGACGGGGCTTGGTAGCAACCCTGCGTTCGTCAGTCGAAGCGCGGCGACTCGACGCGCGAGCGCTATCTGGTTACCAAGTCTCCCCCACCACCGTTCATCCTGAGCGCAGGCGCGCAGCGCCGGAGTCGAAGGACTACCGTCAACGTTGCGCGATCCTTCGACTGCGGGCCTGCGGCCCTTCGCTCAGGACGAACGGGGTTTGATAACGGTCGCGCGTTCGGCGCCCTGCACTTGCGGCGCGACCATTCCTGCCTCACCCCGTAGCGATCTTGTCGCCCAACTGCGCGCGGATCTGCGCCTCGACCGCCGACAGTGCGGTCATGTTGA
>JANOEA010000082.1:0-7822 GCA_031412975.1 Pseudomonadota bacterium | reverse complement strand
TCCTATCGGACAAGCGCCCCCAAAATTTCCACCCCATGGCTCAAAACCGCTCGCGGGGGGTGGCGGGGGCGGCTGCCGGGCGCGCGCCAGGCCGCCCCGACCCCCCCGACCCGCTCGACGAACTCGATGGCGGATTCAACTTCGGCGACGGCCCATGGGATCCGCACAAGAACCCGATCGCGATCAGCTGGTTGCCGGATGCGGGTAACGCGATCCTGAATACGCGCGCGGCGCGCGTGACCGCCGCGATCCGCAACGCGCGCCGCGATCCCAAGCCGCTGATCGAGGCGTTCTTCGCCGCGATTCCGCCGGCCACTTTCGTGCTGATGCCGCTGTTCGCGCTGTTGCTGAAGTTCATGTACCTGTTCAAGCGGCGGCTGTACATGGAGCATCTGCTGACCGCGCTGCACAGCCATGCATTCATCTTCCTGTCGCTGCTGCTGATCAGCATCAGCCTGATGCTGCAGGAGTATGTTTCCACCGCACGCCCGTGGCTGTACGACGCGCTGGACTGGATGATCGTGGCGATGGGTTTTTGGATTCCGCTGTATCTGCTGATCGCGCAGAAGCGCATCTATCGGCAGAACTGGTTCGCGACCGTGTTCAAGTTCGGTGTGATCGGCATCGCCTACATGGTGCTGCTCGCCTTCGGCCTGACGCTGGCCATCCTGCTGGGAATGTTCAACCTGTGAGGCAAGGTCGATGATCGTCTACGAGGTGCGCGCCAGCGTCGAGCCGCAGATCGCGGCCGACTACCTGGCGTGGCTGTCGCCGCATGTCCGGCAGATCCTCGCGATCCCGGGCTTCACCCGCGCCGAGCTGTTGGTCGAAGACGGCGAGCAGGATCGGGTGACCTACAGCGTGCGCTACCATCTGGACACCCGCGACGCGCTGGAGAACTACTTGCGCGAGCACGCACCCCGCCTGCGCGCAGAGGGCCTCGACCGCTTCGGCGCGCGCTTCAGCGCCACCCGCCGGGTGTGCGAGTTGGTATCGGAGTTCGGTCGATGAATGTACGACGTTCGCGGCGCGCCACCGCGCTGCTCGCGCTCGCGGTAGCCCTCGGCGCCGCGGCCCTGGTGATCTTCGGTGGCGAGTTCGGACCGCCACCGGGCGCATCGCGCCAGCCCGGCAGCGCCGCTTCCAGTGCACAGGACGCAGCCAGCACGATGCTCGGCGGCGGTGCCGCGCCCGCAGCCGCCGCGGCAGCGCCAGCGACGCCAGTCGACGCAGCACCACTCTCCGCCGAAGGTGCAACCGACGCGGACGCAGTGTTCGCCGCGATCGACGTGCAGCTCGCGCGGGTTGCGGAAGGCATCGAAGCGCAACGGCTCGAATCGCCTGCCGCCACGCAGGTCGGTGATCGCTTGCGGATCGGCATCAGCAGCGACCGCGAATTGCACGCCTATGCGTTCAACCAGGAACTCGGCGGCGCACCGACCGTGATGTTCCCGCTCACGGTGCTGGACCTCAAGAACCCGCTGCCGGGCGGCGAACACGAGCTGCCGGGTACCGCGCAGGGCGCGCACCAGAGCTACACGGTGGAGAGCCGCGCCGCGAGCGAGGAGATCCTGCTGGTGCTGGCAACCGCGCCACTGCCGCTGCTCGATGCGCATGTCGCCGCGCTGGCCGCGGTGGCCGCAGGCGATGCGAGCGCTGCGCCGACCGCCGGCCCGGCCGACCGCGACCTCGACCAGATCGCGGCAGATGCCGCCGCACCGGAAGGCCACGCGTCGAAGGCATATCGGTGGCGGCTGGAGCATGCTGCGCCGAATTGAAGCGGCGTCCCCAAGGCCATTGGCCATTCGCTATTGGCCACGTTGCGGCGGGCCAAGGCCCGCCCTACGCCATCCCCGCTTCCTATTCGCCATTCGCCATTCGCTATTCGCCACGGGGCGGCGGGCCAAGGCCCGCCCTACGCCACCGCCGCTTCCTGTTTGCTATCCGCCATCCGCAGCCCTAATTCCCCTCGCGCAGGAAATCGCGTCGCTGCTCGGTATTCATCGCGATCAATTTCGCGCGCAGCGCCTCGCGCTCACCGATCGGCGTGGCCTGCATCCGGCGCCACAGGGCCTGGCGCTCTTCCTTCGACATCGCTTCGAGCATCTTCCAGGTCGCCTCGCGCTCGGCCGGCGGCACCCCGCGCATCAGCCGCTGGCCTTCGCCGGCCAATTGGGTCGCGTGCATGCCGTCGAGGAACGCGCGGCGTTCCTTCGGGTCCATCGACTGCCAGCGCTGGCGCAGGCGTTGGCGCTCGCTAGGTGGCAGGTGGCGGAAGCGCTCGAAGCTGCGCTGCAGGCGCTGCTGCTGGGCCGGATCCAGATCGCGCCACGCCTGGTAGCGTGCGCGGATCTGTGCACGCTGCTCGGGGGTGAACTTCTGCCAGTCGCCGAAGCGCCCGGCGGCCGCGCGTCGCTCGTCGGCGTCCATCGCGGCCCAGCGCTGCGCGCCGCGGCGCAGGTCCTCGCGGGTCGACTCGGGCAGCGTGTCCCATTGCGCGGCGAACGGCAGCAGCACGCCGCGTTCCTCGGCAGACAACTCCGACCACGACGGCCCGGCCGCCGCTACCGCCGCGGACAGCAGCAGCAGGCTAGCGAGGGCGATCAGGCGGCGGATCATCGGTGTGCTCATCGTCATCGTCGTATTCGGTTGCGTCGACCGGCGCGGTTTCGCGATCGGCCTCATCCACCGTGGTGGGATCGACATAGCGTCCTTCGGCATCGCCGAACTCGGCGAGGAACAGCAGCAGTTCGGCACTCGGTGCCGCGGGCGACTCGACAGGCGCTGGCGCATTCGCCGCCAGCGTCGCGCCGATCAGCCATCCGCAGATTGCTGCGTATCCAGCCACGCGTAGAACTCCAGGTCTTCGTAAAGGGCAAGCTCGGCATCGGCGGCCAACAGTTCGAGGTCGCCGGCGACGATCATGCCCGGTGGCGTGGTTTCCAGCGGCGCCTGCGCGACCGGCCAGACCAGCACGGCCAGCGCACAACTGGCCGCGGCAGCGAACAGTGCCGGCCACGCCCACGCGGGTGCCCGCCGCGTGCGACTCGCCGCGAGCGCGGCCTGGCGCGCGCGATTCAGCTGCGACAGGGTCGCTGCATCCAGGTCGTCGGCGGCTTCATCGAGCATGCGGCGCGCCGCATCGGTCCAGCGTGCGTCGGACGCGGCGGGTTCGCCGGCCGCGGGTGTGTGCTCGTGGGTGGTCATCGCAGGTCCTCCAGGCGCGGTCGCAAAGCGGCCAGCGCGCGCGACAGATGGGTTTTCACGCTGCCCTCGCTGCAGCCCATCGCAGCGGCAGTCTGGGCGACATCGAGACCTTCCCACAGGCGCAGCAGGAAGGTCTGCCGCTGGCGCAGCGGCAAGGCGCGCAGCGCGGCGTCGAGCGCGGCCCGCGTCTGGCCGTCGGCCATCCGCAGCATGGGTCCGGGATCGTGCGGGTCGGCAACTTGCTCCAGCGGGTCCTCCTCGCCCTCGTCGCCGCTGCGGCCGAACCACACGCGCCAGCGCCGCCGCACCGTGCTGCGTCGATGGAAATCGAGGATCCGGCTGTCGAGCACGCGGTGGAACAGCGGCGTCCATTCGTCCTCGGGCTTGTCCGCATAGCTGCGCGCGAACGCCAGCATGGCGTCCTGCACCAGTTCGAGCGCGTCCTCCCGATGGCGGGTCGACAACTCGGCGATGCGCAACGCGCGGCGCTCGATGCCGCGCAGGAAGCGGTCGAGCGCGCGTTCGGATGCGACCGCCTGCGGGGGTGCGGAGGGCATGCGGTCGGAGACGTTCCAGACAGCGGTGGCGAGGGGCATGAGTGGGTACGATAGCGGGCTTGCGGGGACCCGTTGCAGGGCTGTAACGCAGTGCCGCTGCGGGGGTTGACCGATGTCAAGCGATTCGGCCACGAAATTTGCTTGGTACACAGCCCGCCGTGGGCCGTTACGGCTTGGTGACAGCAACCACGCCCAGCGCTGCCGAGTTGCTATGAGCGCATTGCAAGTATCTGAATATACGAGACTTTTCGTCGATGGTCAAAATATGACCAGAATGCTGCGCGAGCCCATTAATTGGGCCCCGTCGGGCCCTTGGGAGCGCGTGATCCACAGACTTATCCACAGATGCTGTGGATAAGCGGCAATTCCTTTTCAATTGATGGGTTTGGCCCGGATTTCTCGCCGAAGGCGCAGGAAAGCCGCGCAAGCCGCGCTTGAGTCGGCAAGGCAGCCCCGTATGCTGCCCGACCCGGCCTTGCTGGAGCCCGAATGCCCGTTGTCCTGCAGGTCGCGGTGCCGGTGCCGGTGCCGCGCATCTTCGACTACCTCGCGCCCGCTGGCGCGGTTCCCGACGATCCATGCGGCTGTCGCGTGGTGGTCCCGTTCGGGCGCCGCGCACTGGTCGGCGTGGTGGTCGGCATGGCCGCGGCGATCGACGATCCGCGACAACTGCGGGCGGCCGAGCGCTGGCTCGACAACGCGAGTCCGTTCAGCGCGGAGCTGTGGAACACCCTCTCCTGGGCGGCAGCGTATTACGCGCATCCCCTCGGTGAAGTGCTGGCCACCGCGTTGCCGGCCGCGCTGCGCCGCAGCCAGCTGCAGCGCCTGCCGATCGAACGCGGATTCACGATCACTGCCGAGGGCGCAAGCGCGCTGGGCGGGAAGCTGCCACGCGCGGGCAGCCTCGCGCGCCGCGTGCTCGATACGCTTGCCCGAGGTCCCTGCGATGAGCACGCGCTGGAGTCTGCGGTGCCTGGCGCGCGCCGCGTGCTGCGCGGCATGCTCGACAAGTCGCTGATCGCCGAGGTGGATGCCACCGGAATGCGCGCCAGCGCGCCGGCAGCCGGGCCGCAACTGTCGGCGCAACAGCGCGATGCGGTGCAGGCGATCGGCGCCAGCGAAGGATTCGCCGCCTGGCTGCTCGATGGCGTCACCGGCAGCGGCAAGACCGAGGTCTATCTGGGTGCGATCGCACAGGCGCTCGCGCGCGGCCGGCAGTGCCTGGTGCTGGTGCCCGAGATCGGGCTCACGCCGCAGGCGCTGCAGCGCTATCGCGAACGCCTCGGCGTGCCGGTGGCCGCGTTGCACTCGGGCCTCGGCGATGGCGAACGTGCGGCGGCGTGGCTGGCCGCCGCGCGCGGCGACGCGACGGTGGTGATCGGCACCCGCTCGGCGGTGTTCACGCCGCTTGCGCGACCCGGATTGATCGTGGTCGACGAGGAACACGATCTTTCCTACAAGCAGCTCGAGGGATTCCGCTACCACGCGCGCGACCTGGCCGTGGTGCGCGCGCGCGCGCTCGGGGTGCCGGTGGTGCTGGGGTCGGCTACCCCTTCGCTGGAGACGTATGCCAACGTCGCCGCGGGGCGCTATCGCACGCTGCGCCTGGGAAAACGCGCCGGTGGCGCGCGTGCGCCGGCCGTCGAGGTGGTCGATGTGCGGCGCGCGCGCCTGGACGATGGACTCGCGCCGCGCACGCTGGCCGCGATCGCCGAGACCGTCGCGCGCGGCGAGCAGGCGTTGGTGTTCCGCAACCGGCGCGGCTGGGCGCCGGTGCTGCTGTGCCATGAATGCGGCTGGCACGCTGAGTGCCCCCGCTGCGATCGGCCGATGACGCTGCACGGGGCCAGCGCGCAGTTGCGCTGCCATCACTGCGGTCATGCGCAGCGCAAACCCGCGCGCTGTCCGGCCTGCAACGATCCCGGCCTGCAGGCATTGGGCGCGGGCACCGAACGAATCGAGTCCGCGCTCGCCACGCGCTTCCCGCAGGTGCCGGTGCTGCGCGTGGATCGCGACAGCACGCGCCGCCGCGGCTCGTTCGAAGCGATGCTGGCCGAACTCGACGACGGCAAGGCGGCGATCCTGGTCGGCACCCAGATGCTGGCCAAGGGCCACGACCTGGCCAACCTCACGCTGGCGGTGCTGGTGGATGTCGACGGTGGTTTGTTCAGCCCCGACTTCCGCGGACCCGAACGGCTCGCGCAGCTGGTGGTGCAGGTGGCAGGCCGCGCCGGTCGCGGCAGCAAACCTGGCCTGGTGCTGTTGCAGACCCATCATCCGGAGCATCCGCTGCTGCAGGGCCTGCTGGCAGGCGGCTACGCCGCGTTCGCCGCGCAGGAACTCGACGAACGCCAGGCGCTGGGCTTCCCACCCTTCGCATCGCTGGCCCTGCTGCGTGCCGAAGCCGCCACCCAGGACGCGGTCGATGCGTTCCTCAGCGCGGCGGGCGTGGTGTTCGCCGACGCCCCCGGGGTCGCGCTGCGCGGACCGCTGCCCGCGCCGATGCCGCGCCGCGCGGGAATGCTGCGCGCCCAGCTGCTGCTCGAGAGCGCGCGCCGCGCGCCTCTGCAAGCCGCGCTGGCCGCCAGGATCGACTCGCTCTACGCCTTGCGCGAAGCGCGCCGCGTGCGCTGGTCGCTGGACGTGGATCCGGTCGAGCTGGGTTGACAGACTGCGGCGGCACGCAGCACGCGCATCAGGATCGCTGGCCGAACCGCTACGCTTGCGCATCCCTCGGCAGGCTGCAGGCACCAACCATGCGCATCCTTGAACTCCGTCGTGCCGTGCTGGCCGTGGGTATGCTGGGTGGCGCGGTGGTCGCGGCAAGCGAGCCCGCCGTCGACACCGACCGCGCGGATCTACCTCGCGTGCTGGTGATCGGTACCGGCGGCACCATCGCCGGGGTGCAACAGGACCCGGACGATCCGGGGCTGTATCGGGCCGGCAGCCTGACCGCCGACCAGATCATCGCCTCGGTGCCAGGGATCGCGCGCCATGCACGGATCGAAACGCAGCAGTTCTCCAACGTGCCCAGCGCGCAGATCACGCCGGCGCAGTGGATCGACCTGTCGCGACGGATCGAACAGGCGCTGCTGGAACGCGACGAACTCGCCGGCGTGGTGGTGACCCACGGCACCGACCGCCTGGAGGAGACCGCGTTTTTCCTCTACCTGACCGCGCGCTCGGACAAGCCGGTGGTGCTGGTCGGCGCGCAGCGGCCCGCCACCGGCATCAGCGCGGACGGGCCGCAGAACCTGCTCGACGCGGTGCGCACGGCGGCATCGCCCGACGCGGTCGGCAAGGGCGTGATGGTGGTGATGGACGGCCGCATCCTGTCGGCGCGCGAGGTGCGCAAGGTCTACCAGCGCGTCGGCGGGTTCACCACCGGCGACATGGGCATGCTCGGCGTGATGGGCCACGACGGTGCCGAGTTCTTCTTCCAGCCGGCCCGCCCGCACGGTCGCCGCAGCGAGTTCGACCTGCGCGGCGTGGAATCACTGCCCGATGTCGACCTGCTGTTCTCTTATCCTGGCGGCCGCGGGCCGCGCCACGCGCAGAAACTCGCCGGCGTCGTGGTGGCCAACACCGGCTTCACCTGCGAGGAAACCCTCGCCTACCTGCGCCTCGCGCGCGCCGGCACGGTGGTGGTCTCCGCGTTCCCGGGCGGCGACAACGTGGCCCGCAACTGGCCCCCCGCGGACCGCGTGCCTGAGCACGAGATCGAGCCGTGCCCGGGCATCGACCGCGCGGCCTGGGAAGGCCGCTGGATCCCGCCGATCATGGCGCCGCACCTGACGCCGCAGAAGGCCCGCATCCTGCTGATGCTGGCGTTGACCCGGACCCGGGATGATGCGGAGTTGCGGGGGATCTTCCGGCGCTATTAGGCCGGGGTTCGCCGCGGGCGCGGGTTTGCCGCGCCTGCCGCGCGGTGCAAATAGCTGGGGGGCTTGCAACCGGCGCCCCGCGGCACCTCCCCGCGGCGGCTGTTCACAGCTCCCCCAAGGGGCCCCGTCCCGCGCCCCCCCGACAACGTGGGATCGCGAGAGCGGGGGGTGGGG
>JANOEA010000081.1:0-16482 GCA_031412975.1 Pseudomonadota bacterium | reverse complement strand
GGGAAGTGCGGGCATGGGCAGCAGTGGTCGAAGGTTCATTGGTGGCGGGTCGTCTCGCGCAACAGCGCAGAAGCCCCGGTGTGCACCCTGGGTCAGGGTTTGTGCGCGAGCAGCGCGAGCACCTCGAAATGCGGTGGGCGGCTCTCGCGGGTCGCCAGTTCGCACGAATCGACTTCGAGGCCGGCGCGCGCGACCAGTTGGCGCAACTCGCTGGTGGTGAAGCCGAGGTTGCGGTGATCGAATTCCGCGACCACGCCGCGATGCTGGTGGCGCGCGAGCGTGCAGACCAGCAGCCGGCCGCCGCGGCGCAGTACGCGCGCGGCCTCGGCCATGGCCTGGGCGGGCCGCTCGCTGTAGGGCAGGGCCTGCATCATCAACACCAGGTCGAAGCGGTGGTCGGGCAGTTCCAGCTGGTGCATGTCGCCGCTGCGCACGACCACGTTGCTGCGTTCCGCGAGGCGCGTGGTCGCGGCCTCCACCACCCGCGGGCTGGTGTCGATGCAGGTGATCGACTTCGCATACGGCGAGAGCAGTTCCGCATTGACGCCATCGCCGGAGGCGAGGTCGAGCACGTCGCCGAGGTCGAGCAGGCGTACGAATCCGCGCGCCAGCGTTTCCCAGGTGCGGCCCGGTGAATAGTGCCGTTCCATGTCACCGGCCACGGTATCGGCCCAGTTCTGCCGCTGCGCACGTTTGGCCAGCACCGAGGCGACCCGTTTTGCATCGTCGCGCAGCAGCGCATCGTCGGCGGCTTCGCGCAGGGCCTGCCACAGGCTGCGGGTTTCGGCGTCCGCATCGCCGTTGTAGCGGTAATACGCGGACACCCCGGCGCGGCGGTCGCGCACCAGGTCCAGTTCGCGCAGCTTCGCCAGATGGGTCGACACGCGGGGTTGCGCGAGCCGGGTGGCGGCCGCGAGCTCCGCGACGGTGAGCTCCTCGCGTTCGAGCAGTGCCAGCAGGCGTACCCGGGTCGGGTCGGAGAGCGCGCGAAGGAATGCCGAACAGCCCGCAAGATCCACGGTTATCTCGATATCGCGATCCAAAGATACAACACGATAGTCGGCGCGGGCAGCCAGCGTCAATCGGCACCGGCCGGGCGGACGCCGGATTTGCTCCCACGCCCGCGCGGACTACACTGCATCACGGTGGGACGGGCCCTGGGGGCAGGTATGGCAAGGTCGATCGCGACGCGGTGGCTGGTGCTGTCGTCGATGCTGCTGGGCTGGTGCGCGCCGGGCCTGCACGCGGAGGTCTACAAATGGACCGATGCCAACGGGCGCGTGCACTTTTCCGACAAGCCGCCGCCGAAGCAGGGCAACCAGCCGCCGGCGGTGGTCGAAGAGGTGCGGATCAAGGATGCCTTCGGCAGTTTCAAGATTCCGACCCGGATGCCGCTGTCGAATCCCGGCGATGCACAGTCGGTCTCGCTGGATCGCTTCGAAGTACGCCTGGACGCGGCCAACAGCCGCGGGGTGACCTCGGGGCGGGTATTCGCCGGCCGCGACTGCGACGTCGCGGCGGCCGTGCAGTGGAATGCCGGCACGCTCGATGCGAGCGAGGCCGACGTCGCGCTGATCGTGGCCGAACGCTTCCGCGATGCCGGCTGGCCGCTGTCGACGCCGGGCACCGGCACGCCGGGTCGGCTGTCGCTCGAAGCCGAACTGATCGACCTCAAGCTCGACTTCTGCGTGCATCTGGATCGCCAATTCCAGGCCGGCAACGAGCGCGCCGCGCGTGCCTACGTGAAGGTCCGTTGGGTGCTCAGCGACAACGACGAGGAGATTTTCCGCGAAGTTTCCGAAGGTGCGGAAGACGGCTGGCGGATCGGCGGCAAGGCGAGCGAGGTGGTGCGTCGTGCAGTCGGGCAGGCGGCCGGCAACGTGCTCGCGCAGCAGCGCTTCGCCGACGCCATGCGGGGTGCCCCGGATGCTTTCGGCGTGCGCGGCGGGATCGCGACCACCGACGATGGCGCAGCACCGACGCCGGTGGCGGTGGGCCTGACCTGGGGCAGCGGCGAAGGAAAGTTCCAGGATCGCTCGGACAGCCTGCTGGCCGCGACCGTGACGGTGCGTACGGAGGGTGGACACGGCAGCGGGGTGGTGGTCGACGCCAAGGGCTACGCGTTGACCAATGCGCACGTGGTCGGCATCGAACGCCACGTCACCCTGCTGGTCGACGGGCGGTCGATCGCCGCACAGGTGATCAATCGCAATCCCCGCACCGATGTCGCCTTGCTGCGTTTCGATGGCGCCGAGTTGATCGCCGCCCCTATCGGCCGTCGCACGCCGCGACCCGGCGACACGCTGTTCGTGATCGGCACCCCGCTGGACATTTCACTCAGCCACACCGTGACCCAGGGCATTCTGTCGGCCATACGAGAGGTCGACGGGCGCAAGCTCTACCAGACCGATGCGGCGATCAATCGCGGCAATTCGGGCGGCCCGGTGTTCGATGCGTCCGGCGATCTGGTTGCGCTGAGCGTGTCGGGCCTGTTTTCGCGGCAGGGCGCGTCGATGGGCGTGAGCTATCTGATCCCTATCGAAGCGGCGCTGGCTGCGGTCGGTGCCGGTGGCGATTGATCGGCGCCGTCGACCCGCTTCGCGGATCGAGGCGCTCGCCGCTATATTCGGACGGTATCTTCCGCCCCGACCCACAGCAGAGGTTGACGATGGATTTCCGATTCACCGAAGAGCAGTTGATGATCCAGGACATCGCGCGCCGGATCGCCGCCGAGCGCATCGCGCCGATCGCCGCTGAGTTCGATCGCAGTGGCGAGTTCCCGTCCGAGACGATCAAGGTGCTGGGCGAGAACGGGCTGATGGGCATCGAGGTGCCGCCCGAGTACGGTGGCGCGGGCCTCGACGCGATCGCCTACGTGCTCGCGATGATCGAGATCGCCGCGGCCGACTGCGCCCACTCGACCATCGTCAGCGTCAACAACACGCTGTACTGCAACGGGTTGCTGAAGTACGGCACCGAGGCGCAGAAGCACAAGTACGTCACCCCGATCGCCAGCGGGCAGGCGATCGGTGCCTTCGCGCTGACCGAGCCGCAGTCCGGGTCGGACGCCTCGGCCATGCGCATCCGGGCGGTGCGCTCGGCCGACGGCAGTTACTACACGGTCAACGGCAAGAAGAGCTGGATCACCTCCGGACCGGTCGCGCGCTACTTCATGCTGTTCGCGATGACCGACCCGGCCAAGGGTGCCAAGGGCATCAGCGCGTTCATGGTCGATGCCGAGCGCGAGGGCTTCCTGCGCGGCAAGTCCGAGCCCAAGCTCGGCATCCGCGCCTCGGCGACTTGCGAGATCGAGTTCAGCGACTACCGGATCCCGGCCGAAGACCTGATCGCCAACGAAGGCGACGGGTTCAAGATCTCGATGGGCGTGCTGGATGCAGGCCGCATCGGCATCGCCGCGCAGGCGGTCGGACTGTCGCGGGCAGCCTACGACGCAGCGCTCGCGTATTCGCGCGATCGCAAGGCCTTCGGGCAGTCGATCGGCTCGTTCCAGATGATCCAGGCCAAGATCGCCGACATGAAGTGCCGGCTCGACGCGGCGCACCTGCTGACGCTGCGCGCGGCCTTCGCCAAACAGCAGTCGGCGGCCACCGGGGCACGCTTTTCCACCGAAGCTTCGGTGGCGAAGCTGTACGCGTCGGAGGCGGCGATGTTCATCACCCACCAGGCACTGCAGATCCACGGCGGCATGGGCTACTCGAAGGAGTTGCCGCTGGAGCGCTACTTCCGCGATGCCAAGATTACCGAGATCTACGAGGGCACCAGCGAAATCCAGCGGCTGGTGATCGCGCGCAACGAAACCGGCTTGCGCTGAAAGCCGACGTGCCGCATTCGGCCCGCCTTCTTCGGCGGATCGGATGTGCAGCCGGGGTCGAGCCCGGCTGCGCACCTCGGTCGGCTCAGTGACGGGTTGGCGTCGACGGACCCCGGACGCCGCCAGCCGGCGGCAGCGCAGGTCTCACCAGTGCAGGTGATGGAATCTTCGGCACGGCGGGACTTCCGCTCGCCATGGCAGCCGGCGGTTTCGCCGCACCCGCAGGGGCCGCCTCCGCGCTGCCCTCCGCCGCCCCGTCCTTGAGTTTGACAAGGATCGCATCCAGCGCGCGATCGACCAGCGCGACCTGTTCGAGGATCACCGCCTTCTGTCCCTTCAGCTCCTCGGCCAGTTCGCCCGCGGTCTTCTCGGCGATCTTCAGGCCGTTGCGGTTGACGAACAGATACAGCGCGCGGATGGTGCTGATCCACAGCAGCTTGGCGCGTTCGCGCGAGCCGTCGTCCTTGACGAACTCGAACCAGGTGCCGGCCTTGAGCGCGCGCGCGATATTCATCCAGGTCCCGAGCGCCTCGACCGCGACCAGGTCTACTTCGTCGTCGATTGCATGCGCGTCGGCGGGGCTGAACACGATTTCCTCGCCCGCACGACCGGCCGCGAAGCGCACGCTCAGATCCGCCGGCGGCGCAGGCCGCGCCTCGGGTGCGCGGGCCGCGGCGGTGTTGGACTGCTGGCGATACATCTCGGCCACTTCGCCCCACAGTTCCTGCAGGTGTCCTTCGTGCAGCCCGGTGGCGGCCAAACCGTGCCGCAGCAGGCGTTCGATCTCCGGCGTCATCGAGCCCAGGCGCACGCGATCGGCGTCGTCCTTCTTCGGCTCGACGCTCCACGCGAAGTCGTCGATGAAGCGGGTTGCCGCGCGCCACTCGGTCGAATCCTCGCCATGGCGCAGATGGGTCAGCACCAGGTAGTTCGACCACTTGCGCGATAGCAGGTCGCGCACCATCGGCGGCAGGTGGCGGCCCTCGAGTTTGGTCAGCAGCGCGCGCGCAGCCGAGCGCTGCGCGATCTCAAGCCGCTCGCGGCCGCGCGCGGCCTCGGTGGTGCGGCGCTCGACCAGTTCGGCGCGCTTGCGGTTCTTGCCGATGAAGTCGGAGAAGTCGGTCGACAGGCGCTCGAAGATCCCGGTGTCGTCGTCGAAGTCGCGCAGCAGGGTCGAGACCACTTCCTGCACCTTGTTGTACAGACGATGGTCCTTGTCCGACTCCTCGCTCCAGCCCACGCAGGCCTGGCCGAGTTCGTCGAGCAGCTGGCGCGCTGGATGGTGCTTGTGCGCGATGAACTCCTGGTCGAGCAGTGCGACCTTCAGATACGGAATCTGCAGGCGGCCCAGCATGGCCGCGATCGGGGCGGGCAGGTTGCGATCCTGCACCGCATAGTCGAACAGCATGCCGACCAGGTCGATGGTGTCCTCATCGGCGCCCATGTGGGTGGTGCCGCCGGCCGGTCCGCCGAGCCTGCGAACCTGGTGCATCAGTTCCTGTTTGACGTGCGCGGCCTGGGTCGTCGCACTCGCGCCTGTTCCATGGACCTGCATTTCCTCCTGCATCAGCGACAGCGCGTTGAGCAACTCGCGCGCGGTGGCACCGGTGCTGCCCTGCGCACTGCCGGCGACACCGGAATGGTGGGCGTGTGCCTCCTGCGGGGCACTGGTGCGCCGCGAGGCGAGCAGGCCGCGCAACTCGGACACCACCTGCAGGATCTCGGAATCGGAGCGACTGTCGCCGCCGACCTCCGCCAGCGCGTCGGCGACGGCCGCTTCGCCCGCCGCATCCGCGGATCGCTGCGATGCATCGCCGCGCTGCGCGCCTGCACGCCGGTTGGCGGCGCTCGCGTAGCGCAACTCCGGCATCACGCCGGCCTGCACCAGGATCGTATTGCACTCCTCGTACAGTGGTTCGAGGGCGGCGAGAACCTGGCGCTCGAACAGCTTGAGCACGATAAGCCGGACCGGCAGGTCGACGTCGAACTCGGAAATCGCGCTGCGGAACGCCTGCGCGAGCAGGCGTGGACCGAGCGGGTTGTTCGCGTTGTCGACATTTGGCCCCGCGACCAGGATGCCGAGGCGCAGGTTGAGCGCGAACAGGCCGCGAGTGAGCCGCCCGTCGGCCTTGTCGATCATCGCCGTGACCGCGAGCGACTCCTCCAGCTCCGATTCGTCGACCAGCGCCATTGCGACCTGGGCTGCCTGCTGCTTGGTGGTGCCGAGTTGTTCGCTGCCGGGGGCGAGCTTGCCGGCCTCGAAGTCGAGCATCTGCCGGTTGATCGCCTCCTGCCACAGCGCTTCGGCGCGCAGACGTTTGCGGCGGATCTCGCGCATGCCATCGAAATAGTGCGACTGGTTGCTATTGGTCGACCCGCGCTCGGCCATGTCGAACAGGGCGTCGTCGACGCCTGCGAACAGTTCGCCCATCACGCCTGAAAGGCGCTTCTGCGCGACGCCACGCAGCAAACCCAGCAGGCGGCTCGCGTTCACCGGACTGGCGTCCGAACGCTGGGTACCGGTGCGGGAACCAGGGGGCGATAGGTTCGACATGTCGGGCACCCGGAGTGCAAATGGGGCGGCCTTTTGCAGGCCAGTTGTGAGACAAGGTTACGGTGACACATTGCGTCACATTGTGAACTGGATCACACAGCGCAGGCGGGCGGGGAAGTTCCCGACAACCGGTGCGGGCAGGTCCGCTCCAGCGCCGGATCGGCGATGGCGGCCGCAGGGAAAATCCCATCCGGTACAGTGACTTGGCAAGTCGGCCATGGCGGCGCTTCGCATGCAGGGTTATCCTTTCGCACTGCCTTGACCCGGCCAATGGATCGGAACCCGCCATGACCCACGCGGAGAACGCGGCTACCCAGCCGGCCAGCATCGATTCGATCCTCGAACACCTGCGCGCGCGCCTGTCTGAGCCACGCCTGCCCGATGCGGAACGCCTGCTGCGCGAATTCCTGCGGCGGGTCCCCGCCGAGGACCTCGTCGCGCGCTCGCCGACCTCGTGGGCCGCGTTGATCGCGGGCTTGCTGTCCTTCGTGCAGGTGCGGGTCGCCGACGCGGCGATCGTGCGGGTGTTCAACCCGACCCTCGAGGAGCACGGTTGGGATGCCAGCCATACCGTGATCGAAGTGTCGACCTTCGACAGTCCGTTCCTGGTCGACTCGGTCAGCATCGCGATCGGCGCACAGGGCAACCTGGTGCACTCGGTGATCCATCCGGTGCTCGCGATCGAACGCGACCAGGGCGGCCACGCGCTCTCGATCGGCAAGGAGTCGGCCGAAGGCAAGGCACGCGCCGAGTCGGTGATGCACTTCGAGGTCGATCGTCGCACCGAAGCCGGCGAGCTGCTCGCCTTGCGCCAATCGGTGGAAGCCGCGCTCGCCGACGTGCGCGCCTGCGTGCGCGACTGGCGCGTGATGCGCGATCGCGCGGTGCAGATTGCGGACGAGTTGGGTACCCGCAGCATGCCGCTGGATCCCGTGCAGCGCGCCGAAGCGCAGGCGTTCCTGCGCTGGATCGCGGCCGACCACTTCACGTTCCTCGGTTACCGCGAGTACGAAGTCGTGCGCAAGGGAGGCGAGGACATGCTCAGTGCGAAGGCCGGCACCGGCTTCGGCATACTGCGCGATGCCGAAGCCGCAATCCCGCGCCCGCTCAGTTCGCTGGCCGCGCGCGCGATGCAGCAGAATGGTGCGATCGACGTCATCATCCTGACCAAGACCAACGCGCGCTCGACCGTGCACCGTCCCGGATACATGGACTACCTTTCGGTGCTCAAGTTCGACGCCGCCGGCAAGCCGATCGGGGAAGAGCGCTTCCTCGGGCTGTTCACTTCGGGCGCCTACAGCCGGCGGCCGTGGGACATCCCGCTGGTGCGCCACAAGTACGACGCGGTGATGGCTCGTTCGGGTTTCAAGCGCGACAGCCACAGCGGCAAGGCGTTGCGCCACATCCTCGAGACCCTGCCGCGCGACGAGTTGTTCCAGGCCAGCGCCGAGGAGCTCGGCGATACCGCGATGGGGATCCTCGCGCTGTCGCAGCGCCAGCGAACCCGCCTGTTCGTGCGCCGCGATCGTTACGGGCGATTCTATTCGGTGCTGGTGTTCCTGCCGCAGAACCGCATGACCCCCGAGGTGCGCGAGCGCATCGAGCACCTGCTCAAGCTTGCATTCCATGGCGAGCGGGTGGACTCCACGATGCACGTGTCGGAGGCCGCGCTCGCGCGCATGCACGTGGTGATCCGGCCGCGAGCCGGCGTCCACCCGCAGGTCGACCAGGCCGAGCTGGAACTCAAGCTCGCGCAGATCGTGCGCAACTGGCACGACGAACTGCGCGACATCCTGGTGCAGAAACACGGCGACGAGCAGGGCCTGAAGCTGGCCAATCGCTTCGGTCGCGGATTGCCCGCCGGCTACATCGAACAGGTCACGCCGTGGATCGCGGCCTCGGATGTCGAGACCGCCGCTTCGCTCAAGGGGCCCGAGGACATCCGGCTGGCGCTGTACCGACCGCGCCGCAAGGGCGCCGAGGGCACCCTGCGCTTCAAGCTGTTCCGCTTCGGTGCGCCGATTCCGCTCTCGGATGCGCTGCCGATGATGGAGAACATGGGACTTCGCGTGCTGTCCGAGCATCCGTACACGATGGACGTGGGCGGCAGCGTGATCCATATCCAGGACTTCGATGTCGCCGCCTCGCTGGACGCAGAGTTCGACCTCGATGCGATCAAGGATGCGTTCGGCGAAGCCTTCGAGCGGATCTGGCGCGGTGAAGCGGAGAACGACTCGTTCAACCGCCTGATTCTCGGCGCCGGCCTCAACTGGCGCCAGGTCGGCATGCTGCGCGGTTGCTGCAAGTACCTGCTGCAGACCGGCGTGCCGTTTTCGCAGGCCTACATGGAGGCCACGCTCAACCGCTATCCGCTGCATGCGCGGCTGCTGGCCGAACTGTTCGAAGCGAAGTTCGATCCGGCGCGCGAGGGCGCGTCGAAAGCCTCCCTCGGTGCGACCCGCAAACGCCTGCTGCGCGAGATCTCGCCGCTGGTCGGCGAGGCCGTGGCCGCCAGCCACGGCGGCATCGCCGAGCAGATCGCGACCTCGCGCGGCTTCTCTCGCACGGTGCAGATCGACACCGTGGTGCAGGCGCTCAACGCGGTGATGGATACGGTCGGCAGCCTCGACGAGGACCGCATCCTGCGCAGCTTCATGGCGTTGATCAAGGCCACCCTGCGCACCAGCTATTTCCAGCTCGGCGGCGGCAAGCCGAAGGAATACGTCAGCATCAAGCTCGACCCGTCCAAGGTGCCGGACCTGCCGAAACCGCGGCCATACCGCGAGATCTTCGTCTACGGCCCGCGGGTGGAGGGCGTGCACCTGCGCTTCGGCCCGGTAGCGCGCGGCGGCCTGCGCTGGTCCGATCGGCGCGAGGACTTCCGCACCGAGGTGCTGGGCCTGGTCAAGGCGCAGATGGTCAAGAACACTGTCATCGTGCCGGTCGGCGCGAAGGGCGGCTTTTACGTCAAGCGCCCGCCGCCCGGCGGCGATCGCGATGCGCAGCTGGCCGAGGGCGTGGCGTGCTATCGACTGTTCATCAACGGGCTGCTCGATATCACCGACAACCTGGTCGGCGACCAGGTCGTGCATCCGCTCGACGTGGTGCGCCACGATGGCGACGATCCGTACCTGGTGGTCGCCGCGGACAAGGGCACCGCGACCTTCTCCGACATCGCCAACTCGATCTCGGCGCAGCACGGCTTCTGGCTCGGCGATGCGTTCGCTTCCGGCGGCTCGGTCGGTTACGACCACAAGGGCATGGCAATCACCGCCAAGGGCGGCTGGGAGTCGGTCAAGCGGCATTTCCGCGCACTCGGTCGCGACAGCCAGACTGCCGACTTCACCTGTGTCGGCATCGGCGACATGTCGGGCGATGTATTCGGCAACGGCATGCTGTTGAGCGCGCATATCCGCCTGCTCGCCGCGTTCGACCACCGGCACATCTTGCTCGATCCGAATCCGGACGCGGCGATCTCGTTCGCCGAACGCCAGCGCCTGTTCGAACTGCCGCGATCGAGCTGGGAAGACTACGACAAGCGCCTGATTTCGGCCGGCGGTGGAATCCATCCGCGCAGCGCCAAGACCATTCCGCTGTCGGCCGAAGTCAAGGCCGCGCTCGGGATCGAGACCAATGTCGCGCAGCTCACGCCGGGCGAGTTGATGAGCGCGATCCTGAAGGCGCCGGTGGACCTGCTGTGGAACGGCGGCATCGGCACCTACGTCAAGGCGGCCAGTGAATCGAATGCCGATGTCGGCGACCGCGCCAACAATGGGCTGCGCGTGAACGGCCGCGAGCTGCGCTGCAAGGTAGTGGGCGAGGGCGGCAACCTCGGGCTCACCCAGCTCGGCCGCATCGAGGCCGCGCTGGCCGGCGTGCTGCTCAACACCGACTTCATCGACAATTCGGCCGGCGTCGATACCTCCGACCACGAGGTCAACATCAAGATCCTGCTCAACGAAATCGTCGGGCGTGGCGAGTTGGCGGTCGATGCGCGCAACACCCTGCTGGCGGCGATGACCGAAGAGGTCGGCCAGCTGGTATTGCGCGACAACTACCTGCAGAACCAGGCGATCAGCGTGATGGAGCGCATGAGCGTCGCGCGCCTCGGTGCGGAACAGCATTTCGTGCGCACCCTCGAGGCGCAGGGGCTGCTCGATCGGCAGATCGAGTTCCTGCCCTCCGATGGGGAGTTCGCCGAGCGCAAGGCGCGCGGGCTCGGGCTGACCCGGCCGGAGCTGTCGATCCTGCTGTCGTACTCGAAGATCGTGCTGTTCCAGCAGCTGTTGGGCTCCGATGTGCCGGAAGACCCCTACCTGGCCAAGGAACTGGTGCGCTACTTCCCCGCGCCGCTGCAGGAGCGTTATCGCGACGACATGGAGCGCCATCGGCTGCGCCGCGAGATCATCGCCACCGCGGTGACCAACTCGACGGTCAACCGGATGGGCGCGACGTTCGTGATGCGCATGCAGGAGGACACCGGCCAGGGCCCCGGACAGATCGCCAAGGCCTACACCATCGCGCGCGAGGCGTTCGATGCGCGCGGGCTGTGGGGCGCGATCGAGGCGCTCGATGGCAAGGTGCATGGCGCCGCACAGATCGACGCGCTGCTCGGCATCTGGTTCCTGCTGCGGCATGCCACGCGCTGGCTGCTCACCGTGCCCGGAGCGCGGCTCGATATCGCCGCTGCGGTGGCGCGCTACGCGCCGGGTGTGATGGCGCTGCGCTCGGCACTCGCCGTGGTGGCCTCGGGCGAAGACCGCGCCGCCGCCGTGCGCGAGCGCGAGCGCTGGGAGGCAGCCGGGTTTCCAGCGGAGCTGGCCCGTTCGTTGGCGCAGTTGCCGGCGCTGGTCTCCGCATTCGACATCGTCGAGGTCGCCGCCGAACATCGGCTGCCGATCGAGCCGGTCGGCGAGGTCTATTTCGCGCTCGGCGAAGCCCTGCACCTGAAGTGGCTGACGCAGCGCATCGAGGAGCTTCCCGTCGACGGCCGCTGGCACGCGCAGGCGCGCGGCACGCAGCGCGACGAGTTGTTCCACCATCAGCGCGCACTGGCTGCCCAGGTGCTTTCGCGAGCCAAGTCCGGCGAGGGAGGAACCAGCACCGTGCAGCAGTGGCTGGCCCGCGACGACAGTTCATTGCGCTTCACGATGGGCATGTTGGCCGACATGCGCAACCAGGTGTCGATGGATTATCCGACGGTGTCGGTGGCGATCCGCCGGCTCGCGCAGCTGGTGCATGCCGGCGCCCGCGTCGCGTGAGCGTGGAGGTCGCCGCGCCTGCCGCGGGCCGGCAACCGCCGCAGTGAGCGAACGCCTGTCCGACCTTGCCCTGAGAATCCTCTCGGGCAAAACCGCCGAGGAAACTGCGTCCATGGATCCCAAGACCATCGCCGTAGTGGCCAGCAAGGCGCCGGAAGGACAGCGCACCCTGGTCGAGATGCAGGCGCGCTATGGCAGCGCAACCCCCGAACAGGCCGATGTGATCGTCGCGCTCGGTGGCGATGGATTCATGCTGCAGACCCTGCATCGCTGGCGGCACACCGGCAAACCGGTGTTCGGCATGAAGGCGGGGACCGTGGGCTTCCTGATGAATCTGTATCGGCTCGACGACGTGGTCGAACGCATCGCTGCCGCGCACCCCTCGGTGCTGCGGCCATTGAAGATGACCGCGGTCAGTGAGTCGGGCAACACCACCGAACTGCTCGCATTCAACGAGGTCTCGCTGCTGCGGCAGACCAAGCAGGCGGCCAAGATCAAGGTCTCCTTGAATGGGCGGCAGCGGATCGAAGAGCTGGTCTGCGATGGGGTGATGCTGGCCACCCCGGCCGGGTCGACGGCCTACAATCTTTCCGCGCACGGGCCGATCCTGCCGCTGGGTACCGACGTGCTCGCGCTGACCCCGATCGCCGCGTTCCGCCCGCGCCGCTGGCGCGGTGCGATCCTGCACGCTGACACCGAAGTCCGCTTCGACATCCTCGACCATTACAAGCGCCCCGTCAGCGCCACCGCCGACGCATCTGAAGTGCGCGACGTGGTCGAGGTGGTGATCCGCGAGTCGCGCGAGGATTCGATCACGCTGCTGTTCGACCCCGAGCACAGCCTCGAGGAGCGGATCCTGAGCGAGCAGTTCGCGTTGTAGGCCGCGCGCGAGGCGGCCTGTGGTCGCGACTGGCGCCCCGCGCCCGCGATCGGTACCGTATATCGCCATGAGCATGACCGATCTGGCTGTTATCCCGTTCCGGCGCGCCGCATTGGCCGCCGCGCTCTCGTTGGCCCTCGCGCCCGGCGCACACGCGGGCGACTGGCGCGACAAGGCCACGCCGCATCTGCAGATGCAGGCGAAGTCCGGCGCGCCGATCGACGTGCTGATCGTGCTGCGCGGCGATCCGGCGCTGCGACTGCTCGATCGCGGCCAGTCGCGCGCGATCCGCGGCAAGGCGGTCGCCGACCATCTGCAGCAGTTCGCAAACGCGAGCCAGACAGGGTTGCTGGCCGAGCTCGACGCGCGGGGCATCGCCTATCGTGAGCTGTGGATCGCCAATGCGGTCGCCGCGCGATTGCACGCGGCGGACCTCGCCGTGATCGGTGCGCGCGACGACGTGCTGCGGCTGCATTCCGATCGCGCATTCGATGGCGGCTTGCCTCCTGCCGAACCGTCGCCGCCGAAGACCGCGAAACTGATCGAGCCGAACGTCGCGCGCGTCCGCGCACCGGAAGCTTGGGCGCTTGGCTACCGCGGGCAGGGCGTCGTGGTCGGCGCGCAGGACACCGGGTACCAGTGGGACCACCCCGCCTTGCGCAATCGGTATCGTGGCTGGAACGGCAGCGCGGCGAACCACGCATATCACTGGCATGACGCGATCCACACGCTGCTCGGAACGGGCAGCAACCCGTGTGGGCTGAACTCGGCGGCGCCGTGCGATGACAACAACCACGGCACGCATACGCTCGGTACCGTGCTCGGCGACGACGGTGCCGGCAACCAGGTCGGTGTGGCGCCCGATGCGCAGTGGATCGCCTGTCGCAACATGGAACGCGGCAACGGCCGACCCAGTACCTATATCGAGTGCTTCCAGTTTTTCCTCGCGCCCACCGACGCCGCTGGGCAGAACCCGAATCCGGCCCTGGCGCCGGACATCATCACCAACTCGTGGGGCTGCCCGGTGGGGCCACCACCGGCCGGAGAAGACTGCGCGCTGGCGTCTTTCGACACCACGTTGACCGCACTGCGCGCCGCGGGGATCCTGGTGGTCGTGGCTGCCGGCAATGGCACGGCGAGTTGCGGCTCGATCAATACGCCGCCCGCCATCAGCGCCGAGGCGTTCACGATCGGTTCGACCACCAATCTCGACGTGAAATCCAGCTTTTCGCTGGTCGGACCGGTCACCGTGGATGGCAGCAACCGGCTCAAGCCCGATCTGATGGCGCCAGGCAGCAGCGTGCGCTCGGCGGTTCGTGGCGGGGCGTACGCGTCCTTCAGCGGAACCAGCATGGCCACGCCGAATGTCGCTGGAGTGGCAGCGCTGGTGATGAGCGTCAATCCGGCGTTGCGCGGCGATCCGGAAGCGGTGGAAGCGATTCTGCGCGAGACCGCGGTGCCACTGAACCCGCAGGGCCTCGATTGCGGGGGATTCCTGTCCACCGCGTATCCGAATCACATTTACGGCTACGGCCGGGTCGATGCATTGGCCGCGGTGCAGCGCGCGGCGGCCGAAGCACCGATGTTCGCCAGCGGGTTCGAGCCGGTGGTGGGCAGCGGTGTGCCGTGAACGCAATGGGGTCGAACGCGACACCTGCCGGGCCATTGATCGCGTCGGAGTTGGCTTCGACGGAGCCCACGACCACGGCGTCGCCTTCAAGCGCGGATCGTCTGGTGGTGGCGATTTCATCGCGCGCCCTGTTCGACCTGCGCGACAGCCACGAACTGTTCGAGCAAACCGGCCTCGATGCCTATCGCGCCTACCAGATCGCGCGCGAGGACCAGATCCTCGCGCCGGGCATCGCGTTTCCGCTGGTCGAAAAGCTGCTGCGACTGAACACCCTGTCGCAGGACACGCCGCGGGTCGAGGTGATCCTGCTGTCGCGCAACTCCTCGGATACGGGTTTGCGGATCTTCAACTCGATCGAGCACTTCGGACTCGAGATCGTGCGCGCGGCGTTCACCAACGGCGCGCCGACCTGGCCCTACGTGCAGCCGTTCGGCGCGCAGCTGTTCCTGAGCGCCAACCACGACGATGTGCGCGCCGCGCTCGACGCGGGCGTCGCGGCCGCGAGCATCCTGCCGTCGAAGGCGCCCGAGCGCGCCAGCGACCAGCTGCGGATCGCCTTCGACGGCGACGCGGTGATCTTCTCCGACGAATCCGAGCGCGTCTCGCACGAGCACGGCCTCGAGGCCTTCCATGCCAACGAGCGCGCCAATGCCGCGCATCCGCTGAGCGGTGGCCCGTTCCGCGCCTTCCTCGATCGGCTGCACCAGATCCAGGGCGCGTTTCCGGCCGGGCAATCGCCGATCCGCACTGCATTGGTCACCGCGCGCTCGGCGCCGGCGCACAAGCGGGTGATCCTGACCCTGCGTGAATGGGGCGTGCGGATCGACGAGGCGCTGTTCCTCGGCGGGCGCGACAAGGGCCCGTTCCTGCGCGCTTTCGGTGCCGACATCTTCTTCGACGATTCGCAGCTCAACGTGGCATCGGCGCGCGACCATGTCGCGGCCGGGCATGTGCCGCATGGGGTTTCGAATCCGCGATAGGACCTTGCGGGTCCGGGCGTCGGTCGTGTTTCGCGGCCCTGGGCCCTGGGCCCCCGATAGGTCGAGCTAGGGGCGACGGGGTGCGATGCGGCGCCGCGGGGGCTTCACATGGCTTGGGGGTAGAATGCGGCGCTTGCAAGGAGTCCCCCATGACCGCCAAGCCCCAACTCGCCACCCTCAATCCCTACGATCTGTTCGACGTGCGCGCGATGCTCACCGACGAGGAGCGCATGGTGCAGGACACCGTCGCGCGCTTCACCGATGAGCGTGTGCTGCCGATCATTGGCGACTGCTTCGACCAGGGTCGATTCCCGCGCGAACTGGTGCCGGAAATCGCCGCACTCGGCCTGCTCGGCTCCTCGCTGCCGACCGAGTACGGCTGCGCCGGATTGAATGCGGTCAGCTACGGCCTGATCTGCCTCGAACTCGAACGCGGAGATTCCGGCCTGCGCAGCTTCGTGTCGGTGCAGAGCTCGCTGTGCATGTACCCGATCTTCGCCTACGGCAGCGAAGATCAGCGCCAGCAGTACCTGCCCGGCATGGCCGCCGGCGAGATCATCGGCTGCTTCGGCCTGACCGAGCCGCACGGTGGTTCGGACCCGGCCAACATGAAGACCCACGCCAAGCGCGATGGCGGCGACTGGGTCATCAATGGCTCCAAGATGTGGATCACCAACGGCAATCTGGCCCACATCGCGATCGTGTGGGCGATGACCGAGGATGGCATCCAGGGATTCATCGTGCCGACCGACACGCCGGGCTTCAAGGCGCAGGAAATCCACCGCAAGATGAGCCTGCGCGCTTCGGTCACCAGCGCGCTGTTCTTCGACGGCGTGCGCGTGCCGGATAGCCAGCGCCTGCCCAACGTCAAGGGCCTCAAGGGGCCGCTGGGCTGCCTGACGCAGGCGCGCTACGGCATCACCTGGGGACCGATTGGTGCCGCCATCGCGTGCCTGAAGGAAGCCAACGAGTACGCGAAGACGCGCATCCTGTTCAATCGTCCGATCGCGGCCACCCAGGCGGTGCAAATCAAGCTCGCGGAGATGGCGCGGAGATGGCGCGGCGGATCACGCTCGCGCAGCTGCTGTCGCTGCAGTTGGGTCGGCTCAAGGACGAGGGCCGCATGCAGCCGACCCAGGTTTCGTTGGCCAAGTGGAACAACATCCGGATGGCGATCGACATCGCACGCGAGGCGCGCGACATCCTCGGCGGCAGCGGCATCACGACCGAGTATTGCCCGATCCGCCACATGTTAAACCTCGAATCGGTGATCACCTACGAGGGCACCGAGACCGTGCACCAGCTGGTGGTCGGCCGCGAGCTGACCGGCATCAACGCGTTCTGA
>JANOEA010000080.1:0-8653 GCA_031412975.1 Pseudomonadota bacterium | reverse complement strand
GATCCAGGGCCTGATGGACCGCGGCCACAAGGTCACTTTCGCCAACGGTCCTTTCGGCGGTTACCAGGCGATCCGTCGTGATCCCAAGACCGGCGTGTATACGGGGGCCACGGAGTCGCGCAAGGACGGGCTGGCGGCGGGATACTGACCTCGTATCAAGCGCGGCGGCCCCTCGCTGGCCAAGCGCGAAGCCGAGCGATTTCAGGTGCGCCACTAGCTGAGGCTTATGCCGATCGCGCAGCCGCGCCCGCCATGAAGCCCTACCGGTTGTCCACGATAGCGCGCCATGCACCAACCGCTAGGGTTTCTTGCGTTGAGACCGAGGGCTGCCATGGACGGCGACGATCGCGTCAACATTCGCGACTTCGTGTACCCCTTGGCACTTCGACGCCATCGACTTGAGTCATCATCAGCCCTGCTTCGACGCCAAGGCGTCGATACAGGACGAGCGCATGCTGCGGATTCTGATCGCGAACACCAAGGGCGGTTGTGGCAAGACCACGCTGACCAGCACATTGGCCGGTGCGATGGCGCAAGCCGGGCGCAAGGTCGCGCTGATCGATTGCGATCCGCAGCAGTCGTCGATGGCGTGGGTCGCGCAGCGGCCCGTGCACCTGCCGCCGGTGGTGGGTATTTCATGCGCCGATCCCTCGCATGGACTGGCGGCCGGCTTCACGCTGCGCATCCCGCCCGATGCCGCGGTGGTGTTGATCGACACGCCGGCGGGCATGCGCACGCATGAGCTCGGCCAGCTGTCGCGCAACGCGCACGTGATGCTGGTGCCGATCGTGCCCTCGGCGCTCGACCTGCGCGCGACGCTGGGCTTCATCGACAAGTTGCGCAGCCTGCCGGAGTTCCGCAGCGGCAGCCTGCGCACCGCGCTGGTGATCAACCGCATCCGCGAGCGCACCGTATCGGCGCGCCAGATGGACGCCACGCTGTCGCGCCTGACCCAGGCCGCGCTCGCGCGGGTGCGCGATTCGCAGGTCTACGTGCGCGCCGCGGCCGAGGGCCGCTCGTTGTTCGACTACGATTCGGCCGCCACGCGTGGGCATCGGGCCGACTGGCAGCCGCTGCTGGATTTCATCGAACGCCAGTTCACAGCGCGCCAGGGCGGCGTGGTCACGCCGATCGCGGCGGCGGCGCGCGTGCGCGAGCAGTCGTAGGGGCACTCGTTGCCCGCGTACCAGCCGCGGTGGCGGTGTTGGTCGATGCCAAGGCAGATAACACGATCTCGTTCCACCGGCAGAAGGGGTTCACTCCACTGCGGGCTCATCCGAGCAGGTTTTTCGTGCCGATACTCCTGGCGGCGCAGCTCCTGGGATCGCCGGCGACAGCCCCGGGGCCAGTCCGGCACGCCGGTCTTCCTGCCGGCTGCACATGCGCGTAAACTGCACAGAATTCTGCAACTTCCGGACGGGTCGTCAGATGGCAATCTCGACGCGCGATGTGGTGCCCTTCACTCAGGCGCGCGCCACGCTGTCCGACCTGGCTGAGCAGGTCAAGGCCGGCGCCGAGAAGATCATCACCAAGAACGGTGAGAGCTATGTCGCCCTCATCGACGCCGAACGCCTCGACTATTACCACCGCCTGGAGCGCGAGCGCATCCACCTGCTGTTGATCGACGATGCGCGGCGTGGCCTCGCGGACATCGCAGCAGGACGGACCCAGGATGCGGATGCAGGCATTGCCGCGCTGCAGGCGCGGCGAGCCGGTGCGAAATCGGTCAGCGCGAAGGGCGCGGTGAAGTCCGGCGCGCCTGCGCGCAAACGTGGCTGAGCGAGTCGTTCGCGTCGAACTGACTGCCAGCTTCCTCGAGCGGCTGGCGGCAATCGAATCGTTCCTGACCGAGGCGGCCGCGGCGTCTGCCTACGACAAGCTGCTCGGCGAGCTGCGTACCACCGTCGTTCCCCATCTGCGCCGCTTTCCCCGTATCGGACGGCCCTATTTGGAGCAGCCACCGCAGTCGGCCGAGGCGCTCGCACAACTCGCCGCACTACCGGCGGGCGCAGCCGTTCGCTTGCGCGAATACCTGCACGATGACTATCTGATCCTCTACACGGTTGCAACGCGTGGCCGCGTAGTACACCTGCTGTCGATTCGGCACCACCGCGAACTGTCGTTCCAGTTTTCTCGGCTGCCGGCCGGGCCGGCCGCTAGCCTGGAGCGCTGACCAGAGCGGGCAACCGGCGCGACTGAAGCGGCAACCATGCTTTCGCGGCAGCTGGGTGTCCGCGCCCCGAGTCACCCTGCTGCGACGCCACCATCCAAAGTCGCGAGTTTGCGCTCCAGCACCTGCCGCTCCGCAGCCGAGCGCGTCTGCGCAATCGCCTGCGCATAAGCATCGCGCGCGGAATCGATGCGCCCGAGGCGCGCGAGGAAATCCCCTCGTGCGGTATGCCCGAAGGGATAGCGTTCGCGCGGCAGCAGCGGCAGCACCGCCTCGACCGCTTCGAGTCCCAGTGCGGCGCCATGCGCCTCACCGATCGCGATCGCCTGCGCGAGCCGCGGCACCGGCGAAGGATCGAGCGCGACCAGCCGGGCATACCACGCCACGATCGCGGCCCAATCGGTGTCGGCGTAACGCGGTGCGGTGGCGTGGGCGGCCGCGATCGCGGCCTCGCAGTGCCAGCGCGTGAGCGCCGCGCCGCCGCGCGCGCGATCCAGATGCTGCAGGCCCATCGCGACCAGGCCCGCATCCCAGCGGTCGCGGGGTTGCTCGGGCAGCAACAGCGGCTGGCCGTCGGCATCGGTGCGACCGCTCAGGCGCGCCGCGTGCAGGCACAGCGTCGCTGCGAGTGCGTGGGCCTGCGGCGCGCCGGCGACCGGGTGCGCGGCCAGCGCACGCGCGAGTCGAACCGCTTCGAAGCACAGCTCGCGGCGCGCGTAGTCGCTGCCGGCGGCACTCTGGTAGCCCTCGTTGAACATCAGGTACAGCGCGGTCAGTACTGCAGCGCGGCGCGCGGGCAACTGCTCGGGTGGCGGAACCATCAACACCCCACCGCGCGTGGCGAGTTCATCGCGCGCGCGTTTGAGTCGCTGCGCGAGTGCGGCCTCGGTGGTGAGCAGGCCGGCGGCCAGCTCGCGCAGGCCGAAGCCACCGAGGGTTCGCAGCGCCAGTGCGACTTGCGACGCCGGCGGCAAATCGGGATGGCAAACCGCGAACAGCAGCGCCAACTCATCGTCGTCGAGCTCTCGCGCGAAGCGTTCGACCGGTGTCGCATCGAGCGCATGCGGGTCGGACAGCGACTCCAGGTCATGGCCGGTTTCGCGGCGCGATGCCCCGCGGTGCTCATCGATCAGCGCGCGCCGCGCCACTTCGAACAGCCATGCCGCCGGCCGATCCGGCACCCCGTCGAAGGGCCAGCGGCGCAGCGCTGCGAGCATCGCCTGCTGCAGCGCATCTTCGGCTGCTGCGAGCCGCGCGAGGCCAGCCTCGCGCAGCAGCAGCGCGAGCAGCCGGCCGTGCTGCTCGCGGAACAGCACGCTCAGCTGGCGCGCGGCCTCGCTCACGCGGCCGGATCGATCTCGCGCAACTCGATCCAGTTGCCGTGCGTGTCCAGGTGCGGGCAGGTCTCGGCGATCCGCCGTGCATCCTCGCGGGACTCGGCATGGATGGTGAAGAAGCCACCGACCAGGTCCTTCGCTTCGGCGTAGGGGCCGTCGGTGGCCAGCGTGCCGGTGCCCTGCCGGCGCAGGTGCAGGCCACCATCGTCGGTGAGTTTCTGCGAGGGGCCGAGCAGGTCGCGCTCGCCCAGGCCACGCGCCCACGCGGCGTAGCGTTCGATGATCGCGCCCATCTCGGCGGGACTCATGCCGGCATAGGCGGCCGGGGTCTCGTGCAGCAGCAACAGGTACTGGTTCATGGAATGTCTCCGTCGGCGCGGTGGCCGGGTCGGCCACCGTCTCTCCGATGACGATCCGCGGCACAGCGATATGACGCGCCCGACCGCATTATCCCCGGCATCGGCTCCGGGCGAGTGGTTTGGCTCCAACTGGTTGATCGGTGTAGCCTTTCGACTCGACCCGCCGGCACGGGGGTGCGCCGGAGCGATCCGGCCCAATCGGGGGAGTGCGCATGCTCAAGATCCTGGTGGCCAGTTCCAAGGGTGGCTGCGGCAAGTCGACCGTATCGACCAATCTCGCCGCGCACTATGCGCAGGCGGGCAAGAACACCGCGATCATCGACGCCGATCGGCAGGGATCGAGTTTCCACTGGTGCCAGCGGCGACCCGACAGCGTGCCCGGCGTGCTCGGCATCGAAGGCGCGCGGCGCGGCTGGGCCAGCAAGCTGCCCGCCGACACCCAGCGCGTGATCGTCGACAGCGCGGCCGGGATTCGCGCCAGCGAGGTCGACGAGCTGCTCGAAGACGTCGATGCGCTGGTGGTGCCGGTATTGCCCTCGGTGTTCGATCTCGAAGCCAGCACGGCGTTCCTGGCCGAGATCGCGCAACTGTCGCGGATCAAGCGCGGCAAATTGCCGGTAGCGGTGGTCGCCAACCGCCTCAAGCCGTGGACCAGCAACTCGCAGGAGCAGCTCGCGGCGATGAAGGAGCTGCCATTCCCGGTGGTAGCGCAGTTGCGCGACTCGACCGGTTACGTGGTGCTCAGCGGGCTGGGCAAGAGCATCTTCGACTACGGCTCGGAACACGTGCGCAGCCATCAGGACGACTGGGCACCGCTGTTGCGCTGGCTGAAGAAGCTCGGCTGAGAGTGGCTGCACACCGCGCCCGCGTGTCGACGCGCGGGCGCAGGTGAAGCACCGCTACTCGCGGATGCGGATGCCGCGCACATCGCGCGGCGACAACGACAGCGGAATCCCGCCCTCGTTCGGACCCAGCCGCAGCACCATGCCGGCCGGGTTCCACTGTTCCAGCGTGCCCTCGCGCCGGGAGCCGTGCACGGTCTCGACCTGCAGCGTGCTGCCGATGCGTTCGCCGAGGTTCGCATACTCGATCGTGGTCCATGGACCGATCTTGATCGGCGCGACGGGCGCCGGTACCGCGGTGCCAGGCTCGGCACCCACAGTGCCGCCCGGCGCCGGCGTTGCCGGCGATCGGAGCCCCTGAGCGGCTGCGGCCTGCTGTGCGCGTTCGGCATCCATTTCGGCCTGCAGCTGCCCGGCCAGCGTGCGCGGTCGGCCGCCGTCGAGTGGCTCCGGCGCGATACTCGCGATCTGCGTGAGTCGCGCGCTGCCGCCATCGCGGGCGACCTGCCAATTGAACATCGGCCCGGCGGGTCCGGCGGATCGCTGCAGCGCGATCATCGGCAGCGGGCGCTGCGGCGTACCGATCAATTCCAGGCTGCCGCCAGCGGCCGCGAAGCGTGCATATTCTTCCCACCACACGGAATCCGGCGCGAATCCCAGCGCGCGCGCGATGCGCTGGGCCATCGCCACGTGGGCGAGGATGAAATCCGCTTCGCTGAGCTTGAGCCGTTCGGCGCAGGCGCTGTTGCGTGCAGCGACGAAGCCGTCGTCGCGGAGCGACAGCTCGACGCGCTCGAAACTCGCGCCCATCAACGATGCGGCATCCGCGGTCGCGGTTCCGGGCAGCCGCAGCAACAGCGCGAGGTTCGAGCTGGCAGAACCCGCGCGCAGGATGCCGCTGTCGATGCGCATCCTGCCGTCGGCACCGATCGCATAGCGGGCGAAGATTCGCGGGGCGGCGCGTGGTACGCCCAACGCGATCAGTTCGCCCTCGACGAAGGCATCATCCTGGCAGCCGGCGTGGTCGAAGGCCGCGCCGCTGAGTGCACCGAACAGGGTCGGCTGGTCGCGACCGACTTCGAGCAGGCTGGTATCGAGCCCGTCGATGCTGATGCCCAACTGCTGCGGCAGCTGATCGCCACCGAGCACACCGTTGCGCACTACCCACCACAGGCCGGGTGTGTGCAGGGTGACCCGGTCCGCCCGCAAGGTGCCCACGCCGGCCTGGCTGGCGCTGATCGCGAGCTGGTCGACGCCGATCGAGCCGTCAAGTCCCACGAAGCTGCTGCCACGGCTGATTTGCGCGAAGGGCTGCGCCTGCTCGATCCAGCGATCGAGGGTGACTGCGACCCGCCACTTGACCACCAGCACCGCGAGCGCGACCGGAACCGCCACTACCAGCACGGCACGCAACAGCAATCGACCGAGCGTCATGCCTTGTCCTCTCGCGAAGCTGCGTCACCGTGCCTGCGACTGTCGCAGACTTGAACCGCAGCGAACAGGGTTGCCATCCCGCTTGATTGCGCTGGATCAATTCCGCCCGCGCTGCGCCAACGCTTCGATATGCGCGGTGAACACCGGCCACAGCGGTGCTGGCAGGTCGTGGCCCCAGCCTTCCAGGCGGGTGAAGCGCGCGCCGCGCAGGTGGCGCGCCAGATCGTGGCCATGCGCGATCGGCACCATCGGGTCTGCATCGCCGTGCAGCACCTGGGCCGGCATGCCGAGCCCGCGCAGCAGCGGGCGGCGATCGCCATCGGCGAGTACGGCCGCGAACTGGCGCAACACACCGGCGCCCGCCGGTGCCCGCAGCGCCGCTGCCAGCGCGTTGCTGCGCAAGGTCGCGGGCGCGGTCGGATAGCGCGGACTGCCGATCGCGGTGAACATGCGCACCGTATAGTCGGCTGCCTGCTCGGGCGTGGGTGCGCCGGTCGGGCGGGTGCGCGCGACGCGCAACACCTTCACATGCGGCAGGGGCAGGCCGAGCCGGCCGCTGCTGCTAGCCAGCAGCGTGAGGCTGCGTACGCGCTGCGGATGCCGCGCGGCCAGGTGCTGCGCGATCATGCCACCCATCGAGATTCCGGCCACGTGCGCACTGGCGATGCCCAGATGATCGAGCAGCGCGGCCGCATCGTCGGCGATGTCGGGCAGCGAGTACGGCAGCGCAGCGCGCACGCCGATCAGGCGCAGCACCGCGATCTTCGCCATGTTCGGCACGCCGGCCTGCTCGAAGTGCGTCGACAATCCGATATCGCGGTTGTCGAAGGTGATCACGCGGAATCCGCGCGCGACCAGTTGCTCGATCAGGCCCTCGGGCCACGCCACGCGCTGCATCGCCAGGCCCATGATCAGCAGCAGCGGCTCGCCGTCGGGCGGTCCGGCGACTGCGTAATCGATGGTGATGCCCCGGAGCTGGGCCTGCGGCATTGCGAATGATCCCGGCAGCACCGGGCCGGCGCCCGCGGGGTGCGGAACTCAATCGGCCTGGGGCTGGCCGAAGAATACGCCATGCAGCCCGCGGCGCGAGAACGGCCGCCAGCGCCCTTCGGCCTGCGCGAGGCGGTCGGCCACTGCATACAGCGCGATCGGATTGAAGCCGAGGCCGAAGTGGCTGGCGCTGATCTCGATGTTCTCGTAGCGGTGGCCATGGCGCTGCACGCTGCACTGCCAATGCACCACGCCATCCGAGCGCGAGTAGATCGAGGTGAACGGTACCGGCGGCGGCTCGCGCAGATGCGCGAGCAGGCGCGCGTCGTCGGCCCGGTGGCCCGAGAGCAGGCGGAACAGCGGATAGGCATTGGTCGCCTTCGGCGGGCCGGCGAACGGCGTGCCGAGCGTGATCACCTGGCGCACCAGGTCCGGATGCAGCTTGGCGACCTCGCGCGCATACACCCCACCGAGGCTCCAGCCGACCAGCGACACCTTGCGTCCGTACTTGTCCGCGATCTCGTGCAGCCGCTCGCGGCAGCCGGCCACCACGCCGTGGCGCGGACCGGCGTTGAAGCCTTGCGCCCAGCCGTAGCCCGGATAGCCGAGCCTGCGCATGAACTGGCGCAGCAGCAAGGTCGAGGTGTCGGATGCCGCGAGCCCCGGAAACACCACCACCGGCTGGCCATCGCCGCGCGGCATCTGGCCGGTGAACAGCAGGCTCAGCAAGCCGGCGGTGAACTCGGCCGGCGCACGCGCCTCGAGCGCCAGCTTGGCCCAGCCCGGCGCGCGCAGCCCGGCATGCGACTCATAGGCGCGATTGACCACCGGACGCCCTCGCGCGCGGCGCGCACTCATCTACGCCTGGCCTTCGGCGCGCGCCGCGTACGTGGCGCGGCCTTCGATGGCGCGGCTTTGCGCGCGGGCTTGCGCGTGGCGCTGGTCTTGCGCGCAGGTTTTGCCGCAGGCCGGGGCTTCGATTTCGCCGCCGCCCGGCGCGGTGCGAGTGCGTCCGCGGCTGCATCGCGCAGCTCGTCGAAAGCCTCGCGCAAATCGTCGACGTAGTCGGGCAGGTCCGGCATGTTGTCCGCGCACGCGACGATACCGAAGTCCATCCGCCCGTCGTAGCTGTGCACGGTGATGTTCAGCGCCAGCCCATGCACCACGATCGACACCGGGTAGTAGCCGACCATGCGCGCGCCGGCCAGGTACAGCGGCACCGGCGGACCGGGCACGTTGGAAACCACCAGGTTCGCCGGCAGCGGCAGGCGATCGGCCAGCCGCGTGCGCTGGAACAGCTGGGTCAGGCCGCCGAACAGCCACGGCGCGCCCAGCGAGGGAAAGTCGGTGGGGATCAGCTGGCGGAGATTCGTGGTGGTGGACTTCAGGCGGCCCATGCTGGCGTGGATCGCAGCAAGTCGCGTGCCCGGATCGCGCTTGTCGGTCGCCAGGGTGGCGGGCAGCATGGTGACCTGGTTGCTCATCTGCGCATCGCCATCGACGCGCAGCGAAAACGGCACC
>JANOEA010000079.1:0-1898 GCA_031412975.1 Pseudomonadota bacterium | reverse complement strand
GATCCAGGGCCTGATGGACCGCGGCCACAAGGTCACTTTCGCCAACGGTCCTTTCGGCGGTTACCAGGCGATCCGTCGTGATCCCAAGACCGGCGTGTATACGGGGGCCACGGAGTCGCGCAAGGACGGGCTGGCGGCGGGCTATTGACCGGCATTGCGCCCGGCTGGTGCCGAGGCCACCGCCTTCGACGACGCGTTGCGCGGGCGCTAGGCGAATCGCGTCATTGCAATGCGCACACGCCAGTGTGGCGTTATTGCATGGCAGCCGACACGTAGTGGCGATGCGCTCGCGGCTGTAGACAAACCTGCTTCGACTGGGCGATCAGGACAGCGACGGGTGCCGTCGCCGTCCTGACGCCAATGCACCTTCAGCGACGCGCGAATCGCACGCCGGCCGCAAGCCCCGCGAATGCCAGCAATCCGGCCAGCAGCCAGGTCCAGATGCCGCCACCCACCGGGACCGATGCCGGACCAGCCGGACCAGTCGGTGCGCCCACGCCGAGGTTGCGGATCGCAGCGAGATCGCCGGCCGACAGCCCCGCCAGCAGTGGCGAGCCGGCCTGGATATTGGTGAAGGCCGCCGCGTCGGTCACCGACTGCGCGATGGTGTTACCGAGGCGCTGGAAGGTCACCAGGGCCACCGTCTGGCCGGCCGGTACCGTCACGCTGAAGGTCGCACGAGCGCCTGGGGTGGCGGCGCAATCGAACACCGTGCCACTGACTGCGCCGGGCGCGATAGCCGGCGTGCCGCTGAACAGCACCGTGGTGTTGACGGGATCTCCCGGACCGCCGTCGCTGGTCACCAGCCAGCGGTCGGCGACCGTAAACGTCGTATCGCCACTCGACGAACCGTTGATTACGGTCGAACCGTCGGAGCCGAAGTTGGTCGCGTAGTCGACCGTTACCGTCGCTGCTGCGGCGCCGGGATTGGTAAGGCGCAGCAGGGTGCGCAGCGTTGGTTCCGTCGCGAGGGCGTCGTAGCGCAACTGTGTGGTGAGTCCAGCGACCGTCTGCGCGGCAAAGACTGCCGAGGTCGGTGCGTAGGTCGCCGCGCCACCGACCTGCGTGTTGTTGATCCAGAACATGCCGCCCTCGTCGAAGGCGTCGCTGCGTGTGAACGCATCGGCATCGCTGATCGACGCGCCGCTGCCGGCGGCGCCGTCGGTGCAGCTGCCGCCGGCGGGCTGACCGTTGCTGGTGATCGAGCCGTCGCAGATGTCCCACGTCGCACCACTGGCAACGAGGTCTGCGCACGTACCAGCCCCGCCGAAAATCTGTTGCGGCTTGGCAGCCTGCTGGGCTGCGGCCGGGGTCGCGACGGCAGACAACAAACCGGTGATGGAGAACGCAATCGTACTGAGTGCCAAGCGATTGAATAGCATGATATTCCCCCTGATTATCGGATGAAGAACGAAACAACCCGGCCTTGGAGACTTGGGATTCCTAGTATGATCTGCTTCACGGAACCGTGCAAGCCAATGGAGGCCGTGCAGCAAGCGCCCGTTCCACACCATCATCCCCGCGTTCATCACCAAGGACGGCGCGCCGTGGATCAGCTTCGGCCTGATGGGCGGCGCGATGCAGCCGCAGGGCCACGCGCAGATCGTGATCAACCTGATCGATTTCGGCATGAACCTGCAGGAAGCCGGCGACGCGCCGCGCATCCACCACGACGGTTCCACCGAGCCCGCCGGCCAGGTGCTGCCGATGAGCGATGGCGGCGAAGTGCAGCTCGAATCCGGATTTCCGTATCGCACGATCCAGGGCCTGATGGACCGCGGCCACAAGGTCACTTTCGCCAACGGTCCTTTCGGCGGTTACCAGGCGATCCGTCGTGATCCCAAGACCGGCGTGTATACGGGGGCCACGGAGTCGCGCAAGGACGGGCTGGCGGCGGG
>JANOEA010000078.1:0-9964 GCA_031412975.1 Pseudomonadota bacterium | reverse complement strand
GCACACCGCGCGCCCGGCCGGCGCGCTGTCCGCGGTGTTGCAGCCGAACTGCAGACCGACATTGGCCGCGCCGTCCTGGATGCTGATGGTGGCGCTGCCGCCGCGCAGCGGATCGGCATTGCGATACTGGTACGCGATGCGCCCGTTGTCGTACAGCACGGCCTGGAACTCGGCCGCGCCATCCGGTGGACTGCCCTGCACGAAGCGGCCGAGGTCGGTCCATTGGAACACCGTGCAGCCGACGCCGGTCACACCATCGCTCGCTCGCGGGCAGTCGGCGAAGTAGCGCCGGCGCAGACCACCGTTGGGCTTGACCACGAAATCGTCGTGCAGCACGTTGAAGCGCTCGGCATCGATCGCCTCGACGCCGCAGGTATTCTCGAAATCGTCGCCGTCGTGCGTGAGGTCGGCTGCGAGATAACCGTTGGTCGACATCACCACGCTGCGCAGCGTCTTGCCGTAGAACGGCACCCCATTGGGGCCCAGCGCCAATGCCGCGGTGACGCGACCATCATCGGTGTCGTCGATCGTCAGTGCCGGATCGGAACCGATATCGATGAAGCTGTAGGCACAGCTCGCGCCGCTGCTATCGAGCAAGCGGTTGCCGAAGCTGTCACCCGCGCTGCCGGCCACGCTGCCCGCGGCGCGCGCGAAGATCGCCACACCCTCGCTGGTCGCCACGTCGCCGTTGTTGGTCAAGCTGACCGGGATGCGCCATTGCTCGCCCGGATCGATCTGCGCATTGCCGTTGCCGCAGACCTGCACCGGCGCCTGCGCGGTGATCGCGATGTCCGGCGCCTGCACCAGCACCGCGCGCTGGGCGAAGGCGCTGCAGCCGGTGCTGTCGGTGACCCGCACGGCGACGTTGACCCCGCCGCGGGTCGGATACGAGGCCTGCCGCTGCACGCTGCTGGCCACGTTGGCGACGCTGCTGTCGAATACGCCATCGTTGTCGAAATCGAACCGCACGCTGTGCGGGCCCTGGCCGGTGATGTCGACCCCGAAGGTCGCCACCGCGCCGGCGGCGATCGTCGCCGGCCCGCTCAGGTTGACCGTCGGCGGCGTGCAGCCGCTGGTGCCATCGATGCCCAGCGCACTGCCGGCGATCGGATCGAGCGCATCGCGCATCCGGGTGGCGGGGGTTCCGAGTCCGTCCCAGGCCTTGGCCAGCTGGCCGTAGTCGTCGGACAACGCAGCACCGGTCGCGCCGCAGAACGACGGGCCGCCGCTGAGCACGCCGACCAGCCGCTGCTGCGCGTTGTACATCGGCGAGCCCGATGAACCCGGTTCGGTCACGCTGGGCGGCAGCGCGGTGGGCAGCGGCGGTGGCAGATTGGGCAGGATCGGCGGGGTCGGATCCCACAGCACGGTCCAGTGCACGCCGAGCGCGGCCGCGATATCGCCCGTCGCCAGCGGCGCCTCCGAGAACGTGATCCGCTTCTCGTCGCCGGAGGGATGGTGGATGCTCGCGCACAGCGACGAGGGCGAGCAGAACGGCGCTTCGGCGCGGCGGTCCCAGCCGGCCCAGTACAGATTGAACGCCGGGTTCGGCGGATCATCGAGTTCGAGCAGGGTGAAGTCCGAGCGCGAATCCGCCGGCGTGGTGCCCGCGAACGGATTGTTGGTCTGTGCGAGAAAGATCGCACCGCTCTGGGTCTGGTTGACCGGACCGACCACCGCGCCCGAGCCGCTCTCGCTCGAGCCCGGCGTGCGGCAGGTCGGCGATTCGAAGTTCCAGAACACCACCATCGACGCCGCGTTGGCTGCGGTGACCTCGCAGTGGGTCGCGGTCACGAACAGCATGCGGCGGTCGCCACGGGTGTTGTTGAGCAGCGAGCCGGTGCAGATCCGCGAGCCGCCGAGGCTGTAGCTGGCGACCGCGCGGCGCGGCTGGTTCCACGGGTCGTTGCTGCCCAGGCACGCCACATCGGTGTTGCACGAGCCCGACTTGCAGTGCGCCGATTTCAGGCCGAAGCCGCGATAGCCGCGGCCGACCTGGGCGAGCTCGAGCTGCACGCCCGCGCGCAGCGCGTCTGGCACGGCCAGTTCGATGATCGCCGCGTTGGCCATCAACACCGGCGTCCACAGCTGGCCATGGCGGGCGTTGTCGGCGCTGGTGTAGGGCCCCAGCATGCTGCTGCCATCGGCGGCCAGGATGCGCAGCTGCGCGCCTTGCGGCAGGAAGAACTGCGAGAAACCGAAATTCAGGTGCAGCGCATCGGGTGCGACCACCTGCCAGTACCAGACGCTGCGACCGTCCTTCGCCTGCCGCCATTGGCCATCGCGCGCTACCTTCACCTGCAGTGCCGCCGGTTCGGCGAAGCGCATGCCGCCCGGATTGCCCTTCACGTCGGCCGTGCCGTCTTCGGCCGCGAGCTTGGCGAAGTCGAGCGGATCGAGCTTGCTGGTCGGCAGCGATCCGAGCGTCGCCTTGCTGCCGTCGTCGAGGGTCAGCAGTGCATTGCCCTCGGCCGCGATCGAGGCACCGCCAAACAGCGCCAGCAACACACCCAGCCCGCGCCCCATCATCATCTTGCCCATCGGAAGATTCCTGCCACCGATACTTCGCCCGAGGATACACCGCGTGCTCGGGCATCCGCCGGGCAGTCCGTCGCTGCGTTCAGCAATCGTCACTGCACGCGTTCGAGCACGTAGCCGGAGTAGTGGATCCGCACCGGATCGCTGCTGGTGTCGATGCGCACCTCCTCGCCCTGCGCGGGCCCGCGACCGGCGATCACGAACAGCCCATCGCCGATCGCCTGCAACGGCACGCGCGGCGCGACGGTGATCACCATGCTCAACTCGTAGCCGATCGCGAGCACGCCATCGTCGAAGCTCAAGGTCGCTTCCGACAGTTCGGCCAGTTCGGACAGCGCGTCGGGATTGCGCAGCGTGTAGGTGCCCGCATACCTCGCCCATCGCGCCAGTGCTGGATCCGGCGTGAACGCACTGCCCAGCAGCACATGCCGATCGCCGCCGAAGCCGAGCATCACCTGCTCGCCGGCCAGCCGCGCGGGTGCGATCGCGACCCGGTTCAGGCGCGAGAAACCGATCGGCAACACGCCGAGCAGATCGTAGCGCACGCGGTACCAGCCGTCGTCGCGCGGCGTGGCGCGGAAGCGCAGTCCGCCGAACAGCATCACGAAGCCGTCATCGCGCGGTCGCGTCTCGACCAGTCCGGCCGGCGTTGCATAGCGCGCGGCCACCGTGCCGGCTTCCGCGCGCGGCGGCAGCACGATGCGCGGCGGCAGCGGTCGTTCGCGATCGCGCGGCGCTGCATCGGCGCGCAGTGCGAGCAGGCCATCGAGCGCGTCGGCCGAAAGCTCGAACATCGACTCGCCGACTTCCTCCCAGTTGCCCACCGCGAGCACGCCGACCCCGTGGTCGAGCGCCAGGCGCAGTTCCGCGCGGTGTTCGGGAAACGCGCCGAACAGTACCGCGATCCGGCCCACGCCGGGCCGCACGCTGTTCGACAGGTTGTAACCCAGGCCTGCGCCATTGCCGATATCGAAGGCCACGTCGGCGTTCTGCACCCGACCCATCTCGCGGCGCATCTCGGCATCCAGCGGACTGGCTGCGCGCAGCTCGCCGGGCATCATCGCGGCGGCAAAGCGCGCGAAATCAGCGAGGCTCGCAGTGAGGCCGAGCGCGCGATGTTCGCGCGCGAGCATCGGATCGGCGAGCTTGCCCTTGCGGTGCCCGCGCGCGGTGTCCGCGAGCGGCATCCAGCCCAGCCGCTGCAGCCCCAGCGGTTCGGCAATGCGCGTGGCCAGCAGCGCATCCAGCGATTCACCGGCCGCCGCTTCGATCACCCGCGCCAGGCGCTCGTAGCCGAGATTGGAAATCACCTGCACCGAGCCGGTCGGCTGGGCGAGATACCAGGCGCTGTCGTCGAGCGGCTCGAGCGGCACGTCGGCCGCGCGATAAGCCCCGCGCAGGCGCGAGTACGGCAGGCCCGAATGATGGCTCAACAGGTCGCGCACCGTGATCTCGCGGGCGGCGGGAAAACGCGAACGGATCGGCGGGCTGTCGAACCAGCGTGCCGCCGGGGCATCGAGCTCGAGCTTGCCCTGTGCGACCAGATCCATCGCGAGCGCGGCCAACACCAGCCGCGACAGCTCGCCCATTGCGACCGGCGTGTCGGGCGTGAAACGTTGCTTGCGACTGCGGTCGGCCAGGCCCGCCGCATGCAGCCAGCGCACCTGGCCATCGACCAGCAGCGCGAGGCCCAGGCCGCCGGCGCGGCGATTGTCGACCGCGTCGCCCACCGCACTCGCGAGCTTGCGCTCGAGCGGCGCGAGCGCTGCATCGTCCAGCGGCGTGCGGCCCACGCTGGGCTGCGTCGCGGCGGTACCGATGCCGCAAGCGAACAACAGCAACAGGCCGGCCATCGTGGCCATGCGGCGATCGAGAGTGGGGTGGTGCACTGAACGCACTCGGTGGGTGACGGGGTTGCTCACGGAGCGCCACGCATAGCATAAGCAGCGCTATGCCAACGCAATGCCGGCGCGCGCGGTGGGCCCGGCAGGGCCGGCCCGGGCCGGCGGATCGCCGCCGCAGGCCTGCTAGTCTCTGCCGCGTCCCACGCCGCAGACCATCGATCGAGCATGCCTGAAGTCCAGGACCTGGCCACCCTGATCCGCGCGGGTACCCCGCTGATCACCATCGAGACCCACGAGGAATCGCGCGCGGTCGAGACCTTCCGCCACGTGTTCCCGAAGGTGATGCGTCCGCTGTGGCGCTGGACCCTCACCGATGGCCTGGTGCGGCTGGATCTGGACAGCGACGACGCAACCCCGGTGCCGCCGGATGCCACCGCGACCCTGCTCGCGATCAAGCAGCACAGCGAGCGCGGGGTGTACCTGTTGCTCGATTTCCACGGCCAGTTGCGCTACGCGATGACCCTGCGCCTGGTCCGCGAGATCGTCGACCGCCAGGGCAGCGCGGCGCACACCCTGGTCCTGATCAGCCCCAAGATCGAGCTGCCCGCGGAACTGGGCGAGGTGCACACGCGCTTCGAGCTGCGCCTGCCCGACGAGGCCGCGCTGGGCAAGTTGGTGCGCGACGAAGCCTTCGCCTATTCGCGCGAACACCAGGGCAAGCGGGTCGAGATCGACTCGGCGGCGCTGAAGGCGATCGTGCGCAACCTCGCCGGATTGTCGCTCCCCGATGCGCGCAAGATCGCGCGCCAGCTGATCTTCCGCGACGGCGCGATTTCCACCGACGACTTGCCGCAGCTGGCCAAGCTGAAGTTCGCGCTGCTCAACAAAGACGGCGTGCTGCACTTCGAATACGACACCGCGCAGTTCGCCGAAGTCGCCGGCATGGCGCGGCTCAAGGCATGGGTCGCGCAGCGCCGCACGGTGTTCCTCGGCGAGCGTGCGCCGGAGGGCCTCGACCCGCCCAAGGGCGTGCTGCTGCTCGGCGTGCAGGGATCCGGCAAGAGCCTCGCGGCCAAGGCACTCGCCGGCGGTTTCGGCGTGCCGCTGGTGCGGCTGGATTTCGGCTCGATGTACAACAAGTTCCATGGCGAGACCGAGCGCAACCTGCGCGAATCGCTGAAGAACGCCGAAGCGCTCGCGCCCTGCGTGCTGTGGATCGACGAGATCGAAAAGGGCCTCGCGACCTCGACCTCCGACGATGGGGTGTCCAAGCGCGTGCTCGGCTATCTGCTGACCTGGATGGCCGAGCGCAAGTCGAAGGTGTTCCTGGTCGCCACCGCCAACGCGGTGCACGAGCTGCCGCCGGAGCTGCTGCGCAAGGGCCGCTTCGACGAGATCTTCTTCGTCGACCTGCCCTCGCCCGCGGTGCGCGCCGAGGTGTTCCGCATCCACCTGGGCAAGCGCAAGGCGCGGCTCGACGACTTCGATCTCGATGCGCTGGCCGCGCACAGCGGCGGCTTTTCGGGCGCCGAGATCGAACAGGCCGTGGTCTCCGCGCTGTATGCCGCCCACGCCGACTCGGCCCCGCTGTCGCAGGACCACGTGCTGGGCGAGTTGCGCAACACCCGCCCGCTGTCGGTGCTGATGGCCGAGCAGGTCGAAGGCCTGCGCGAATGGGCGCGCACGCGCACGGTGCCCGCAGATTGAGCGCGCGCGACCGCTATTGCCATAACCATCGCCATGCGTCGGTCACGCGGATCGGCGAGGCTGGCGCACCCATCCCACCAGCGAGACGCCCATGCGCCGCCTGTTGTTTGCCGCACTGCTGTCCGCGCTCGCGAGTGCCTGCAGCACGCCGATGAATCGCGAATCGGCCCCGCAAGCTGCGCGCCCGATCGCGACGCCGATCATCATCGCCCACCGCGGCGCCTCGGGTTATCGCCCCGAGCACACGCTCGCGGCATACGAGCATGCGATCGAACTCGGCGCGGATTTCATCGAGCCCGATCTGGTGCCGACCCGCGATGGCGTGCTGATCGCGCGTCACGAAAATCAGTTGTCGGGCAGCACCGATGTCGCCGACCGCCCGGAATTCGCGGATCTGCGCACCACCAAGCGCGTCGACGGCGTGGAGGTGACGGGCTGGTTCAGCGAGGACTTCACGCTGGCCCAGATCAGGACCCTGCGCGCGCGCGAACCGCTGCCGGCGTTGCGCCCCGGCAGTGCCGAGTTCGACGGCGATTCGCTGGTGCCGACCTTCGCCGAAGTGATCGCGATGGCCGCCGCGCACGGCGTGGGCATCTATCCCGAAACCAAGCATCCGACGTACTTCCTGCACGAGGGACGGCGCCTCGACGGCGCCCCGATCGGATTCGACATCTCGCAGGCGCTGGTCGATGCGCTGCTGCGCGAAGGCTTCACCGATCCGCAGCGGATATTCATCCAGAGTTTCGAGCTGGCCAATCTGCTCGATCTGAAGACCCGCATCCTGCCGGCGGCAAAGCTGTCGCTGCCGCTGGTGCAGCTGATCGGCAATACCGATGCCGCACTCGCGCAACCCGGCGACGGCTTCTCGCAGCCTTACGACATCGTCTGGCACGCGCGGCGCGGCGACGATCTGCGCGTCATCTACGGGCGCCTCGACACCCTGGTCGCCGGACTCGACGACACCACCGCATGGGCGGCACTGGACGAACCGGCCGCCCTGCGCTGGATGGCGGACACCTATGCCGCGGGGATCGGGCCGTGGAAGGTCAACCTGCTGCCGCGCCGACGACTCGACCCGCCGCGCAATGTCGGTGGCAAGCAGATCAACGCGCAACTGCTGGGAACCACCGCGCCGATGCTCGCGGCCGCACGCGCCGCAGGATTGCAGGTGCACCCGTACACAGTCCGCGCCGAAGCCCCCTACCTTGCGCTGGATCCCGCCGGCGCGCTGATCGATGCCGAAGCGGAAGTCCGCCTCCTGTTCGCTGCCGGTGCGACCGGCGTGTTCATCGACCACCCGGATATCGGCGTGCGCGTGCGCGACGGCGATCGACGCCAGCGGTAGGAGATCCACTCCACTCCGCGGAAATGCCCGCCTGGGGTAGGATGCGCAGTCGACCGCACCTCACGCCCCGCACGCCGCCATGACCTACCTCTGGACCAAGACGCTCCACACCCTGTTCGTGATCGCCTGGATGGCCTGCGTGTTCTACCTGCCGCGGATCCTGGTCAACATGGCCGAGACCCGCGGCCAGCCGGCGGTGCAGGAGCGCCTCGCGCTGATGGGCCGCCGGCTGTACCGCTTCGGCCACACAATGTTTGCAATCATGCTGGTGCTCGGCCTGCTGCTGTGGTTCGGGCGCGTGGTGGCGCCGGAACTGTGGCCGCACATCACTGCCGGGCGCGGCTGGATGCATGCGAAATTCCTGCTGGTGCTGGTGCTGCTGGCGTTTTTCATCGTCACCGGCAAGATGCTGAAGTCGGTCGAGGCAGGCGGGCCGGTCAGGTCCTCGGTGTGGTACCGCTGGTTCAACGAGGTCCCACTGCTGCTGACGATTCCGGTATTGTTCCTGGTGATCGCCAAACCGTTCTGAGGCGGGCTGAACAGGGGTTCTCGCCAACGCGCTCCGCCAGCGGCGGTAACGTTCGCGAACTGTTTACTTCCGGGCTGTCGGTTTCCACCCGACCAGAACCGGCAGGAGCTACAAGATGGCCAATGCCCGCAGTCGCTACGACACCATCGCCGCCTATCTGCGCAAGGCGCACGACGCGCGCGCGCTGACCGTGCGCGGGCGGCCTTGCCTGGGCATCGAAGGCGCCACCTTCATGGCCCTGCATCGCGACAGCGTCGGCTTTCGCCTGCATGGCCGCGCGTTGAAACAGGTGCTGGGCCTGGCTGGCGTGCGGCCCTGGCATCCGATCGATCCCAACCGCGTGGCCCCCGGTTGGGTGCTGGTACCGAGCAACCATGCCTGGCGCTGGGATCGACTCGCGATCGAGGCATGGCGCTGCGCGCGCAGCGCGGCGGCCGCACGTGCCGCCAGCGGCTCGCTCGAATCCGCGAGCCGCCCCGCCGAGGACCCGGCACCGTCGACCGGCACCAGCCTCGCGCAGCGCTTCACCGCCGCGATCGCCCGCGGCTTCGGCGGCATGACGCTCGATCGCGCGGCCTGAGCCGGTCGTCGATCAGCGCGACGCGGTGAAATCCGGCAGGCCGCTGGTCAACCACCAGCGTTCGGCCGTCGCATCCCAGCGCCATTCGGTGCGATCGACCGCCGAGCGCACCTGCTGCGTATTGATGTTGACCAGCTCCACCTCGGCGATCTGCCGCATGCGCTTTTCGTCGATCGTCACCGGCGCCTGCGCGCGGTAGCTGGCCACCCGCAGCTGCCGCAGGCGCTCGAGGTCGAAATCGCGCACCGGCCGCACCTTGAGCACTTCCGGGTCGATGAACGCGACCAACTGCTCGGGCGTACCCCAGCGCACGGTCGCGCCATAGTTGGCGAGCGTCTCGTCGAGCAACTTCAGATCGCTGCGCTCGGGGTTGCCGCAGGCGCCCAGCAGCGCGATCGCGAACAGCAGGATCAGACGACGGAGCATGGCGTTTTCTCCAGCGGGCGGAGCAATCGTAACTGGTTCGCACCACTCACGCGGCCACCCGCATCGCCACGAAGCGCGCGGTCTGGCGCGCCGCGGTGCCGGCGCCTTCGGGGCCGGCGAGTTCGGCCTGGATGGTGATGCGCGCCTTGCCCTTGGCGCGCAGCGCCTCGCCGAATGCGCCCCATGGTGCGCCCTCGGCATAGGCCTCGGCCACCAGCTCGCCCCACACCGGGGCGAGGTAGTCCAGGTGCGCGTCCTGGATGTACACGTCGGCGGTGATCCCGGCCTCGGCGAGCTTGAGGTTGATCAGGCCCCAGCCGGCCAGGGTCAGCAGGCTCGACATGCTGCCGCCGAACACGCAGCCCTTGTCGTTGACGTTGGGCGCCAGCGGCGCGACCAGCGCCAGCCGATGGCCGTCGTATTCGAGCACGCGCAGGTCCATTGCGCGGGCGAGCGGGATGCCCTCGCGGATCTGGCGCTCCAGGGCGTGGATATCGAAAGCCTCGATCATGGACTGCTGCCGCCGGACATGGCGCTGGAGTCTGCACGGCCCGGTGCATGGGCGGCAAGCCGCGGGCCGGTGGACATCGCATCGCGCGCGTAGCATCTTGGTCCGATGCACAGTCCGACCACCGCACAACCGCTGCGTGGACTCACCGTGGTGAATACGCGCCCCGGTCGGCGGCAGCGCCGCGCTCACGCGCGCTGCACGGGCGCTGGGCGCGCGGGTGCTGCTGCTGCCCGGCGCGAGCCTGCGCCCCGCGCCCGACCCCGCCGCTGCAGCCCGCGCGCTGGATCTCGCGCGCAAGGCCGAGGCGGTGGTGTTCGTGAGTCCCGCCGCGGTGCGCATGGCATTCCGCTTGCGACCCGGCTGGCGCGCGGCGCGCTCGGCCCGCGTGCTGGCGGTGGGTCCTGCCACCGCCCTGGCCTTGCACCGTCGGGGCGTGATCGCACTCGCACCCGATGCGCGCTACGACAGCGAAGGCGTGCTCGCC
>JANOEA010000077.1:0-1624 GCA_031412975.1 Pseudomonadota bacterium | reverse complement strand
GACTTCAGGCGGCCCATGCTGGCGTGGATCGCAGCAAGTCGCGTGCCCGGATCGCGCTTGTCGGTCGCCAGGGTGGCGGGCAGCATGGTGACCTGGTTGCTCATCTGCGCATCGCCATCGACGCGCAGCGAAAACGGCACCGCGGCCACCAGCGAGCGCTTCGGCAGGTCCTTGTGCCGGCGCAGGTAGTGCACCAGCGCACCCGACACGGTGGCCAGCAGCACATCATTGACCGTCGTGCCGCAAGCCGCGCCGACGGCCTTGATCTGCTCCAGCGGCAGCGACAGCGTCGCGAATGCACGCCGCGCGCCGATCTGGGTGTTGAAGCGCGTCTTCGGCGCCAGCAGCTGTTCGCGCAAATGCCCCAGCTGGCCGAGTTTGTCCTTCAAGCCGACCGCGCTGTCGGCCACTGCGCGCACCGCATCGGGCATCGAGCGCGCGAGCTTTGCGTACTGCGCGAGCGAGTTGCTGAACAGCTCGCCGAGCAGCTTGCGCCGGCCGGGCGCAACAGCGCGACGGTGGTGCGGCGCGGGCACCTCGCGCGGCACCGGGCCGATATCCATCATCGCATTGGCCAGCTGCACGCCGGCCGCACCATCGAGCGCGGCGTGGTGCACTTTCGAATACATCGCCACCTTGCCGCCGGCGAGTCCTTCGATCACGCTGAACTGCCACAGCGGGCGGCTGCGGTCGAGCGGCTGCGCATGCAGCTCGGCGACCAGCGCTTCCAGATGCTGCATCGCGCCGGGCCGTTTCAGGCGCTCGCCGCGCACGTGCCATTCAAGGTCCACCTCGCCGGCTTCGACCCACACCGGATGGCCCAGCTCCAGCGGCATCAGTTCCAGTCGCTGGTGCAGCAGCGGCGCCAGATGCAGGCGCATGCGCAGGTGCTCGCGCACGTGATCGACGAATGAACCGGCCATGTCGGCCGGCGGCTCGTAAATCGTCAGGCTGCCCACGTGCATGGGCTGCTCCGGGGTCTCGATGTACAGAAACCCCGCGTCCAGACCACTGAGTGCGCGCAATGCCAAGGAAAGTGTCCGTTGCCCGGATGGCCTAGCCTAACCCGCCGCCGAAGTACCACATGCGGCATCGCAGCATCGTGTGCGCACTGCATGTTGCACGCCCCGCTCGATCGGCCAGCCGCATCGGATTCGCCACCTCGAACGCGTGCTGGCCCACCTTGCCACGCACCGCGCGGCGATCTGGAATGCAGCGCCCTCGGCGATCATCGACGCGGCGCTTGCGCAGTAAGCGCTCGCCGCATCAAGGCTGTTATCTTGCACGGCCTTGAGGAGAAGCATATGGAACCGTGGCTCTGGTGGTTGATCGTCGGTGGTCTGGCAGGATTCCTGGCTGGCAAGCTGATCCGCGGCGGTGGTTTCGGGATCGTGGTGAACATCCTGCTCGGTATCGTCGGCTCGGTGATCGGCGGCTATCTGTTCGGCGCGCTGGGGATCAGTGCCGGCGGCGGCTTCATCGGTTCGCTGGCCAGCGCCACGGTCGGCGCGATCGTATTGCTGGTGATCGCGTCGCTGTTCCGACGTTAGGGAGCCTCTGAACAAGTCCCGCACCCCGCGCCGACCCGGCCCATTTCAGCCGGTTTTTGTGGGTTGTCACGCCA
>JANOEA010000076.1:0-12539 GCA_031412975.1 Pseudomonadota bacterium | reverse complement strand
AGGTGCGATGCCGACGACCTCGCCCAGGACTTCTTCACCCACTACATCGAGCGGCGCTTCCAGGACGTGGCCGACCCGCAGCGCGACCGCTTCCTCATGTCAGCAGAACATGCTTTCGAACGTGCCTGGGCAATGACGGTTTGGCAGTGACGCTGAACCCTTCGCCTGCTCCTGTACCGATCGCACCATGAGACCAACTCGCAAACTGATTTCTTGTGCAAGTTTGCAGGCAGTCGTCGCACCTCGCACCATTTCGACCAGCTGGCGCACCCGCGGACCCTGACCGCACCGCGCATCGACAACCCGGATGCTGCCGCGCCTGCCGCGAGCGACCAACAGCCGCCGGTCCCGGTAGACTCACCGGCTCCTGCCAGCACCCATTCTCGAAGGAACGGCATGGCCGCCTTCCACACCACCCACTGGAGCCTCGTCCTCGCCGCGCGCGACCACACCACGGATGCGCAGGCGGCGCTCGATGCCTTGTGCCGCACCTACCACCCTGCCGTGCTCACCTGCATCCACCGGCGCTGCCGCGACCGCACGCTGGCCGAAGACCTCACCCAGGACTTTTTCGCGCGCTTCCTCGAATACCGCTATCAGGACATCGCCGATCCGGCGCGTGGGCGTTTTCGGGTATTCCTCGGCGCGGCGCTCAACAATTATCTGGGCACGTACGCCGAACGCCAAAACACGCTCAAGCGCGGCGGCGGGCAGGCGACCGAAGAACTCGATGAGGAGCGCGCCGGGGCCGACGCGCGCGAATCGCCCGAGCACGCCTTCGACCTCGCATGGGCGCTGACCGTGCTCGACCAGGCACTGGCGAGCCTGCGGGCCGAGGCCGAACGCAATGGCAAGCTCGCCCTGTTCGAACGCCTGCGCGAATTCCTGACCGACGCGCCCGACGCCGACGACTACGCGCAGGCTGCCGTCGACCTGGGGATACGCCAGAACTCGGTCGCGGTCTCGGTGCACCGGCTGCGCGAGCGCATGCGCGAAGTGGTCCGCAAACAGCTCGCCGACACCGTGGCAGAACCCGCCGACGTCGACGACGAGCTGCGCAGCCTGCGCGCCGTGCTCGGCGGTGTCGATGGCGCTGGTGGGCGGCGTAATCGCCGGACGTAGCTCAGGTAGACACTCGGCATGGGCCATACCGCGACATCGAACGGGGCGATCTCATGCAGGGCAATCAAAGCAGCTCCTCACGCGACGCACGGGCATTCGCCGCGACCCGCTGGTCGCTGGTGGCGTCGGCCGCGGATCGCGCCCAGGCCTCGCTGGCCGAGCTGTGCGTGCGCTACTGGTTTCCGATCTATGCCTACGTGCGCCGCAGCGGACACCCGCCGGAGGCCGCACAGCAAGTCACGCTGGCGTTCTTCCATCATCTGGTGACGCACCGGCTGGCCAAGGTCGCGGCACGCGGCGCTGGACGCTTTCGCGAGTATCTGCTGGCCGAGATCGACGATTTCCTGGCCAACACCTGGGATGGCGTGCCGGTGGCGCGGCCTGCCGAAGGACTCGCCGCACCCCTGGCACTGGCACTGATGGAAAGCCGCCACCAGCAGGAGTCGCAAGCCACAGGCTCGGCGACGGCCGCGTTCCAGCGCGGCTTCGCGCTCGAGGTGATTGCACGCGCGCACCATCGCCTGCGGCGCGAGGCAGTACAGGCCGGGCGCGAAGCGATGTTCGAGGGCTTGCACCAGTGGTTGGCGAGCGAGCCCATGGCTGGCGAGTACGAGGCGCTGTCGCAACAGCTCGGCATCCGTCCGCTGTCGCTGGTGATCGCGCTCAAGCGGCTGCGCCAGCGCTTCCGCGAGTTGGCCGACGAGGAACTGGTCGAGACCGTGGCCAGCGGCTCCGACCTCGAAGCAGAACGCAGCGCACTGCGCGCCGCGATGGGCGGCTGAGATGGCTGGATCGCCGCTACCCGATTCGTCGCCGAGCCGCGCCACCGTCGCGCCAGTGCCCATCGAGGCGCGTACGCACGCGTATGCAGGACTCGCCGGACTCGCCTTCGCCAGTGTCGAGCGCCCTGCCGCCGGCGCCGTGCAACACACGATGGCGCGACACCTGGCGTTCCTTCCATCGGAGGCGCTCGACCTCGACCTGAGCAATCCCGAGCAACGGGATTTCGGCGACTACGAACTGCTGGAGAAGCTCGGCCAGGGCGGCATGGGCGTGGTCTACCGCGCGCACCAGAAGTCGCTCGATCGCGAGGTCGCGCTCAAGCTGCTGGCCGCCGGGCCGTGGGCCAGCGCCGACTTCATCGCACGCTTCCGCCGCGAGGCCCAGTCCGCTGCACGCATGCAGCACCCCAACATCGTGCCGATTTACGAGATCGGCGCGCACGATGAGCTCAATTTCTTCTCGATGATGCTGGTGCGCGGCGAGAGCCTGGCTGCACGCCTGCATCGCGAGGGCCCGTTCACTGCACGGGGCGCGGCGACGCTGCTGCGCACGGTGGCCGAGGCGGTCGACTACGCGCATCGCCTCGGCGTGCTGCACCTGGATCTGAAGCCCGGCAACGTGCTGCTCGACGAGCGCGGTGAAGCACAGGTCGCGGACTTCGGGCTCGCACGCCGGATCGACGATACGCTCGGCGCCGACAACGACGAGGTCTCCGGCACGCCGAGCTACATGGCGCCGGAACAGGCCACGCTGAAAACCCACAAGCTCAGTCCCGCGACCGACGTTTACGGGCTCGGCGCAATCCTGTACGAGCTCTTGACCGGGCGCCCGCCGTTCCTGGCCGCGAGCCCGCAGGAAACGCTCAAGCGCGTGGTGGCGTCGACTCCCGAGCGGCCGGGTGCGCTGCGGGCGGACGTACCGATCGACCTCGACGCGATCTGCCTCAAGTGCCTGGAGAAGGATCCGCGCGAGCGCTATTCCAGTGCGCGCGCGCTGGCCGACGACCTCGGGCGCTACATCGATGGGCGCGCGGTCAGCGTGCGGCCACTCAACGCGATCCAGCGCGCCATGCGCTGGGCGCGACGCGAACCGCGCGTGGCGGCGGCCGCTGCCGCATTCGTGTTCGCGCTGGTGTCGGGCCTGGTCGCCACCGCGATGCAGTGGCAACGCGCCGACGCGAACGCGGCGCGCGCCAACGACACCGCGTGGGCCCAGCGCCGCGAGGCGATCTGGCGCGCCTTCGACGAGCGCCGCTGGTTCGACGCGCTGCCGCTGCTGGTCGCCAACATCCGCGAACAGGAGGCGCAGGGCGCCAACGCCGCAGCCGCGCTCGACCGGCGCCGCCTTGGCACGCTGCTCGCCGCGAGCCCGGTCCTGGTCGACGTGGTCCGGATCGAGGACGACACCAGCAACCCGATGCACGGCGGCGTCATGGCGCTCGCCCTGAACCCCGCCGCGGACACGGTCGTGGCCACCTTGCTGCACGGCAAGGTCGCCGCGATCGATGTCGCCAGCGGGCGCCTGCGGTGGGCGCGCGACGCGGGCCTGTCGCGCACGGAAAACTGGCTCAGGATCTCGGCTGACGGACGCTTTTTCGATGCTGAGGTCTGCAAAGGCCTCAGCCTGCTCGGGTTCTGCAATACGCGCTTCGACATGGCCACGGGCGAGCCGCAGCCGGAGCCGGAGGGATTCGATCGCCTCGACGGCGCGATGTACAGCCCCGATGGACGCTACGCCGTGCTCATCTCCGACCGCCGCGAGCACCAGCTCTGGCAGACCGATCCTTGGCGGCCGTTGTCGGATCGGCGGGCAGACGATGGTAAGAACGACGTGGACCTGGTCGCGAACGACGGCACCCTCCTCCAAATCGATAACGACGGCAGGGCGGTGGTGATCGACGGACCGAGCGGGCGCGCAATGCTGGCGCTGAATGCGGGCCTGGAGGAAACCTACCAGAACGGGGTTGCGGCGGCCGACCGCGCCGGTCGCCATTTCGCGCTGACGACCAGCTTCGGCAGCGTCGACCTGGTGGACCATCGAGTGCTCAAGCGCCTGCGCTTGCCGAACGCGTGCCAGGAGCCGATGACGACGGTGGCGTTCAGCTCCGATGACCTCTGGGTGGCCGCGGGATGCAGGGACGGGACGGTGCGGGTGTGGGATGTGGCGACCGGCAATCTGGTGGCTGCCCCGATCAGCCACCCGCCGGTAGTCGACTGGATCGACGCGCATGCCGCAAGCCGCCTCATGCGGGTGTCCGCCGGGAGCCGCCATTTCCTCTGGCGCCTGCCCGAGCGTGCGAGCCCGTTGGCCAAGGCGGTCCCGGCGACGCCCATGCAGGGCGCTGGCTCGGATACCAACCCGACCGCGATCACGTTCGACGCCGGCACCGGGCTGATGGCCGTCGGCGGAAACAACGGCCTGGTGAAACTTTGGCGCCTGAGTGCCTCGCCGATGCTGCCGGGGTCGGCGCCGCCGATCCATACCGGAAACCTGCGCTTCGACGGGCGCCATGTCGTGGTGACCGACGGCGCCGTCGCCACGGTCATCGACGTGCACAAGGGCGCCGCGATGTCGATCCCCCTCGCGCATCCGCAACCCGTGTCGCAGGCGATCCTGGTCGCCGACAACGCCGTGCTGGTGGCGGCGAGCGGACCGGCGCTCCACTTCTGGGACTGGCGCGGTGGCAAGCCGGTCCGCGAGCCGGTTGCGCTGCCGGCATCGCCCGCATGGCTCGATGCCGACATTGGCGGCCAGCATCTGCTGGTCGGCTGGCATGCGATTCGCAACGGGCAGCCGCAGGTCGTGTTGCGCGTGCTACGGGCAGTCGACGGCGGCACCGAGGCCGAGGCCAGCGTCGAATCGGGAATTTCCGACCTGCGGATCGAGGGCGACGAGCGCGTGCTGATCCGTCGCCACCGCGAGGTCGAGGTGCTGCGACTGGGGGACCTCGCTCGGGCGCACCCGAACCGCGCATGGCCCGGGGAGGACGGTACGCCGATGCTGTTGACCGATGCCAGGATCGGTGGCGATGTCCTGTGGATGACGACCAAGGTCGTCGGCGCCTCGCTCGCCACGACCCGCAGCTACGCGACCCTGCGGTTGCCCAGGCTGCTGCGCTGGCCAGCGACCGACGTGGCGCCGCAGGTCGGCGACGCCACCGGCTTCAATCAGCGGCTCGCGGCGCTCGGCAATGGTGACCTGGCACTGGCCGCGGAACTCCCGATTGTCGGCGTACGGCAACTGTGGCAAGCCAACGGGGGCCGGATCGAGTCGCTGGTGCGGCCGTCGGACGGCGAAAATCGCTTTGCGCTCGCCTTCAATGCCGAGGGCACGCTGCTGGCCCGGGGATTGGCCGACGGCGTGATCGTGACCGACGCGGCCAGCGGCGAACCGCTCTCACCCCCCCTGCGCGCTGCGCTCGACGCCCAAGACGTGGTGACGCAGATCGCGTTCGCGTCAGACAGCAATTCCCTACTGGCCCGGACGGCTGCCGGCCGCTGGCTGCACTGGGCGATCGCGCCGGACCTGCGACCGCTCGAACGGATCGTGCGCCATGTGACCCAGCTCGCGTCCCCGGAGTCGGTGCTCTACTTCGAGCAGGCACCGCCCCTGGCGCCCGCGCTCCGGCTCGAGTTGCGCGCACTCGATCCAGGCCCCATCGACCTGCGCAGGCTGTCGTCCGCGTTCGATCCGAACCTGCAGGTCCTGGATGGCTTTGCATCCAGCGATCTCCGGTTCGTCGACCTTTCGCCGTGGTTCACGACGATTGCCGCTCGTGTCGACCAATTCCCCCGGACGGGTCTCGACATGCGCAGCATCCCGCTCGGGCTGCAGCGCCTGGACGACGTCGATTTCCTGATCCGGGGCCGGGTACAGATGGGTCGAGCGGCGGCCCTCGCGGAGGTCCCGCACGGAACCCTGCACGCCGAGCTGGAGCGGATCGCCTTGCCGGCGAAGCTGGGACGGCTGCAACTCCTTTTGGGCGATTTCCGCTCGCGCTACCACGAGGGACCCGTGCTGACGGCAATCCTGCACTATCGCGACGGCGGCGAATTGCGCAGGGCACTCGCCTTCCCGCAGCCCAGCTCACGGCTGCTGCACTATGGCGAGCCGTTCACCGACCTCGTCGCCGCGGCAGCCGCTGGCGCACACCTGGCCTGGGTTGGCGACGGCATCGACACCGCCGCGCAGCTCATGCCGGTGATTCCAATCTATCGCCTGACGGTCGCCAATCCGGAGCCCGCGCGCGCAGTGGAAAGCGTGTCGCTGGTCGCGCATTCCCACCCGGTGCTGCTTGCGATCACGGCCGAGCCGCCGATTAACGATGAGGACACGGCGGTTGCGCGGTGATCGCTTCGCGCCTCGGTGCTGGCGGTAGCGACCCCGATGCAGTGTAGTCTTTCGAACATGCCTGAACGCGTGGGCCAAGCCCAAGGAGCAAGCCGATGACTCTACCCAGGTCCCTGATCGCGTTCACCCTCGCCCAGGCGCTGGCCCTGCCCTGTCATGCGCAGGACGCCGCCGCCGGCACGGACGACGCCAAGGTGATGGAGGAGGTGGTGGTGGTCGGCTCGCGCATCCGTCGCGTGGATCTGGAAACCTCGCAGCCGGTCTTCGTGCTCGAACGCGAGCAGATCGAACGCACTGGCCTGACCAGCGTGGGCGACATCCTGCAGGACCTGACTACGCACGGCGCGGCGCTCAACACCACGTTCAACAACGGCGGCGACGGCACCACCCGGGTCGACCTGCGCAACCTCGGCGACAATCGCACCCTGGTGCTGGTCAATGGTCGGCGCTGGACCACCGGCCTCGATGGCGGCGTGGATCTGAACTCGATTCCGTTGGCGGTAATCGAGCGCATCGAAGTGCTCAGGGACGGCGCCTCGGCGATCTATGGTTCCGACGCGATCGCGGGCGTGATCAACATCACCACCGTGGACAGTTTCGACGGCATGCAAGCGCGAGCGTACGTGGGCGAGAGCGCCGAAGGCGACGGCCGCGTCCAGTCCTACGATTTCACCGTTGGCGCCAGCAGCGAGCGCGCGAGCGTGGTGGCCAACCTGTCCTACGTCAAGCAGGATCCGATCTTCGCTGGTGCGCGCGAGATTTCCGCGGTTCCGGTTTTCGGCCTGCCGCCCAACGATGTTTTCGCCTTCGCCAGCGCGACGACGCCGTACGGGCGCTTCGGCTTCGGGCGCGTCGGCAATTGCCCGTTCGATCCCAGCGGCAACTATCCGGCCAGCGGTCAGTGTCCCCTGCCGCCGGGCTATGTATTTCGCGGGCTCAACCGCAATACCTACGACCCGGCGACCGGCACCTGGCCGGTGTTCAATCCGACCACAGGTGGCTACAACTTCGCGCCGGAGAACTACCTGCAAACGCCGCAGGAGCGCACCGCGCTCTACGCGCAGGGGCGCTACGACGTGGCCGACACGATCGCCTTTTCCTTCGAGTTGCTCTACAACGAGCGCTTGTCGTCGCAGGAACTGGCGCCGATTCCGATCGTGGTTGGCGTCAACTCGCAGGGACTGAACCGGATCACCGTTCCGGCGCAGCACGTGTACAACCCGTTCGGCCAGACCGTCACCCAGCTCGCGATCCGACCGGGCGGACAGGTGCGCAGCTTCGCCCAGGATGCCGATACCTTCCGCTTCGGATCGGGCTTGCAGGGGACCTTCGATCTGGCCGAGCGCTCCTACGCCTGGGACATCAACGCCATCTACGGCGATTACTCCATCGGCGGGCGGACGCGGGGGCTGGTCAACCTGACCCGCGTGCGCGATGCGCTGGGTCCCTCGTTCTTCGACGCCAACCGCAACGCGGTGTGCGGCACACCGGCCGCGGTCATTACCGGCTGCGTTCCGCTCGACCCCTTTCGCGGGCCCGAGGCGCTGACCCCGGCAATGCTCGAATACATCTACTACACCGCACAGGACACGCAGCAGACGCGGGTGTGGAACTACACCGCCAATCTCACCGGCGATCTGATCGACCTGCCAGCCGGCCCGCTGGCCTTCGCAACCGGCTACGAATACCGGCGCGAAACCGGCGAGGCGTTGCAGGACCCCCTGCGGGCCCAGCTCGACAACCTCGACAACTCAAGCTTCTCGGGCAGCGTCAGCGTCGACGAGCTGTACCTCGAGCTGTCGATTCCGCTGCTCGCCGACATGCGCCTGGCGCAAGCGCTCGAGTTGAGCATCGCGGGACGCTACTCCGACTACGACCCGTTCGGCGATACCACCAACTTCAAGGGCGGCCTGCGATGGAAGCCGGTCGACAGCCTGATGGTGCGCGGCAGCTACGCGCAGGGCTTCCGCGCGCCGACCGTATCCGACCTGTACTTTCCGGTCGCCACCAACTCGAACCCGCTGCAATTCGATCCTTGCAACATCGAGTTCTATGCTGCGGGGAATTTTCCGTCGCCGGAGGTGCTGAGCAATTGTGCCGCCGACGGCGTACCCGGCGGCATCTACGAACCGACCGGCGCCGTGTTCCAGGACCTCACGGGCGGCAATCCCGGACTGCAGCCCGAGGCCTCGGTCAGCAAGACCCTGGGACTGGTCTGGAACCTGCCGTGGGTCGCAGGGCTCGACCTCAGCCTGGACTGGTACGAGATCACGATCGACGACGCGATCTCGCTCGCGTTCTCCGACGAGCTGCTGCGGTTTTGCTCCAGCGACGCAGTGCCCGAGGCCTGCGCGCGCACGACCCGTGACCCGGCCAGCGGCGAGCTGCTGCGGGTCGATTCGCGCACGCTCAACTCTGGCGAGTTGCGGGTCGAAGGTTATGACCTGACCCTCAACTATGCCTTCGACACGCGATACGGCCGCTTCTCGATCGTGTGGGACTCGAGCTATACCGCCGAGTACGTGGTCGAGTCCCCACGCGGCTCGGGGCTGCGCTCGCTTCCAGGCAACAATTTCGCCTTCGAGCCAGGGTTTCGCATCCGCTCCAATCTCGACATTGCGTGGCAACGCGGCGCGTGGGACGTGGCGGCGGGATTGCGCTATTACTCGCCGCTCGACGAGGGCTGCTTCGCGCCGGCCGACGCCGGCTACCCGGAACTTTGCTCCAGCCCGGATGTGGTCAGTCCCATCTACTTCGGCTATCCGGAAAACCGGCTGGGCTCGCGCACCTATCTCGATCTGCAAGCAAGCTGGAACTCGCGTTGGGGCGGTCGCATCTCCGCGGGGGTACAGAACGCGACCGATCGCGACCCGCCGGTTTCGTACACCGCCTTCGCCAATTCCTTCGATCCGGCCTATCCCATCCCGGGCAGGTTCTGGTATGCGAGCTATACCCAGAGATTCTAGGGTTCCACCGGTTCCTCGACCACCTGATGGGGATCGCGCTCCGCCGCGGGCACCGGCGTGAGCCGTGCGTACCAGGTCCAGCACCCGAAACCGCTGGCGACCAGCACGCTGGCGCCGAGTGCCAGCGAGATGTGGCTGTGCGACAGTGCAGGCGACAGGAATGCCGCAATCGCACTGGTGAACACCCCCCACAGGAAAGCCTGCACCGATGCCGCCGCGCCGCGGTTGCCGGGATAACGATCCAGCATCTTGATCGTCAGCACCGGAAACACCATCGCGATACCGACCGAGTTGAGCATGATCGGCAGCATCACCCACGGCACGCCCGGACGCTCGACCCAGAGGTTGTAGACGAGGCTCGCGATAGTCGCAACGCCCATCAACGCGAATCCGAGCATCACCTGGCGCCGCGGCAGCATCACCCCGGCCAGCCGGTTCGAGAGTGCCGCACCGCTCATCATGCCGAGGATCATCGGCACGAAGAACCACGGATAACCCAGCGTGCCGAGTCCGAGGATGGTCTCGATGAAAGCCGGTGCGGAGCTGATGTACAGGAAGGTCGCGCCGAAGTTGAAGCCGCTGGACAGCACCAGCAGCACGAAACGTCCGTCGGTGGCGATCTTCCGATACACCTCGAACAGCGGCCGCGGCCGGAACCGGGTGCGGCGCGACGGCGGGTGGGTCTCGGGCAGCACCCGCACGCACAGCCACCACAACAGCACGCCATACACGGCGAGGAACCAGAACACCGCACGCCAGTCCGCAAGGCTGAACACGATCCCGCCGATGATCGGCGCGATCGCGGGTGCCACGCCGAAGAACAGCGAGACCAGGCTCATCACTTTCTGCGCGGCTGCACCGTCGTACAGATCGCGCATGATCGCGCGTCCCACGATCATGCCCGCACCGGTCGCCGCCCCCTGCAGTGCGCGCATCGCCAGCAGCTGCTCGATGGTCTGCACCAGCGCGCAGGCCACCGAGGCGATCGTGTACACCAGCACGCCCCACAGCACCACCCGCCGGCGCCCGTAGGCATCCGACATCGGGCCATGGAACAGACTCATCACCGCATAGGCGAGCAGATAGATGCTGATCGTCTGCTGCATCGCCCACGGCGACGCGCGCAATTCCGCGGCCACTGCATTGAACGCCGGGAAAAACGCATCGATGGTGAACGGCCCGAACATCGCCAGCAGCGCGAGCAGGGCCGCGAGGCGGACCGGATGGACGGGGCGTTCGATGCGTTCGGACGAGGGCGCGGGCGGGTTCAAGCCAGCAGTCTATCGCGGCCGAACGAAAGACCGCAGCGCAGCTGCATGCTGCCGATCCAGGCGAACGGCTGTTCGCGCATCGCTTCGCGTCCCGGGTCACGCCACCCGGCATTCGGCCCCGTCGCATGCGGCTTGTGCGAATTGCGTTCCTCCCGCTGCCTGATCGGCGGCCGCGACATCCAGCGCTGGCATCCGCTGGATCGCCTCGCTGATAGCCGCCCCGAGGCGCAGGTCCGGCACCGCACCGAACTCGTGCAAACGCACCAATCCGGCGCGGTCGAGCAGCACCAGTGAAGGCGTACCACGCAAACCCCATGCACGCATCGTCGTGGGTACAGGGCCATCGATGGCGGCCTCGTCGATTCCGATCGGAAACGACAGCCGGTACTCGTGCACGAAAGCTTCCAGCGCTACCCGCTGCATCGCTGCATGGTGCTCGAACACCGTGTGCAGGCCGATCACCGCCACGTGCGCGGGATCGAACATCGACTGCACACGCTGCATCTGGGGCAGCGCATGCTGCACGCAGCCGGGGCACAGCATCTGGAACGCATGCACCAATACCGCGCGCCCGCGAAGCGACTGCAGCGACGGTGCAACCGTCGCATTGAGCCAGCCTGAAAGTTGCCACGGCGGCGGCGTCCGACCCAGCACCAGGCTCATGGCCGCACCTCGCTGAAGGTGTAGTCCGCCGCGGCGCGCGGCGCATGGCAGGCGTAGCAGGCATCGAATGCGTTGTCGCCGACCGCCCGTTCGGTGCGCGAGTCGCCCTTGAAGCCCTCGAAACCCCAGCCGCCCGTGCGCGCGTAACGCTTCGCGTCCTTGTGCATCACCCCGACCACCTTGCGCGGTCCTTCCTGGATCGCGCCGCCGCCATCCTTGGCCTCGATCAGTTCGAATACGATCACGGAGCCATCCTCGAACGGCTTGTTGCGATAGCCGCGCTCGGCTTTGTGATTGGCATAGATGTGGTGGATGCCCCCGAATGCGCCGAACAGCGCGTGACCCTCCTGGATGACCATCGACTTCACGTGCTTCCAGTCGCGAAAGCCGTCCGGATACGGCACCGGATCCGTCGCCTCCGCAGCGAGCACCACTGGACCGCAACACAGCAGCAACGCCAGAATCGAACCGCGCATCACGCTTCTCCGTCAGACGCCGGCGGCTTGCCGACGCGCGAATCATCGACGCGGCAACGCATTGGCGACAGCAGGCACGAATCCGTCACCCGGGCACTTTCTGGTGTAAATCGATGATCGAACGAACAAACAAGAATCCCGGCGGCACCGAGGCCAGCGGCATCGTCGAGGACATCGTCGGCTGCAAGTGGTCGCTGGCGGTGCTGATGCGGATCCGCGCCGGCGTGCACCGCCCGGGCGAACTCGAGCGCGCAGTTGCCGGCGTCTCGAAGAAGGTGCTCAACGAGCGGCTGCGCAAGCTGCAGCGCCACGGCATCGTCGAAAAACAGGTGTTCGCGGAGGTTCCCCCGCGGGTCGAATACCGCATCACTCCGTTGGGCGAGCGCTTCGGCGTACTGCTCGACCAGATCGCGGATCTGCAGCGCGACTGGAATCGCGCGCCTTGATTCCACGCACGGAACAGGCGTGACCCCGATCCAGGCCGACCCGCGACCCACATCAAGCCGGTGGGTTTCGACCGGCTCGAAACGCGTCCGCTGCCGATCGTGCTCGTGCAGCGCGAGCGCGACGGATCCGTACGCGTGCCCAGGCCGGAATACCCTCAACGTCGATCGCGGCAGTTGCGCCACTGCCTCACACGCGTCGACACGCTCCCGGCGGCACGTCGCGCAGCGCACGTCTCGCCTGTGGCGCGCGTCGTGCTCAGTCCTTCGTGCGGCCCGTCCGCATCGCGCGCGCATCGCGCACGAAGGTCAGCGAGGCGATGAACACGCAGACGCCGGTGAAGGCCAGCAGCGCGGGCACCAGGTACATCGCGCCGTAGAGGCCAGCGGCGCGGTGCGATTCATCGAGCACCGACGCGCCTGCGGCCAGCATCGCAGCATTCGCGAGATGGTCGGAAACCGCAC
>JANOEA010000075.1:0-5405 GCA_031412975.1 Pseudomonadota bacterium | reverse complement strand
CGATCGACAGCGAAGCCGGCAAACTCGTCTTCCACGCAATAAAGGCCAAAGCCGCGTAGGGCGGGCTTTCAGCCCGCCATCGAACTGCCTCACGCAACGTGGTTTCAACCCAACATCACCGGCAATCGTCAATTCCACGGTCCCGACGGCGTCAATCACTCACCGTTCGCGCAAACTCGACCCATGGCCGAATCCGAGCAGCCGCGACTCGTTACCGTTGCGGTCCTGTCCGCCGCGCAGGCGCGCGAACAACCGTATCGGGTACCTGGCTCCGCAGCCGAACGGCTCGCACTGGTCTGGACACTCACGGCCGAAGTTTGCGCGATGGGAGGCGCGTTCGATGCTCAATCGCCGCTACAGCGAACTGTCGTCCGCGTTATCCCGCCACCAGTCTGACTTCGTGCAGATCCGTCCGCTGCGTAGTCGCACAATGTGCCGATGAACCTCGAGCTCGCAGCCTTCGTCGACGCCTGGCGCATCGCCGGCCCCGAGCTGGAAGCGATGCGCGACCGCGATCTGCGCGAGACCCCGCTGCCGGAGGCACTCGATCAATTGTCCGACATGATCGAGTCGGCACTGTTCCTGCGCCCGCCGCAGCCCACGTCGGGCCTCGAGCAGATGCAGGCGGTGTTCGCCCGGCTGCGGCGATGAACCGGCTCGTTCGGGCGGCGACCGATGTGCAGGCGCTGCTAGGGAACCTCCGAACATGTATCCGCACCCGCGCCGGGGGTTGTGCGGCCGGCCAGCAAGGCGCGCGTCGCCGGGCGTAGTGGTTCCACGGCCAAGGCGGCCAACGCAGGTGCGGACGCGCACAGAAGCAACGCGGGTGCGGATACTTGTTCAGAGGTTCCCTAGAGTCCAAGGGCATCGGGTTCTGCTTCATCGGTGGCTTCGCGGCGCAGCGGCACGCCGAGCCGCGGTTCGCTCGCGACGTCGGCGTGTCGGTGCTGACCGGGCTGGGCAATGAGCCGCCGAAACCCGGGCCTCACCGACAGCGCGATCGTCGCCGCAGGATCGGCGCGCCTCAGGGCAGGCAGTCCGGTGGTTCGAAGCTGTTGCCGAAGCGCACGTCGTCGAGGCCGTCCATGATCTCGATGTCGAGCTGCGCGAACGGCAGGATCGCGGTGCTGACCGGATCGCTCAGGGTCAGGCGAAAGCGCTCGATCGTTTCGATGGGTGCGTCCGCGGCGATCGGGATGTTGATCAGCTTCGGCGCGAAATCGCCCGCAGCCCAGCTCAGCACCTGGTTCGGCGGCACCGTGTAGTCGACGCCCGGTGTCGCCGTTCCGGCCGAGTGCGCCAACGAAGCGCCGACCGCGACCACGCCGCCGCTGTTGCGCGTCACCCGCACCTGCGCGACCTCGCCTTCGACCACACGCTGGCGGCAGCGCGTGAATCCGACCTGTTCGGGGCCCGGCGCCGTCGCGGTGTGGGGGGTGGTGGCCACCACGTCGCCGCCGGTGGCGCTGCCGAACGCGCCGCGGAAGGTGCGATAGGACGCGGTGATGGTGCGCGCTCCCGCCTGCGGTGCGATCAGGATGCATGAGCCGCCGCCGGTGTTGGCCGGCACGCGCGGTTCGAGCGCGATCGTGCAGGTCGCAGCCGGTGTGGAGTCCATGCTCACATCCACCACGCCATTGGGCTTGAACGGCCCCGCGGTCGCCAGCGCTTCGACATCGACCATGAATGGCAAACCGGCCGGATGCGGATCGGGGCTGTCGTTGACCGTGAGCACAACGGGGCCGAAGCTGAACTCGCTGGTATTACCCTGCGCATCGGTGGCGGTGGCGACGATGACGTCATCGGCGCTCAAGGTCAGTCCCGACGGAATCAGCAGCGATATCGCCTTGACCGTCTGCGCCTCGGCCGCAAGGTAATTGTCGAAGCCGATCAGGTCGCGCCCCTCGTCGCCATCGGCCTTGAAGAACTCCACGCGCAGCGGATAGGCGCTGTTGGTGGTGGTCGAATCCACCCGATAGCTCAAGTTGACGTTGCCGCCAACGACCGCGTACGCGCTGATCTCGGGGAAATTCTGGCCGTTGTTGGACGGATTGTCCGGATCGCCCGGATCGTTGGGTAGGCGCCCGCCGGCGGTGCCGTTGTCGCTGGTGCGACCGCTGATGCCGAGTTGGCCGTTGCCGTGGATGCGGTTGCTGATCACCGCCCCGCGCGTCCTGCGCGTGGCCACGCCCTGGGTGCCGTTGAACGCAATCACATTGCCCTCGCCGGGCAGCGTTCCGCCGACCAGCGGTGGCTGCGCGCCATTGACCCCGGTGCTGAGCTCGATGCCCAGGATGCCGTTGCCCAGTGGCAGCGTGCCGGTGACATCGGTGCCGATGAAGTTGCCGATCACGCGCGTGCCGTTGGTCGGTCCGGCGCCCGCGATCACCACCCCGCGACCATTGCCGGAAATCACGTTGCGGCTTGCAACATCCGCCCCACCGAGGATCTGGAAGAAGCCGGTGCCACCGAAGAGGCGTACGCCAAAGCCGTTGCCCAGCGCCGCGGTTCCCGCCGCGTTGGTGCCGATCAGATTGCCGAGGATGCGGAGGTTGGCGCCACCGCCACTGATCCCGTCGCCGCTCTGCCCGCTGATCACATTGCGCTGCGCCGGCAAGCTGCCGCCGATGCGCGCGTTGGAGCTGAAGTCGCCGCCGAAGGGATTGCCGCCAGTGCTGACGCCCAGCCCATTGGGTACCGCAATGGTGCCTGTGACATCGGTGCCGAGGAAGCAGCCCTCGACGTTGCCAACCACGGTAGCTCGACCCGCGAAGTCGATCGCTGCGGCCGAGAAGCCGTTGATCACCAGGCCACGCACCGTGCCGCTGGTGGTGAAGTAGCTGATGCCGCTGGAGCACCCCGGGCAGGAAGCGCCGGTGAGCACGATCTTGAGCTGCGCGTTGCTGCCGCCTTGGGCGGGCGTATTGGTATTGGGCACGGCACCGGGTTGGGTATAGCCGTCGATGGTCAGGTCACCGGTGAAGATCGACGACAGTCCGGTGCTCGGCGCGATCCGGCACACGCCGGTCGCGGCCACGCAACCCGGATCGGTGCTGGGAATGTCGAAGGCGACGGTGTCGGCGGCGGTGGTGGCGTTGGCGGCGTTGATCGCCCCGCGCAACGAGCAGTCGCCGGGAGCTGCGCTGCAGACAAGCAGATTGGCGTCCGAGGTGGTGTCGACCGTGAAGGTCGCGGCACCGGCCACATCGGCCAGCAGTGCAAACAGCATCAAGGCGTAGCGCATGGCGGCGATCTCGCAGGAGGTGTGTACTGCCTATAACCCAGGTTGCCGGGCATTCCCGCCATTGCGTGTGGGTGAGCCCGTCGCCGGGCGCCTCCGCGCAGCGATTCGTTCGGCCCCGGCAGGCGAGGGGTGCGCGCAAGCGGTCCCGGAACCGATCCATGTCGGCGAGTGCATGGAACGCCCGTCGCTCGTTGCGGCGATTCGCACTCCTGGCGCGTTGCCTTCTCTTCGCCGCTCTCGCTCGAGGCCGTTCGGGCCTTCGGCCCGCGGTACGCTTCGTCCTATCCACCGTCCCAGCGGCGCGCATCACTCACCGTTCGCGTAAACTCGACCCATGGCCGAATCCCAGCAGCCGCGACTCGTCACCGTTGCGATCCTGTCCACCACGCAGGCGCGCGAACAGCCCTATCTGGTGCCTGGCTCCGCAGCCGAACGGCTCGCACTGGTCTGGCCACTCACGGCCGAAGTTTGCGCGATGGGAGGCGCGTTCGATGCTCAATCGCGACTACAGCGAACTGTTGTCCGCGTTTTCCCATCACCAGGTTGAGTACCTGCTGGTCGGAGCTTACGCAATGGCAGTCCATGGGCAGCCGAGGGCGACCATGGACATTGACCTGTGGCTTCGAGTCTCGGCAGCCAACGCCGCACGGATCTGCGCTGCTTTGGCGGAATTCGGCGCGCCAGCCGAAGCCGTCGAATTGCATAGCTTCCTTGTCCCCGGAACCGTGGTTCAGATCGGCGTAGCGCCGCGCCGTATCGATTTGTTGACCAGGATCGACGGCATCGAGTTTGATGCGGCCAGCGCTCGTGCAGCGATCGCGGAAATTGGCGGGCTGAGAATTCCGGTCATCGGGCTGGCTGATCTGATCGCCAACAAGCGCGCCACCGGTCGCCCGCAGGACCGTATCGACGCCGAGCAGCTGTCACTGCTGGCTGACCGGCGATCGTAGGCTACCAGCGCGCACCGGATCGACGTGGCGTCCGCCAACACGACCCACAGGGATATGGGAAGTGCCGCAACGCGCAGGGAGCGCGTGCGGCAGATGCCCCGCGAAAGCACCAAATCGCCCGGACTGGCACGATACGCATCTGATCTTCGTTGTTTCCGCCTGCGCCGCAGCTACCTGATCCCCTGAATCGATGATCGCCGTTCGCAATCTCGCAATCCGGCGCGGCGTCCGTGAGCTGCTGCGCGATATCGACCTGACCCTGCACGCCCGCTGACGGATGGGCGTTATCGGCCGCAATGGCTGTGGCAAATCCTCGCTATTGGCGTGCGTGCCGGGTGAGCTGGAACCTGGTGAAGTCGAGCGTCCGCTCAACCCCCGGCTGGCCTCGGTCGCTCCGGAAAACCCGGGCCTCGCCGAAGCAGCAATCGAGGACAGCCATCGATCGATCAATCGCCGAGACGGCGGGCGCGTCGGGGAAGTGCCCGCAGCGCTCGAACTGCGGCCACTTTGCGGCGATTCGCGGCGGCCCGGGATTGCGGCTGGCTGCCGGTTGCCGCGGTCCGCGATCACTCGAACGCGTTCGCGAAGATCGCATCGCCGGGCGGGTTGATCACGGTGAGCGCCACTGGCGCGGCGCTGCTCGCGCGATAGCCCAGGATCGCAGGGTGGGTGGCGCTGACGGTGCGCAGCCCTGCCGTGGCAGTGCTGATCTGGCAGCTTCCGATGCCCACACTGCTCAGGGTCGCCGTGCAGGTGCCGCCATTGCCGCTGACGCTGACGATGACGGTACCGCGACCGAGCTGCGTGCCTCCGGTATTCTGTCGCGTGCTGCGCACGGCAACGGTATAGGGTTGGCCGACGAGCACCGGATTGGGCGTGATGGATACGATGCTGGTGACGGTGTCGGCGGTGCTGAAGATCATGCTCACCGCGCCGACGACGGCATCGGACGAATTGCGCCGATTGCGGATGCCGACCGCCAGATCGTCGACCTGATCGTCGTTGAAATCGCCCGCGCTGAGCACGCTCCCGAATTGATCGCCGGCCGCCACGCTGCCGTTGATGCCGGCGGTGCCCAGATCGAACACCTTCGAGACGCCGGTATCGATCCCGGCTGGTGATCCATACACCACCGCCACGCTGCCGGCGTCTTCGACGGCCCCCACGTCCTCCAGCGGCACGCCAATCGCCAGATCGTCGAAACCATCGCG
>JANOEA010000074.1:0-6225 GCA_031412975.1 Pseudomonadota bacterium | reverse complement strand
GAAGTGATCTTCGACTTCTGGTTCGCCGATGTCTCGGATGCCGCGCGCGAACACAATCGCGCCAGCATCGATGTCGGCAACCTCATCCAGGACGAGGACATGGCGATCTGCAAGTCGGTGCAGCGCGGCCTGAACTCACGTGCCTACAGCAGCGGACGGCTGTCGATCCGGCGCGAGGCGGGCGAGCATCTGTTCCACCGGCTGCTGCACGCGGATTTGCTCGCGGGTTTGCGCTAGTGAGCAGCGTTGGGTGGCTCACGAGGCGCGCCACGTACCGGAGCGTGACGGCGATCGCGCTGCTGATGGCCACCTCCATGCCGCTTTGCGCAAGCGCGCCGGCCGATGATCCACTGGCATCGCTGCAGCGGCGGTACCGCGTCGTGCTGGTGTTCGCGCCAGCCGACGACGATCCCCGACTGCAGCGCCAGCAGGCGATCCTCGAAGCGCTCGGCCCGGCGGCGGACGAGCGCGACCTGATCGTGGTGTCGGTGGTCGGCGCGCGAACCTTCGGTGAACGGCTGGCGCTCGACCCGGCCGAGCTGCGGCAGCGCTTCGACGTCGCCGCCGCCGACTTCCGCGTACTGCTGGTGGGCAAGGACGGTGGCGTGAAACTGCGCGCGGATGCGCCAGTCGAGCACTGCGCGCTGCTCGGGATGATCGACGCGATGCCGATGCGGCAGCGCGAATCGTCCCATGCCGCGCGTCCGCACCCGGAGTGTGCGCTGCCAGTGGACCGAGTGGCACGCGAATGATCGCGTGGGGCGGTAATCCCCCAAAGCTCCGCCAGTACTTGTAGAACACCACATTGGCATCCGTCCGATCCACGCAGGCGCCCTCTCCATGACCGACCACATACTGCCTTGGCCCCTTGCGGTCGCTGTCCGTCGCACGACTGCGTGCGCCGTCGTCGCCGGCGCGATCGCGCTGCTCGCCTCGATGGCCGCCGCCGACGCCATGGCGCAGGGTGTGGTCTGCCCGCCGCAGGTCGAAGGTCGGTTGTTCGTCAACGGATTCGAAACCCCGCTCAGTGGAAATCTCGGCGAAAGCGGGCCGTTCTCGACCGGCAGCACTTCCGGCAGCGTGACCCGTGGCACGCGCGTCACCCCGTGGATCGCCGACTTTCCAAATGGCGCCAGCGGCGCACGCCCGGCAGTCTTTTTTGTCGGCGGCGTCGGAATCCCGCCGGCCGCGTACCAAAGCTATGCGCGCCACCTCGCGACCTACGGATTCGTCGCCATAAGAGCCGACCCGCCATTCAACTTCGGTGCGCCCGACCATGTCGCAATGGCCCTCGACCTGCGCGCGGTGATCGACAGCCTGCTCACCCCGGGCACGCTGCCGGTAGCAGTCGATGCGACCCAGGTCGCAGCCGGCGGCCACTCGATCGGCGGCAAGCTCGCGGTAATGGCTGCGAGCGGCGATCCACGGATCGACGCGCTGCTGTTGCTCGATCCGCTCAACCTCAACGGCAATCCGACCAACATGGTGCCCAGCATCTTGCCGCAGCCGATGGGCTCCATCGCGATTCCGATTGCGATTTTCGGCGAGTTGACCGACACCGCCGGGGCCATGCCCTGTGCCCCCGCTGCCGTCAACTACCAGGTGCTGTTCAACGCAGCGGCTGCCACCACACGCGGCTACGAATGGACCATCGTCGGCGCGGCGCACCTCGACTTCGTCAGCGACCCGGACCAGTGCGGCGTCAACTGCAGCTTCTGCATCGCGCCGAGCGCGCCCGTCGCGCAAACCCGGGCCTTCACGCGCGCCGCCAGCGTGGCGTTCCTGCGCACGCACATGACGACTACCCAGCAGGCTTGCGAGTGGCTGACCGGTGATTCGTTGCCCGGGAACGTGATGGTCCGCCAGCGGAATCTGCCCTGACACCACACCAGGGTTGCTCCACCTTCGCGCGGGTGCGCACCGAGGTGATCTTCGACTTCTGGTTCGCCGATGTCTCGGATGCCGCGCGCGAACACAATCGCGCGAGCATCGATGTCGGCAACCTCATCCAGGACGAGGACATGGCGATCTGCAAGTCGGTGCAGCGCGGCCTGAACTCACGCGCCTACAGCAGCGGACGGCTGTCGATCCGGCGCGAGGCGGGCGAGCATCTGTTCCACCGGTTGCTGCACGCCGACCTGCTGGCCGGCGCCGCGGACTGAGGGGCGACGCACCGCGCGTCGCCCCGCGCAGTTCAGCCTTCGCGCTTCTCGAACAAACCGCGCCAGAGCAGGCCGCCGGCCACCGCGCCGGCGATCGGCATCACCCAGAAGAACCACAGCTGCTGCAAATACGCCGGGTCTGCGGCGAACAGCGCAGGCCCGGTCGAACGCGCTGGATTCACCGAAGTGTTGGTGACCGGGATGCTGATCAGGTGGATCAGGGTCAGCGCGAGCCCGATCGCGAGCGGCGCGAAACCGGCCGGCGCGCGCCGATCGGTGGCGCCGAGGATCACCAGCAGGAAGAACAGGGTCATCACGATCTCGGTCACCGCACCAGAGACCAGGTTGAACCCGCCCGGCGAGAGCGCGCCGAAGCCGTTGGCAGCGAAGCTTGCGGTGCTGGGGTCGAAGCCCGTCTTGCCGCCGACGATCACCGCGAGGATCGCGATCGCGGCGACCGCCCCGAGGGTCTGCGCGACCCAGTACGGCAACAGATCGCGCGCGGAGAAGCGGCCGGCCGCAACCAGACCCGCGGTGACCGCGGGATTGAGGTGGCAGCCGGAGATCGGCCCGATCGTGTAGGCCATGGTGACCACGGTCAGGCCGAACGCGAAGGACACGCCGAGCAGACCGATGCCGACATCCGGAAAGGCCGCGGCAAGCACCGCACTGCCGCAACCGCCCAGCACCAGCCACAGCGTACCGAGGAACTCGGCAGAAAGTCGTCCGATCATGTTCATTTCCCCCTGCTCGTTTTTTTGGAATGTCGTTCTGCGACGCAGCCTAGCTGCAACGGCCGGCAGGCGACAAGCGGTTTGGCAGGATGCCTGGTCGTCGACCCTCGACTGCGCGGGCAGCTAGCTATCATCCAGAGACGACGGCTTCGGCACCTGGGCGGCTGCCGAATACACAGCCGGCGAAATCCCCGCTGCCCGGTCCATCGGTTACGAGCGCGGCGGCCACCTGCTCGTCGGCCATGGTGCAGACGTTCTCGCAAACGTGGCCGACTGGGTGCATGCTGCAGCAGCGATCCGATCGGCCGCGCCGAGCGCCTCGGCCACCCGCACACCTTGCGCGGCGCATTCGGCTACCGGTTCGATTCCGCCCAGCGGTCCGAACCACTCCCGTTCAGGGGATTCGTGATGTCCAACGTGAAACGCCTGCAGTTCGTCACCAACATCGCCGCGCCTCCGGCCACGGTGCATGCGCTGATGATCGACCCCGACAGCTATCGACTGTGGACGTCGGCGTTTACCGAGGGCTCGTATTACGAAGGAACCTGGCAACCGGGCGAACGCATCCGGTTCCTGTGTCCCTCCGGCGACGGCATGATCGCCGAGATCGCCGAGCATCGACCCGCACGCTTCATCTCGATCCGGCATCTCGGCTTCATCGCGAAAGGCGTCGAAGACATCGAGAGCGAGGCGGTTCGTGCGTGGGCGCCCGCCTACGAGAACTACACCTTCACCGCCACCGACGCGGGCACCGAGCTGGTGATCGACCAGGACGTGGCGCCCGAGTACGAGCGCTACATGAGCGAGGCGTGGCCGAAGGCGCTGGCCAAACTGAAGTCGATTTGCGAGCATCGCTGAGACAGCGTGTCCGCAGTGCCGGTGTTGCCGGTCTCGAACTTGCGGTCAGCGCCCATCGCCCATCGCCCACTGCAGCGTCGAGTGTCGACGCTGCTTTGCGACTCCGGAGGAGACCCCATGGAACTCGGCGCGTTTTCGATCAGCCTCGCGGTCAAGGACATCGCCGCGTCGCGGGCGTTCTACGAGACGCTCGGTTTCAGCGTGTTCGGCGGCAACCAGGCACAGCGCTGGTTGATCATGAAGAACGGCAGCACCCTGATCGGCCTGTTCCAGGGCATGTTCGAGGGCAATCTGCTGACCTTCAACCCGGGTTGGGACAGCGATGCGAAGCTGGTGCCCGGATTCACCGACGTGCGCGCGATCCAGCGGCATTTAAAGGCAAACGGCATCGTCGTGAATCCCGCCATCGACGAGTCGAGCGCGGGGCCTGCGAGCCTGACCGTGGTGGACCCCGACGGCAACACCGTACTGATCGACCAGCATGTCTGAGATCGAGCGCGAACACGCGGCCGTGTCGCCAAAGCTGGCGCTCGCAGGATGAAGATGGGCCGGATCATTCCGATGTTGCCGGTGCGCAGCATGCCTGCCAGCGTGGCGTTCTACCGCAAGCTCGGCTTCGTCGTGGTGGATCGCAATGACGGCTGGCGCTGGGCGATGCTCGGCTTCGGCGACTGCCGCTTGATGCTGGATGAGTCGATCAACGTACATCCGGCCTTGCCGCGAACCGCGGTCATCTACCTCTACCCCGACGACATCGCGACTTTCCATGCGCAGGCCCGCGCGAATGGATTGACGGTTCCCGACCTCGAGGTCACGTTCTATGGCATGACCGAGTTCCGAATCGACGATCTCGACGGCAATCGGCTGTGGATCGGGCAGGACGCGGTAGCGTCGGACTGATGCGCATGCGCCTTTCGACCCGTCAAAACTTCCGATCGCAAACGTCTGCCCGCTGATCCCGCGCCTCGGCGCTGGCCGCGCTCCCAGGAGTCGACGAAGCCACACAGCCGCCCGCAGCGTCGACCGTGGCGGGTCGCCTCATCAATCCGGGTTATTCCACGGTATGCGAACGCGTACCGTTTGCCAGCGTCTACCGGAGCGCCCGCCATGACAACCGTCTCAACCCCGATCGATGCGCCCGCGGCAACCACTCGGTTCCGATTTATCTGGCGCGGGGCGGCATGCGCAGTGGTCTTGATCGCTGGCAGCGCGCAGGCCGCGCAGTTCACCATCAACGGACCGGGCGGCAGCGGTGCGTTCGGCACCTCCGTGACCACCTTGCCCAATGGCAATCTGGTGGTGACCGATCCGGGCTTCGATGCGCCGGGCCCGATCGCGGATGTCGGGGCCGTCTACCTGTACCGGCCTGACGGCACGCTGATCAGCACCCTGCGCGGCAGCACGGCGGGCGACCGCGTCGGCCGTGACGGAGTGGTGGTGCTGACCAACGGCAACTATGTGGTCCGCAGTCCGGACTGGGACAACGGTGCTGCGGTGGATGCCGGCGCGGTGACCTTCGGCTCGGGCAGCAGCGGGATCAGCGGTGTCGTCTCGCCGGCCAACTCGCTGGTCGGCACGACGGCGCAAGATTCGGTCGGCGATTCCGTGACGGCCTTGACCAACGGCAACTACGTGGTCGGCAGTCCGGACTGGAACAACGGCGTAACGGTGGATTCCGGCGCGGCGACCTTCGGCTTGGGCGCCAGCGGGATCGTGGGCGTGGTCTCACCGGCCAACTCGCTGGTCGGCACTACGGCGCAAGATTCGGTCGGCGGTTCCGGTGTGACGGCCTTGAGCAATGGCAACTACGTGGTTCGCAGCCGCGACTGGGACAACGGCGCGACGGTGAATGCCGGCGCGGCGACCTTTGGCTCGGGCAGCAGCGGGATCGTGGGCGTGGTCTCGCCGGTCAACTCGCTGGTCGGCACTACGGCGCAAGATTCGGTCGGCAATTCGGTGACGGCCCTGACCAACGGCAACTACGTGGTTCGCAGCCGGGATTGGGACAACGGCGCTGCGGTGAATGCCGGCGCGGCGACCTTTGGCTCGGGTAGCAGTGGGATCGCGGGCGTGGTCTCGCCGCTCAACTCGCTGGTCGGCATTACGGCGGCTGATCGGGTCGGCGAATCTGTGACGGCCTTGACCAACGGCAACTACGTGCTCCGCAGTCGGGACTGGGACAACGGTGCTGCGGTGGATGCCGGCGCGGTGACGTTCGGCTCGGGCGCCAGTGGGATCGTGGGCGTGGTCTCGCCGGCCAACTCGCTGATCGGCACCAGCACGAACGACCAGGTCGGCAGCGGCGATGTGGCGGCCTTGACCAACGGCAACTACGTAGTCAGCAGCAGGCTCTGGGACAACAGCGCGACGGTGGATGCCGGCGCGGTGACCTTCGGCTCGGGCACCGTTGGGATCGTGGGCGTAGTCTCGCCGGCCAACTCGCTGATCGGCACCAGCGCGAACGATCAGGT
>JANOEA010000073.1:0-5553 GCA_031412975.1 Pseudomonadota bacterium | reverse complement strand
GGCACGCGCCGGCCTCCCACGCGGCCAGCCGCAGCAGGAAACGCAGGCCGTCCAGCTGGTAGTCGCGCAGCTCCACCTGCAAATCGCGTGGCGCCTGCGGCAGCAGCAGTTGCGCACTGTCCATCCGCGCGACCTGCTTGCGGTAGCTGTCGTCGAGCTCGACTGACTCATCGAGCGCGTCGCGCAACGCGAAAGCCGCCACGCGCGGAATCTGCACCTTGCCGTTGGCGTCGGCGAAACCGCGCAGCACGTTCAGGCGCCGGCGCAGTTCGTCGCTGAGTGCGACCACGCGCTGCGCATCGAGGCGCAGGTAACGACCCTGCGACGAGGCCAGCGCCTTGAGCACCGCACCGAGCGCGATCACCGATCCATCCTGCAGCGACAAACCGCCTTCGGCACCGAACCAGTCGCGCTGGCTGCCCACGCGCAGCGACAAATCCGAGCCCTGCCGCGCCTTGCCCACGCGCAGCGCGCGGCCTTCGGGCCATTCGAGCACCAGTTCGGGCTCCAGCGCTTGCAGCGCCTCGAGCAGCGCGAGCGCCGACTCGGGATCGATCACTTCCAGTTCCGCGTTGCGATCGAGTGCCGCGAGCTGCTCGCAGCGTTGCTGCAGTGCTGCGAGCCCCTCGCGTTCGGCGGCCAGATCGCGGCGTGCGCGGATCGGCACGCCATTGTCGACACCGACCACGGTCTCCGCACCCGTGCCCGGCGACTGCAGCACGGCACCCTGCCCCAGCGGTCGCACCACGATGCGCACGCGAAGGCCTTCGCCCGCGGGACGCAAAAGCGCGTAGAGCTGGTTCGAGGTGGCGCGCTCGGTATCCGCCGCGCCGAACAAGTCGCCACCGATCCGCGCGATGCGCGCCAGTCCCGGCATCGCCTCGATCAATGTCGGCAATGCTTCGGCCGGCAGCGCGATGCCGGTGCCGACCACCTCGGCAAGCTTTCGCACGCGCGCGTTGGCGCTGATCAGGCGCACGCGGTCGCCGAGCCGCTGGATCACGGCCTCACCTATCGCGGCCTCGGGCGGATCGAGCGCCAGTGTCACCGTGCCATCGGCATTGCGACTCGCGGTGAGCTCGGGCTCGCCCGCGACGACCTCGAGCTTGTCGTGCATTTTTTCGGACGTGTAAACGCGTGGATGGCCGACCAGTGCGGCCATGATGCGGCTGCCCGCTTCGACGAAGCCCAGGCCTTCGCGGCCGACGTCGTTGAGCAACGCCTCGACCAGCTTCAGATCGGCCTCGTCGCCACCGGCAAGGCGGCCGGGCAACTTGCGCAGCGTCAACGCACTGGCGATGTGCTTGCCCGCGTACCAGCCATCGCGCTTGGCGCGCTGCTCGTAGACCTCCACCAGTGCATAGGTCGACACCGCCTTGTCGAGCCGCAGCGTGGCGTACAGCCGCGAGCCGCCGCGGGTCTGGGTGGCCGCGGCCGCGATCGGGGTGCGCGCGAGATCGGTCAGTGCCGACAGAGCGCTCTGCCACGCAGGGCGACTCTCGAACCAGTCGACGATGCGCGGATTGGCGATGGCTTTCGCCGGCGATGCGTGCAGCGAGTCGATCTGCGCGACCAGCCAGCGCCAGCCCGCGACCTGCGCCTGTTCGCGTGCGATGCGCAGGCGCTCCATCAGCGCGCGCGACGGACTCGCGCCCGACCAGCGCACGAACATCGCCAACCAGAACAGATCGTCGGGTCGGCACTGCTGCGGCAGCGCGGGCTCGACCCACGCCGCCCCGGTCAGCCGCGCGCGCGCGAAACGCTGCCACCAGTTGAATGCGGGGCCGCCGAGGTCGATGTGCGGCTCGAGCTTGAGTGCGGCCAGCTGCGCGCAACGGCGACGCAGCACCGGATTCTCGCTGTGCGCGAGGATCGACAGCCAGACGATCCCGGCTGCGCCGTGCACGATCATCTTCGGCCCCATCGCTTCGCGCAGCTGCTTGAGCGCGCGATCGAAGCCGGGCAGCACCGACAGCGGGTCGGCGCCGCCGCGCAGCGCGTCCCACGCGCCGGCGATGTCGCGGAATGCCGCGAAGCGCGGGTCGACCAGCGGTGCGAGCAGCAGCTGGTCGCTGAGGATTGCGTGCTCGATCAGCGGTGCCAGCAGCAGGCTCGCGGCCTCACTGCTGGTTCGCGCGAGGCGGATCGCGGCGGCCAGCAGCGCGGGTGCGCGCGACGATGGTGTCGACAACTCGCTCCACAGCCAGCGCGTCAACAGCGGTGCGGCGACCCGCGGATGCACGATCTCGAGGCGCTCGATCGACAGCAGCGGCATCAGCAGTTCGGCCGCCATCGCGTGCGCATCGCCGCCGCTGTAGCGCCGCAGCAAACCGCTGAAGGATTCCGGGTCGGCACCGCCGAGCAGCGCGGCCAGCCGCAGGCGCAGCGCGATCGGATAATCGTGGTAGTTGTCGAAGTGCGTGCCGGCCCGCGCGTGCAGGGTCGCGCTGCGCTCTGCGTAGCGCCGATGGCGGCCACTGGCGATCAGCGAGTCGATCGCGGCATCGCGCAGCGCATCGCCGCCGAGTGCGAACAGCGCCGCACTGCGCGGGACGATGAATGCGCGCAGGCGGGTGCGGATCGCCTCGACCACCTCGCGCGCACCCAGGGTCGGGATCGCCAGCGACACGCCGCTGGCCACGCCCTCCGGTGCGATCGGCTGCGGACTCAGCGCGAGGAACTCCACGATCGCCCGATCGTGCTCGGGAAGTGCGCGGAATGCCTCGAGCAGGCGCAACTGGCCTGCACTCGCGCCACCCGCTGCATCCCCACGCTCGCCTCGCGGCACCGGCGGGGGATCGTGTTCGAACACCTCGCTCATCGGCAATCCGGGGACTCGACCAAACCCCCAGTCTACCCCCTCGCCGTGCGTGCCCGGCGTTACGGCACGGAGGTCCGCAACACCGGTCGCCCGCAGGTTGCCGAGCTCAGAACGCCTTGATCAACTCGTCGCCGAACTCCGAGCACTTGATCTCGGTCGCACCTTCCATCAGGCGCGCGAAGTCGTAGGTGACCTTCTTGTTGCCGATCGCCAGGTCCATCGCGCGGATGATCGCGTCGGCCGCTTCGTTCCAGCCCATGTAGCGCAGCATCATCTCGCCGGACAGGATCATCGAGCCGGGGTTGACCTTGTCGAGATTGGCGTATTTGGGCGCGGTGCCGTGGGTGGCCTCGAACACCGCATGCCCGGTCATGTAGTTGATGTTGCCGCCCGGTGCGATGCCGATGCCGCCGACCTGGGCTGCCAGCGCGTCGGACAGATAGTCGCCATTGAGGTTCAGCGTCGCGATCACGTCGAACTCTTCCGGGCGGGTGAGCACCTGCTGCAGCGTGATGTCGGCGATCGCGTCCTTGATCACGACTTTTCCGGCCGCGATCGCGGCCTTCTGCTCGGCGTTCGCTGCGGCCTCGCCATCCTTTGCCTTGGTGCGCTCCCAGTGATCCCAGGTGTAGACCTTGTCGGCGAACTCGCGCTCGGCCAGCGCGTAGCTCCAGTTGCGGAACGCGCCCTCGGTGAACTTCATGATGTTGCCCTTGTGCACGATGGTCACCGACTTCTGGCGGTTGGCGATCGCGTACTCGACGGCGGCGCGGAACAGCCGCTCGGTGCCGTCCTTCGACACCGGCTTGATGCCGATGCCGGAGGATTCGGGGAAGCGGATCTTGCCGAATTCCTTCGGGAACTCGGCCTTGAGGATATCGAGGAATTTCTTGTTGCCCGCGCTGCCCGATTCGAACTCGATGCCCGCGTAGATGTCCTCGCAGTTCTCGCGGAAGATCACCATTTCGACCTTTTCCGGATGCTTGACCGGGCTCGGCACGCCCTTGAACCAGCGCACTGGCCGCAAGCACACATAGAGATCGAGCATCTGGCGCAGGGCCACGTTGAGCGAACGGATGCCGCCGCCGATCGGCGTGGTCAGCGGACCCTTGATCGATATCAGGTAATCGCGGCACGCCTGCACGGTCGATTCCGGCAGCCAGGTGCCGAACTGGTTGTTCGATTTCTCTCCGGCGAAGATCTCGACCCAGTGGATCCTGCGCTTGCCGCCATAGGCCTTGGCCACCGCCGCATCGAGCACCCGCACCGAGGCGCGCCAGATGTCAGGACCGGTGCCATCACCCTCGATGAACGGGATGATCGGATTATCGGGAACATGCAGCTTGCCGTCGTGGATGGTGATCTTGGCGCCGCCGGCGGGGGCGGTGATGACGGGCTCGGCCATGGACGTTCCTCGAGGAGCGGGGTGAAGGGGCGACATGATAGCGGTCAAGACCGGGCCGGGGGTTGCCGCATTGCGGCAGGCGCGCGTCTGCGGGATTGCGGTTTCCGCCCCCGAACGACGTAAGTATGTCCACCCACCGGCCGAATCCACCATGACCGCACTCCGTCGATCGCTCCTGCCCTGCCTCGCCCTGCTCGCCCTGCTCGCCGCCAGCGGTGCTGCGCTCGCCCAGTCCCAACCCGGACCCGGCTACGCCGTGCGCCTGCTCGATGGCCAAAACGACTTCGGCGAGCACTTCGCCGTGACGCGCTTCGGCACCTCCGACCAGTGGACCGGTTTCCACTACCTGGCGGACGAACAGTCGCTCTTTTCGGGCTCGTGCGGCGACGGCTGCGTGCCGGAAGTGCGCCACACCAGCGGCGCCGACCGCGGGCGCTTCGTCAGTGTGGCGCGGCGCAGCGCGCTCTCACAGCGTCCCTTCGCGGCCTTCTACAACGCCACCAGCGGCGACCTGGAGGCCGTCGACTGCGCCGACGGCGGCTCGTGCAATTTCTCCATCCCGCGCGTGCTCGACACGGTCAACGACGTCGGCGCCGGCACCGCAACCGCGATCGATCCGGCCACCGGTTTCCCGCACGTCGCCTACTACGACGCGACCAACGGCGACCTGCGCCTGTATCGCTGCACCAGCGCCACCTGCGACGTCGGCAACAGCGTCGGCAACAGCGTCGTCGTCGATGGCGTCGACGATCGCGGGCGCAATCCGGCGATCGCGTTCGTCAACAACCTGCTGTGGATCGCCTACGACGACACCACGACCGGCGAAGTCCGGCTCGCGCGCGGCGTCGCGCCGTTCTCGGGCGCGAGCTTCTCGACCTTCTCGACGGCCGCAGGCGCCGATGCCGCGATCACGATCGACGCGAGCAACTTCGTCGACCTCGTGTTCCGCGGCGCGAGCGGGGACACGCTCGAGCGCTGGCGCTGCAACGACGGCAACTGCAGTTCGGCCACGCAATCGACGCTGGACGCCGCGGGCCGCGGCTTCGCGCCCTCGGCCACGCGCCTGCCCAACGGCAACCTGCTGGTCAGCCATCACCAGCCGTCAGCCGGCGCGATGCTCGCGACGGTGTGCAACGACGCGCCGTGCAGCGCGCCGCAGCGGCTCACGCTGGAAGCAGGACCCGGCTTCGGGCCGGCCAGCGTTGCGCAGGCCTACGCGGTGGGTCGCCCGCTGATCCAGTATCGCGACGCGACGCGCACCGAAATGCGCTCCACGCAGTGCACCACCCTCGCCTGCACCGCCTTCATCCGCCGCATCGCCAACGGC
>JANOEA010000072.1:0-3760 GCA_031412975.1 Pseudomonadota bacterium | reverse complement strand
CGCCTGGACGCGCACCGACAGCGTGGTCGACCTTTCCGGAAGCTTCACCAGGACGCAGTACGCCGATGCCATCGAGCTGGTGCAGTTCGAGAACACCGGCGACAACCCCAGCACGACGCCACGCACCATCAACGTCGTGGTGAGTGAAGGCACCGTCCCGTCCAACACCGCAGTGACCACGATCACCGTCAACCCGGTCAACGACGCGCCGCTGCTGGACAACAGCAAGAGCCCAGCGCTGGCGGCCCAGATCGTGAATGCTGGCGCACCGTCCGGGGCCGTGGGCACCCTGGTCTCGACCCTGGTGGACTTCGCTACGCCTGCCGGCCAGGTCGACAACGTGACCGACGTCGACAGCAGCCCGTCGCTGGGCATCGCGGTGACCTCGGCCGACACGACCAACGGCTCGTGGTTCTACTCGATCGACAACGGCACCAACTGGATCGCCCTGGGCACGCCGAGTGCGGCGAGTTCCCGGCTGTTGGCCGCCGACGCCAACACGCGGCTGTACTTCCAGCCGAACGCGAACTACAACGGCACGCAAGCCAGCGCGATCACCTTCCGCGCCTGGGACCAGACCAGCGGCGCCAACGGCGGGCTGGCCAGCACCGCCGCCAATGGCGGCATCACGGCCTTCTCCACCGCCACCGACACCGCCAGCCTGCTGGTCAAGAAAGCCGCGACCATCACCGCCATCGAAACCGCGGACCTGGACAGCGATGGCTTCATCGATGCAATCCGCGTGACCTTCAGCGAGGCCATCCTCGACAGCACGGTGATCGCCAACGACTTCGACGTGGCCGGCGTGACCGGCGAGGCGTTCAGCTCGACCACCAACGGCGATACCGCCAACGACGCGGACCTGTACATCAGCTTCGCCGACGGAGTGCTCGATACCGGGGCCAAGCCGAACGTCACCTACACCCAGGACAGCCCGACCGATGCGGATGTGACCGATGCGTTGGGTGTCAAGCTGGCCAACTTCGGCACCTGGTGGAATGCGGGTTGGCTCAACCGAACCCAGATCACCTTCGACAATACCGGCAGCACGACGAACCTGACCGACTACCCGGTCCTGGTGCGGCTCGATGCGAGCAGCATCGACTTCGCAAAGGTCAAGGCCGGCGGTGCGGACATCCGTTTCGTCGACAGCGATGGCACCGCGCTGAACTACGAGATCGAAGCCTGGGACGACATCGGCGAGACCGCCAGCATCTGGGTCCGGGTGCCGCAAGTCAATCTGTCGTCGATCAACGACTTCATCCACATCTACTACAACAACGCCGCCGCCACGGACGCGCAAAACGCGGCCGGTGTCTGGCCGGCAGGCATCGGGGCGTGGCATCTGGATGACGACCCGGGGCCCGGCGGGGCAGGCGACATCAAGGATTCGGATGCCACTGCACTCAACGGCATAGCTGCCGCCGCGATGACGAGCGCCGATCTGGTGACGGGACGGATCGGCAACGCCATCAATTTCGACGGGACTGCAGGCTTCATCGACTTCGCCTCGACCGATGTGGGCAACACCTTCACCATCTCGGCCTGGATCAAACCTGATTCCACCGGTACATCGGTGATCAAGACCATCGCTGCCAATTCTGCAAGTGGAGCCAGCACCGACGGGTTCCGCTTCTTCATGAACAGCAACCTCACGAATGATCGCTCGATCAATTTCGAAACCGGCAATGGGACGACCGGCAACAGTGCCAATACTGCCGCTGGCGCAGTCACTTTCGATCAGTGGAATCATGTCGCGGTGACAGTGAATCGGTTTGGCTCGCCTGGGACGGCCCAGATCTATGTCAATGGTGTCGACGTCACGGTCGACAACACCATCAGAGACGATTTCGCCAACAACAGCGACTGGGAAATCGGGCGAATGGAGGGCGTCCTTCACTTCGACGGGGTGATTGACGAGTTTCAAATTGCCAACGTCATTCGTTCCGCCGACTGGATCAAGGCCTCGTACCTGTCACAGACCGGCAGCTTCACATTCAATACATTTGGCAGGGAAGAGTCGGCGACGACCGACAAGGCCGCCCCGGTGCTGCTGTCCGCGACTTCGCCGCAGAGCACTGGAGCCAACCTGTTCCAGGCCGCGGGCCAGCAACTCGACCTGAAGTTCAGCGAGTCATTGAGCGCGGCCGCAAGCGAAGTGAACCTGGAAGCCGCCCTGGTCTTCGCCGGCGGTGCCACCGACGGCGACAACCTGCCGACGATCGGCAGCGGCGCAAATCCGATCAGCCTGGTGACCACCACACTCACCAACGACACCATCCGTGTCACCTTCAACACCAACAACGCCGCCAACGCCGACGGGTTGCGCGTGGGCACGCACACCGCCTCGGTCGGCCTCGGCACGAACCTGATCGATGCGGCCGGCAACACGGCCAACACCGCGGCGGCGGCGGTCACGATCACCGGCAGTGCCAACCAGGCCCCGGTGCTGGACAACACCAGGAGCCCGGCACTGACGGCCCAGAGCGAAGACTCGGGCGCGCCCTCCGGGGCGGTGGGCACGCTGGTGTCGAGCCTGGTGGACTTCGCCTCGCCAGCCGGCCAGGTGGACAACGTCACCGACGCGAACAGCGGCCCCGTGCTGGGCATCGCGGTGACCTTGGCCAACGCGACCAACGGCTCGTGGTTCTACTCGATCAACAACGGCACCAACTGGTTGGCACTCACGGCGGTGAGCAATACCAGCGCCCGGCTGCTGGCCGCCGACGCCAGCACGCGGCTGTACTTCCAGCCCACCGCGAACTACAACGGCACGCTGGCCAGCGCGATCACCTTCCGCGCGTGGGACCAGACCAGCGGCAGCAACGGCGCGCTGGTCAGCACCGCAGCCAACGGCGGCAGCACGGCCTTCTCCGCCGCCACCGATACCGCCAGCCTGGTGATCAACCCGGTCAACGACGCGCCGACCCTGGGCAACGGCGCGCTGGGCGCGGTCAATGAAGACACCGCCAGCCCACCCGGGCAGTCGGTCAGCACGATCTTCAGCGGCCAGTTCGCCGACATCGACGCCAGCTCGAGCTTCAGCGGCATCGCGGTGGTGGGCAACACCGCCAACGCCGGCACGCAGGGCAGCTGGCAGTACTCGAGCAATGCCGGCACCGACTGGTTCGCGATCGGCACAGTGGCCGACGGGGCCACAGCGCGCGCCATCAGCAGCGCGTCGCTGATCCGCTTCGTGCAGGTGGCCAACTACAACGGCGTCCCGCCCGCACTGACGGTGCGCGGCCTGGACAACAGCTACGCGGGCGGCTTCTCGAACAGCGCCGGCAGCGACACGCGCATCAACGTCGACACGACCACCAGCGGGGGCAGCACCGCGATCGCCGCGGCCAGCGCGACGCTGTCGACTTCGATCAGCGCGGTCAACGATGCGCCGACCGGCAGCGTCACGATCGACGACACCACGCCCACGCAGGGCCAGACGCTCACGGCGAGCAATACGTTGGCCGACGTGGATGGCCTGGGTGCGATCACCTATCAGTGGCAACGCGGCGGCGTGGACATCGTCGGCGCCACCGGTAGCACTTACACCACCGGCCAGGTCGATGTCGGCACCGTGCTGCGCGTGGTGGCCACTTACACAGACGGTCAGGGTACGGTGGAGTCGGTGCCTACCTGCGCGTCGGCTACCAGCCGGTGCAACCGGTGCCGTTTGATCACAGCCTGCACGTCGGCCAGCTGGGCATGGATTGCCGCTATTGCCACACCTCCGTGGAGAAGTCCGGCACGTCCAGCGTCC
>JANOEA010000071.1:0-3294 GCA_031412975.1 Pseudomonadota bacterium | reverse complement strand
CCTTGCGGGCATGGGCATGGGGCGCGGCGCGCGGCCTCGACTACCTCGAGACCGACAGGGCCGTCGACGCGAAGAAGGTCGGGATCGAAGGCGTCTCGCGCTACGGCAAGGCCGCGCTCGTGACGATGGCGTACGACCAGCGGTTTGCGGTGGTGCTGATCGGCTCATCCGGGGAGGGTGGCTCAAAGCTGCACCGCCGGAATTTCGGCGAAGCCGTGGAAAATCTCACCGGCTCCGGCGAATACCACTGGATGGCCGGCAACTTTCTGAAATACGGCGCCGAGGAATCCAAGTTCGGGCGCAAGACCGCCGGCGATCTGCCCGTCGATGCGCACGAGTTGATCGCGCTCTGCGCGCCACGCCCCACTTTCATCAGCTACGGCATCCCGGAAAAGGGCGACGCCAATTGGCTCGACCAGCAAGGCAGCTACATGGCCACGGTCGCGGCCGGGCCGGTCTTCCGTCTGCTGGGCGCGCGCGACATCGGCGAGAAGAACGACTATCGCGTGGCGAAAATGCCGCCGTTCAACACAGGGCTCCTCGACGGTGAACTTGCGTGGCGCCAGCACGACGGCGGCCATGAGGATCGCTCGAACATGAAGCACTTCATCGCGTGGGCCAACAAACTCATCGTAAGCGTCGCTCCGAGTGCCTCGTCGGGATGGCATAGATTTTTCCGTAGCCGCTCGTAATGGCAACCAATACGACTGCGACGAGCGGGAGCCAGTGAGGAGAGCTACGCCGCAGTCGGCGGCTGCCACGAAGCGGGCAAGAGCGGGCGGAGGTCGTCCTTGGTGGTCATCGCCGGCAGGCGGGTCAGCACGTCCTTCAAGTAGGCATGCGGGTCGAGACCGCGGCGCTGCACCGAGACGACCAGCGAGTAGAGCACCGCCGCGCGGTCGCCGGCGTCGGGGTGGCCGACGAAGAGCCAGTTCTTCACACCGAGCTTGCTCGGCCGGATGGCGTTTTCGACGGCGTTGGTGTCGAGCTGGGTGCGGCCGTGCGCGAGGTGCGCGGTAAGCGGCGTCCAGTGACCGAGCAGATACGCGCAGGCCTGGCCGAGCTGCGAGCGCGGCAGGCACAGGCGCTGGAGCTTCTGCGCCGTTTTCTTCAGCAGCACGAGCGTGGGGCCGAAGTGCCCCTGGCGCCGCGCGGCGCGCAGGCACGGTCCCGCGGTGCGCCACTGCGCCTCGTAACGATAGAGCGACCCGATCAAGCGCAGCACGAAACCGGCGCGCGCGGGCGCCTCGGCGAGCGCGTCATGAAAGCCGCGGCGCGCGTGGGCCCAGCAACCGAGCCACGCGACGCCCGCGTGCGTGCGCGTGTAGCTGGCGTAGGCTTCGTAGCCGTCCGATTGCAGCAGGCCGCGATAATTGTCGCCGAGCAGCCGCGCGAGTTCCTCGTGCCGGCGCGACAAGCGCCACTCGAAGACGGCGTCGCCTCCGGGCTGGCCCGCCTGGGCGGGCCGCGAGAGCGCCCACAGCCAGCCTTGCGTCGTCTTCCCATCCCGCAGGTCGGGATCGTTACAGCGAATCGGAGTCTCGTCGGCCTGCACGTAGCCGCCAGCCAACAGTTCCTGCTTCATCCGCTTGACCAGCGGTTCGAGCAGCGCGGTGGCGGCCCCCACCCAGTCGCACAGGTTCTGGCGCGAGATCGGCGCGCCCCAGCGCGCGAGCATCTTTTCCTGCCGATAGAGCGGCAAGTGGTCGCAGTATTTCGCCGTCAGCGCCCACGCGATGAGCCCCGCCGAGGCGAAGCCGCCCGCGACCACGCGCGGCGGCGCCGGCGCGAGCAAGGGCGCGCGGTTGCGGTCCAGCCGGTGCCGATACTTTGGACGCACGATCTCGCGCTTGAAGAGTTGCGGCGGGACGAGGTCCACCTCGAAGGTCCGCTCCTCGCCGATTTTTTCGTAGAGCGTCGGATCGGCCTTCACGGCCTCGGGCACGAGCTCCACCGTCTCCTTCACCGGCAGGTGGGCGAAGGACTCCGCCGGCAGCGTGCGCTTCGGCGCCGGCCCCGCGTTGCGCTCATAGGTGATCGTGGCGGTCGGGCGCTCCGCGGCGGCGAGTTTTTCCAACTCCCCGAGTTGCAAGCGCAGTTGCGCGCGATCCAGCGTCTCGCTTTTGCCGGGCCCGAAGAGCTGCTGCTTCAGCCACGCGATCTGCGCCCGCAAGACCGCGTTCTCCTCGCGGAGCCGTTGCACGTCATCGAGCGTTGGGGTGGTTCCCGCCATCCGCGGAGAGGAAAGCAAAATACGTGCCGCGTTTCACCGCTCATACCACGGCTTCAGCGAACCGTGCTTGAGCTCGATGCCGCCCACCAACAGCGCCAACGCCTCCGGCGCGAGCGCCAGCTTGGCCTTCGCCTCGCCCGGCTTCGGCCAGGAGAAGCGACCCTTTTCCAAGCGCTTCGCCAAGACCCACACGCCCGTGCCGTCCCAATACAACAGCTTCAGCCGCGTGCGCTCCCGGTTGGTGAAGCAGAACAGCGCGCCCTGTTTCGGATCCTCGCCCAACTGCTGCTGCGCGGCGGCCCACAACCCGTCGTATTGCTTGCGCATGTCCACCGGCGCCACGGCCACGTAGATCCGAATCGCTGCGGGAAACGCCAGCATCGGTTACGCGCGCAACGCCCGCACCACGGCCGCCACGTCCCGTGCGCTCGCGCCGCGCACCACCGTGCCGTCGGCCAGCCGCACTTCCACGGCCGGCACGCTCAGCGCCGCCGGCACCTGCACCTCGGCGAAGTTTATCCGCCGCGGTGGGCGCACCTTCGGTTCCGACGGCTGGGTTCGACCGCCGGGCTGCCGCGCCTGCTGCACCCAGCTCGCAAACGTCGGATACCGCACGCCTTCCCGGCGTGCGAACGCCGCCTGCGTCAGTCCACTCTGCCGCCAAGCGGCGACCAACTCCTCCCGCCGCGCTGCGGGCGTGATTTTTCGGCCCAATCGGTCGCGCGTTTCTCCCGTATCCACCAACTCCGTCATCACTGTCGTATTGGTTACCATTACGACATCCTACGGGAAAATCTATGCCTCGCCTATGAGGCACCCGCGGCGACGCTTACGTAAAGCATCTTTACTGATAGGAAAGATGGTCGCGGCGGAAAAAAGGGCACAAAAGTTCAACTTTTGTGCCCTTTTATGACTTTTGTGTTTCAAAACATTTCCGCCGTGCGAGGGTCTTTTTACCGAACAAAACTTTGATAATCAATTTTTTATAAGCTATCGTTTTATTAATTGATAGATTTGTGAATCAATTGTAAAATTTATTTGCTTATTATTTTGTTTTTATT
>JANOEA010000070.1:0-1551 GCA_031412975.1 Pseudomonadota bacterium | reverse complement strand
CTTGCCATGCGCATGGGCCTGGTCGCAGATTTCCTTCACCTTCAACTGGTGCTCGCGGCTCTTCGGCAGATCGGCCATGAAGGTTCGGTCGATCTTGAGGTACTTGCAGTCGATGTGCTTGAGCAGCTGGAAGCTGTTCAGCCCACTGCCGAACTGCTGCACGGCGAACCCCGCATGCAGTTGCGCGAGTCCCTTCTGGAACTCGCGCACTGGCCGCAGGTTGGTGGTGAGCTTGCTCTCGGGCATCTCGAACACCAGCTTGTCGCCCGAGACGCGGCTCGCCTTGAGCTGCTGGGCGATCCACGACAGGATCCCCTGGTCGTCCAGCGAGGCGACCGTGAGCTTGACGAAGAACACCGTCTGGTGGCCGGCTTTCTCGCGCTCGGCCAGCGCGCGGATCGCGGTGCCGATGACCCAGCGGTCGATCTGCACCAGCAGGCCGTACTTCTCGGCGACCGGGAAGAACTCCGCGGGCAGCAGCTCGCCGTTCGCGGACCGCATACGCACCAGGATCTCGTAATACTCGCCCTCGGCGCCGTGCAGGCTGATGATCGGCTGGTAGAACAGCACGAAGCCGTCGTTGGCGAACGCGTTGCGGATCTGCGCCAGGCGCTGTTGCTCGGCGGCGAAGTGGGCCTTGTCCTGTGCCGCGGCATCGTGCATCCGGGCCTGGTTGCCACCGGCGTCCTGGGCCTGCTTGAGCGCCTTGGAGGCGCTGGCGAGGATGGCATCGGCATTGGCGATCTTCTCGCCGATCAACACGCCACCGATGCTGACCGGCAGCGGCAGCGAGCGTCCGCCGGCCTCGAAGATGTGGCTCTCGAAGGCCTTGCGCAAAGCCTGCGCCTTGCCGCTGGCCTCTTCGTGGCTGCAGCGGCGCAGCAGCAGCATCAGGGTGTTGTCGGCGAAGCGCGCGGCGACGTCGTCGTTGCCGGTGTAGCGACGCAGCACCTCGGCCATGTCGGCGATCAGCAGGTCGGCATTGCCGAGACCCACGGTGTCGATCAGGCCGCGGTAGTTGTCCGGTTCGATGTACAGCAGGGCCAGGTCGCTGCGCCCGCCGGCTGCCTCGCTGACCACGCTGTCGAGTTCGCGCAGCAGGTGCTGGCGGTTGTGCAGGCCGGTGACCAGGTCGGAATCCACCGGCAGCGCGCCGGCGTACTGTTGCTGGCGGAAGGTGATCTGCTGGCACGGCTCGCCCTCGAAGGTCGCCGCCGCGAAATCCATCACCGCATCCAGCGCGGTGCCGTCGGATTTCTGCGCGCGGACCTGCAACTGCGCGGGCGGCTTGTCGCCGCGCGAGAGCTTCTTGAGCAGGGCCTTGAAGCCTTCGGCCGCCTCGCCGGTGATCATGTCGAGGATCGGCGTGCCTTCGATCTCCTCGAAGTCGACGAAGCCGAACATTTCCAGGTACGCGCGGTTGGCGCGCACGTGCATGCCCTCGTGCACGAACGCGATCGGATCGCGCGAGGAGTCCATCAGCGCATCGCAACGGCGTTCGCTTTCCTTCAGTGCGGCCTCCAGCCGGCGCAACGAGCGGCGGTGGGCCAG
>JANOEA010000069.1:0-3126 GCA_031412975.1 Pseudomonadota bacterium | reverse complement strand
TGCGACCGTCATCAATTACTCCTTCGACATGGCCGCCCTGCCGGAATACCCTGCGAACGAACGCGATCGACTTTGGACCGATGTCGTGATCCGCAATTTCCCCTCGCCCAGCACGTCGACCTATGACGCGATGGTCGGCGCAGGCGACATCAGCATCATCCGGGATCGCGCCATCGTCCGGGTAATCCAGACCTATCGCAATCGCACCGCCAGCGTCATTTCGCAGAACGAAAAACTGCAGTCGATCCGCGAAAACACGATTGAAGCCGGCGCCGCCTACGGTCTCGCGCCGCTTTCGCGCATGCCGGCTGCCGACTATTTCGGACTTGTGGCGGGCGAGCCGAGGCTTGCCGCTTCCATCCGCATTCTCACGACGTTTTCGATTTTCCATCATGGCGAACTCAAGGATGCGGACGCTCATGCGGCGCAATTGCAGGATCGCCTTCTCGGCTACCTCGAGAAAGCGAAATGATCCTCCGCCGCCTCACCGAACACGTCAAAGCGCAAAACTGGTTTGCGGTCTTTCTCGACTTCGTCATCGTCGTCTTCGGCGTGTTTGTCGGCTTGCAGGTGTCGAACTGGAACGCAGCGCGGGGAGATCGAGCGAAGGAAGCGGCGTACTTGACGGAGCTTGTCGTCGATATGACCTCAGATTTGGGCCAGACTGACCGTGTGGCCAATGTCGCCAGCACGCGAATGGCGATAATCGCATTGGTACTGGACCAAGCCGATTTGACCCCGCCGCCGGCGACATTCCATTTTCGTGACTGCGCTTTCGAGCCATGCAGCGGCTTTGTGACTCTTGAACCGAAAGCGCCTTTTTCGTCAGACCATCCAGCCGCGGCGAATGATGCGCTTACTGATCTTCGGCGATATAATCCAGTTCGACACACCTATGACGCTCTCATCAGCACCGGCGACATCGGGCTGCTCCGCAACGGCGTCATCAGGCGCAATCTTCAAGCCTACTACGCAAATGCTCGGGAAGTGGAAAAAGGTGAAGCAGGGCTTCTAAGCGACTTTCACGACCTTAGACAGGCTCGGCACGAATTCGGGATCGGCGCCGGAGGGTCTAGTCTCGATGATCTTGTCGCGGCGGCGGAAGCGAGCCCGAAATTCGCCGCCCAGTTACGTAGCCACTGGGTGAGTTCCGGTTTTCAGATCAGGTCGATGACTCATGCGCGCGATCTGGCGAGCAATCTGATCGCCGACATCGAGGCTGAAAATCAATCGGCCGCCGAGCCCGATCCGGGGCTGAAGGGCATTGCGATCCCATGAACGCGCCACGGTTCATTGGCCGATGCTGACCGATCGCGGTCCGATCATGCCTGTCCCGAACCGCGGTCCGATCATGCCTGTCCCGAACCGCGGTCCGCCGAACCGCGGTCCGGAAACGGGGGCGGGACGGGCGCTGAGGATCGCTGGTTGGGCCCACGGGGGCGGGCGACCGCTCCGCCGGCTGCACGGCGGCCAGCGGGCGTGCGATCCTGCGCACCCCGAACGGAGCCCGCCCATGCGCCTTGCCATCCCTGCCCTGCTGCTCGCCCTTGCCCTGCCGGCCGCCGCCCAGCAGGACTTTTCCAGCGTCGAGATCGAGGCGACGCCGCTGCGCGGCGGGCTGCACATGCTGGTCGGGCGCGGCGGCAACCTGGTGGTGTCCGCCGGCAGCGACGGCGTGGTCCTGATCGACGACCAGTACGCCCCGCTGGCGCCGAAGATCCGCGCAGCAATCGCCAGGATCAGCGACCAGCCGGTGCGCTTCGTGATCAACACCCACTGGCATGGCGACCACACCGGCGGCAACGAGGCCTTCGGCGGCAGCGGTTCGGTGATCGTCGCCCACGACAACGTGCGTCAGCGCATGAGCACCGAGCAGGTGATCAAGGCGCTGGCAACCACCGTGCCACCGTCGCCGGCCGCCGCACTGCCGGTGCTGACCTTTACCGAGCAGGTCAGCCTGCACTTCAACGGCGAGCGCGCCGACATCATCCATGTCGCGCACGCGCACACCGACGGCGACGCCTTCGTGCATTTCCGCGACGCCAACGTGCTGCACCTGGGCGACGTCTACTTCAACGGCCTGTATCCGTTCATCGACACCGGCTCGGGCGGCGACATCGATGGCTACATCGCCGCCCTCGACCGCGCAATGGCGCTGGCCGACGATCAGACCCAGATCGTGCCCGGCCACGGCCCGCTGTCGAACAAGGCCGAACTCACCACGTTCCGCGCCATGCTCGACGGCTTCCGCGCCAGCATCCGCAAGCTCAAGGCCGAGGGCAAGACGCTCGAACAGGTGCAGGCCGCCGCGCCCACCGCCGCGTTCGACGAGAAACTAGGCGGTGCCTTCATCAAGCCCGCGCAGCTGGTGGGGTTCATCTACGAAACCGTCGATTGATCCGGCGCGACGTCGATCGCCGCACACAATCAGTCGCCGCAAACACGGACAGCCATCGGTTGCGTTGGGTGGGGCGTTGCTGCTGGCAGCGCCCCCCGCGCGGATGTCCCCTACGCGCGACGCAGCGGCTTGGCCATCGTCACCAGCTCTTCGGACATCGTCGGGTGCACCGCCACGGTGCGATCGAAGTCCTCCTTGGTGGCGCCCATTTTGACCGCGATGCCCGCCAGCTGGATCATCTCGGCCGCGCCGGGCGCGACGATGTGGCAGCCCAGCACCTTGCGCGTGTCGGCGCAGACCACCAGTTTCATCAGCACCCGCGCGCTGCGGCCGATGAAGGCGCTGCGCATGGGTCGGAACGAGGTGCAATAGATCTCGATCGGGCCGCGGCCCCTGGCTGCCTCTTCGCTCAGGCCGACGGTGCCAACCTCCGGCTGGGTGAAGACTGCGGTGGGGATGAGCTCGTGGTCGGGTCGGGTCGGGTTCGACTTTATAACGGTTTCGACGAACGCCATGCCCTCGCGGATCGCCACCGGCGTCAGGTTGACCCGATTGGTGACATCGCCCACCGCATATACCGACCGACAGCGTGCGGAAGATCGCCGTGCGACCGACGAACGACGGCGGCGACATCGCTTTCGACGGCGTCCCGGCGGCCACGGCGGCAGCGTCGTACGACGCGGCGGGACGGATGATCCTCCGCTTGGCGGACGGCACGACGATTCGCG
>JANOEA010000068.1:0-22881 GCA_031412975.1 Pseudomonadota bacterium | reverse complement strand
GGTGGCACCGCGCGGGTGGCGCAGGCGCTGCGCGACGCAGGCATGCTCGAGGACCATCCGGTGGTCGAGGGTGGCACGCTGTTCGCCGCCCTCGATCGGGTGCAGTTCGGCGTGCAGCCCGAACTGGTGGTGCACCCGGTGGCGACGCCATTGAAGCTGCGCGGCGGGTTTTCGATCCTGTTCGGCAACCTCGCACCGGAAGGCTGCGTGGTGAAGCTCGCAGGACATGGACGCAATCGCCATGCAGGCCCCGCGCGCGTATTCGACGGCGAGCAGGCCGCGTTCGCCGCGGTGCAGGCCGGCGTGATCCAGCGTGGCGACGTGGTGGTGATCCGCCACGAAGGCCCGGCCGGCGCGCCGGGCATGCCCGAGATGCTGGCGGTCACCGCCGCGTTGATGGGTCGCGGACTCGGCGATGACGTCGCATTGATCACCGATGGCCGCTTCAGCGGCGCCACACGGGGCCTGATGGTCGGCCACGTCGCACCGGAAGCCGCGCGCGGCGGTCCGATCGCGCTGCTCGCCGACGGCGACCCGATCGTGATCGACGTCGACACCCGCACGCTGTCGACCAGCGCCGATCTCGAAGCAAGGCGTGCCACATGGGTGGCCCCACCACCGCGGGTCACCCACGGCGTACTTGCCAAGTACGCGCGCCTCGTCGGCTCCGCGTCGTTGGGCGCCGTAACCAGCCCCTGACTCGGCAACATCGCCCCCATTCGCCATTCGCAATCAGTCAATCGCACCCACAAGGAACCCGATCCATGTCTGCGCAAGAAACCAATTTCCTCAAAGGCCAACGCATCGCCATCGTCGGCTACGGCAGCCAGGGCCGCGCGCACGCGCTGAACCTGCGCGATTCCGGCCTCGACGTGGTGGTCGGCGCGCGCAAGGGCGGGCCGAGCTGGGACAAGGCCAAGGCCGATGGTTTGCGCGTGACCGAGTGCGCCGCGGCCGCCGCCGAAGCCGATCTGGTCGCGCTGCTCACGCCCGACATGCAGCAGCCGCAGGTCTACAAGGACTCGATCGCGCAGCACCTGCGCCCGGGCGGTGCGCTGCTGTTCGCGCATGGTCTCAACGTGCACTACAAGCAGATCGAGCCCGACGCGCGCTTCGATGTGATCCTGGTCGCACCGAAAGGCCCCGGCGCACTGGTGCGCCGCGAGTACGAAGCCGGCCACGGCGTGCCGAGCCTGATCGCGGTGCACCAGGATGCGTCCGGCAAGGCGCTCGATCGTGCGCAGGGTTACGCCTACGGTATCGGCGGCAATCGCGGGGGTCTGATCACCACCTCGTTCGCCGAAGAGACCGAGACCGATTTGTTCGGCGAGCAGGCCGTGCTGTGCGGCGGCGTGACCGAGCTGGTGGTGCAGGGTTACGAGACACTGGTCGAAGCCGGCTACCAGCCCGAGGTCGCCTACTTCGAGTGCATGCATGAGCTCAAGCTGATCGTCGACCTGCTGCACGAGGGCGGCATGGCCAAGATGCATCAGTTCATCAGCGAGACCGCGCAGTACGGCGATCTGACCCGCGGTCCGCGCATCATCGACGGCCAGACCCGCCAGCACATGCGCGAAGTGCTCGAGGAGATCCGCAGCGGCCAGTTCGCGCGCGAGTGGATCGCCGAATACAAGGCCGGCAACAAGCAGTACCTCGCGCTCAAGCAGAAGGATCTCGACCATCCGATCGAGAAGGTCGGTGCGGCGCTGCGCGCGAAGATGCCATGGCTGAATGCCGGCAAGCCTGCGGCTGCGGTCGATGCGGCGAAGAAGACGGGGACCTGAGCGAAGCGTGCGCCTTGCCGGGGGCGCGACGTGAAGCTCGCACACGGCATGCTTCCCGCTGACCCGGTGCAACCCGTGAACTGGCTCGAACGCATCCTCAAGGCGGCCGTCTACGACGTCGCGATCGAATCGCCGCTGGATCCCGCGCGCCGACTCTCACGTCGGCTCGGCCGCGAGGTGCTGCTCAAGCGCGAAGACCTGCAGCCGGTGTTTTCGTTCAAGCTGCGCGGGGCGAACAACAAGATCGCGCATTTGAGCGCTGCAGAAGCCGCGTGCGGCGTGATCTGCGCTTCGGCCGGCAACCACGCGCAGGGCGTGGCGCTGGCCGCGCAGCGGCGCGGCATCCGCGCGGTGATCGTGATGCCGGTGACCACCCCGCGGATAAAGGTCGAAGCGGTGCGCGACCTCGGCGGCGAAGTCGTGCTGCATGGCGACGATTTCGATGCGGCCAACAGCCATGCGCGTGAGCTCGAACAAGCGCAAGGGCTCACCTTCGTGCATCCCTTCGACGATCCCGACGTGATCGCCGGGCAGGGCACCATCGCGATGGAGATCCTGCGCCAGCGGCAGGGTGATTCGATCGCGGCGATCTTCGTGCCGATCGGCGGCGGTGGATTGATCGCCGGCATCGGTGCCTATGCCAAGGCGCTGTATCCGCAGATCCGCATCATCGGCGTGGAGCCGGTCGATGCAGCCAGCATGCAGGCCGCTTTCGATGCTGGGCATCCGGTGCGACTGGAGCGGGTGGGCCTGTTCGCCGACGGTGTCGCGGTGCGCGAAGTCGGCGCGCAGACCTATCGCCTCGCACGCGAGTACGTCGACCAGATCGTGCTGGTCGACACCGATGCGATCTGTGCCGCGATCCAGGACATTTTCGAGGACACCCGCACGGTGGTCGAACCGGCCGGCGCGCTCGCGGTGGCCGGGATCAAGCAGTGGGTCGCGCGGAACCCGGGAGGCGAGGGCGCGCTGGTCGCGATCAACTGCGGCGCCAACATGAACTTCGATCGCTTGCGGCATGTCGCGGAGCGCGCGGATCTGGGGGCACAGCGCGAGATGCTGCTGGCCGTCGAGCTGCCCGAGCAGGCCGGCAGCTTCCGTCGCTTCTGCGAAGTGATCGGCCGGCGCGCGGTGACCGAGTTCAACTATCGCTATGCGGATGCGCAGCGCGCGCGGATTTTCGTGGGCCTGTCGATCGATCCCGGCGGCGACGATCGCAGCCGTTTGCTGGCAACGATCGAGGCCGCGGGTTTTCCGGCGGTCGACCTCAGCGACAACGAGATGGCCAAGCTGCACGTGCGCTACATGGTCGGCGGGCGCGCGGCCGGCATCGCGGATGAGCGCCTGTTCCGCTTCGAATTCCCGGAGCGCCCGGGTGCATTGGTGAAGTTCCTCGGCGCGATCGGATCGGACTGGAACATCAGCCTGTTCCACTACCGCAACCACGGTTCCGACCACGGCCGGGTGCTCGCAGGAATCCAGGTGCCGCCGCACAGCGCAGCGGAGTTCGCACGCCACCTCGACGCATTGGGTTACGTGTTCATCGAAGAAACCACGAACCCCGCATACCGCGCATTTCTGTAACGCGGGCCTGCGGCCCGCCGCCACGCCTCCCAACAACATCACAAACAAGCCGCGCGTAGGGCGGGCCTTGGCCCGCCGCCGGCCTCCCCACAACATCACAAACAAGCCACACGTAGGGCGGGCCTTGGCCCGCCATCCCGACGCCCAACAACATCGCTTGGAGCCGGCGGGGCGGAAAGCCCGCACACCGAAGAGCCGGCGGGCCAAGGCCCGCCCTATACCACCAGCGATGCCAGGTCGCCCTTGCGCTCCAGCCAGCTCTTGCGATCGCCGGCGCGCTTCTTCGCCAGCAGCATGTCCATCAGTTCGCGGGTGCCGTCGCCGTCTTCGACCTGCAGCTGCACCAGCCGCCGCGTATCCGGATGCACGGTCGATTCGCGCAGCTGCGAGGGATTCATCTCGCCGAGTCCCTTGAAACGCGTGGTGCTCACTGCGCCCTTGATCTTCTCGCGCTCGATGCGCTCGAGCAGGATGCGTTTCTCCTCCTCGTCGAGGCAGTAGAACACCTGCTTGCCCACGTCGACCCGGAACAGCGGCGGCATCGCGACGAACACGTGCCCCGAGCGCACCAGCGCGGGGAAGTGGCGCACGAACAGCGCCGCGAGCAGGGTCGCGATATGCAATCCATCGCTGTCGGCATCGGCAAGGATCACCACCTTGCCGTAGCGCAGCCCATCGAGCTTGTCCGAGCCTGGATCGCAGCCGATCGCGACCGCGAGATCGTGCACCTCGGTCGAGGCCAGCACGCCCGAGGACTCGACCTCCCACGTGTTGAGGATCTTGCCGCGCAAGGGCAATATCGCCTGGAAATCGCGGTCGCGCGCCTGCTTGGCCGAACCACCCGCCGAGTCGCCCTCGACCAGGAACAGCTCGGTGCGGGTCAGGTCGGTCGAGGTGCAGTCGGCCAGTTTGCCCGGCAGCGCGGGCCCGCTGGTGATCTTCTTGCGCACCACGATCTTTTCCTGCTTCAGGCGCACCTGCGCGCGCTCGATCGCGAGCGCGGCGATGCGTTCGCCCATCTCGACGTGTGCGTTGAGCCACAGGCTGAACGCGGCGTGCACCACATTCTCGACGAACGCGGCCGCGGTGCGCGAACTCAGGCGCTCCTTGGTCTGGCCGGAGAACTGCGGGTCGGCCAGCTTCGACGACAGCACGAAACACAGGCGATCGCAGATGTCCTCGGGCGCGAGCTTGAGGCCACGCGGCAACAGATTGCGGAAATCGCAGAACTCGCGCACCGCCTCGGTGATGCCCGAGCGCAAGCCGTTCATGTGAGTGCCGTGCTGCGCGGTCGGGATCAGGTTGACGTAGCTCTCCTGCACCAGCTCTCCCTCGGGCAGCCAGCAGATCGCCAGATCCACGGCCTCTTGTTCCTTCTTCTGCCCCGCGAGGAACAGCGCGGGCGGCAGGTACTCCTGTGCGCCCAGCATCGACTTCAGATAATCGCTGAGGCCATCCTCGTAGAACCACTCGCAGCGTTCATCGGTGGCCTCATCGTGCAGCCTGACGGTGAGGCCCGGGCACAGCACGGCTTTCGCGCGCAGCACGTGTTTCAGTCGCGGCAGCGAGATCTTCGGCGAATCGAAGTACTTCGGGTCCGGCCAGAAGCGCAGCGTGGTTCCGGTCTGCTTCTTCGGCACGCTGCCGGTGATCGCGAGCGGCGTGATGCGGTCGCCGTGGGCGAAGCGCACCGTGTGCACATTGCCGTCACGGCGCACCGTGACGTCGACCTGGGTCGAGAGTGCGTTGACCACCGACACGCCGACGCCGTGCAGCCCGCCCGAGAACTGGTAGTTCTTGTTGGAGAACTTGCCGCCGGCGTGCAGGCGCGTGAGGATCAGCTCAACGCCCGAGATCTTCTCCTCCGGATGCACGTCGACCGGCATGCCGCGGCCGTCGTCGATCACCGTCACCGAGCCGTCGGCATGCACGGTGACTTCGATGGTCTTCGCGTGGCCGGCCAGCGCCTCGTCGACCGAGTTGTCGACCACTTCCTGCGCGAGGTGGTTGGGTCGCGAGGTGTCGGTGTACATGCCGGGGCGGCGCTTGACCGGCTCCAGGCCCGAAAGCACTTCGATATCGGCGGCGTTGTAGCGTGCGGTCATGGGGTGCGGGGGCTCGTCTGCAGGCGATCGGGTGATGCGGTCGGGTCAGCGGGCCAGAATGCACGCGCCGGCGCAGGCGATCAAGCGCCGCGACGATGGTCGATTGCAACCGCACGCGGTGGCACGTAGGCTCCCGGGTCGATCGAAATCAATCAGGAACTCCAGAATGCGGATCCGACACGGGCTCATCGCAGTACTCGCAGGCGCGCTGCCCGGCGCGGCGCTTGCGCAGGACGTACGCGTCAGCGGCGATTACTGGGTCCAGGCCCAAGCTTCACGCGGCGACCAACCGGTCCGCTACAGCCTCGATGTCGACGGCTTGAAGCAATACCTCGCGGTATTGCCGAATGCCGACAACACCGGCTCGCTGCCGATGCAGTTGCCGATGCCCGATGGCAACTCGCGCAGTTTCGAGGTCAGCCGCTCGCTGGTGATGCCCGCCGAACTGGCCGCGAAGTTCCCGCAGCTGCAGACCTTCCAGGGCGTGGCGGTCGACGGCAGCGCTGCGCGCGTGCGCTTCGAACTGTCGCCCGACGGCCTGTCGGCGATGGTGTTCGGCGTCGGCGTGGCGCTGATCGAGCGCGATGCCGCAGATGGCGACTACACCAGCGTGAAACGCGCGCGCAGCGCCGAACTTCCCGCGTTCAGTTGCGGCACCCGTTTCGATGGCGATGAAGAGGCCGATCCGAAGTCATTTGCACCGCATCTTACCGGCGCGGCGCCACTCCGCGGCAAGGCGAGCGGCCCGAGCCTGCGCACCTACCGCACTGCGATCGCCGCCACCGGGGAATACACGCAGGCTTTCGGTGGCAGCGTGGCGGGCGGTCTGCGCGGGATCGTTTCGGCGGTCAACCGCGTCAACCAGATGTACGAGACCGAACTCGGGATCCGGCTGGTGCTGGTGCCGAACAACGAGGTCATCGTGTACACCGACGGCACCACCGATCCGTACAGCAACGGCAGCGGGACGACGATGCTGGGCCAGAACCAGACCAACCTCACCACCGTCATCGGCACCCCCAATTACGACTTCGGCCACGTGTTCTCGACCGGCGGCGGCGGCGTCGCCACGCTCGCTTCGGTGTGCAGCCCCACCGCGAAGGCACGCGGAGTCACCGGTAGCGGAGCGCCCAACCTCGATCCGTTCTGGGTCGACTACGTAGCCCACGAAATGGGTCACCAGCTCAACGCGCCGCATACGTTCAATGGCGGCACCGGCAACTGTTCCGGCGGAAATCGCTCTGCCGCACAGGCCTATGAGCCCGGCAGTGGCTCGACCATCATGGCTTACGCGGGCATCTGCGGCGCGGAGGACCTGCAGCCGAATTCCGATCCGTTCTTCCACGTGATCAGCCTGCAGACCATCCATGCCTTCACGCAGACGGGGGGCGGATCTACCTGCGGCACCACCAGCGCCACCGGCAACGCCACGCCGCTGCTGACCGCGACCCCGAACGCCACGATTCCTGCGCGTACGCCGTTCGTTTTGACCGCCAGCGCCACGGATCCCGACGTCGCCGATCGCCTGACCTATCTGTGGGAGCAGTTCGATCTCGGACCTGCTACCAGTGCTGGCACCATCAACACCGACCCGGGCACCGGTCCGATCTTCCGCTCCTTCGATGCCACCACTTCGTCGACCCGGCTGTTCCCGCGCCTGAGCAACATCCTCGCCGGCAGCCAGACCATCGGCGAGGTGCTGCCGACGATCGCGCGCACGCTGAACTTCCGCGTCACCGCACGCGACAGTCGCGGTGGCGTACAGTGGAGCGGAACCACGACGCCTGCCGTAGCGCAGACCGCGGTCACGGTGGTCGACACCGGCACGCCATTCGCGGTCACCGGCCTCGATACCGCCACCACCTGGGCTTCCGGATCCAGCCAGACCATCGGCTGGAACGTCGCCAACACGGTCGCCGCGCCGATCGCGTGCGCGAACGTCGCGCTCGACTGGTCGGTCGACGGCGGCGAGAGTTTTCCGATCGTGCTGGCGGCCAGCACGCCCAACGACGGCAGCGAAGCGGTGACTGTGCCCGCTCAAGCCACCACCGCCGGTCGCGTGCGCGTGTCCTGCGTGGGCAACATCTTCTTCGACATCAACAATGCCAATCTCGCGGTGACCGGCGGCAATGCGGCGCCCACGATCAGCATGCCGGGTCCGGCGGTGAGTTACACCACGAACGCGCCAGCGGTCGTGCTCGACGCCGGTGGCCTGATCGCCGATGCGGACTCGGCCAACTTCGCCGGCGGCGAACTGCGCGCGATCCTCAGCAACAACGGTAACTTCGATGACCTCCTGCAGGTGCGCAACCAGGGCAATGCCGTCGGACAGATCGGTGTTTCCGCATCGACCGTGAGCTTCGGCGGGACTCCGATCGGCACGCTCAGCGGTGGCGTCGGCGTACTGCCGCTGGTGGTGTCGTTCAACGTCAGCGCGACGCCCGCGGCCGCACAGGCGTTGCTGCGCAATCTGACTTTCAGCAGCACCGGCGATGTCACCGGAACGCTGCCGCGCAGCGTGCGCGTGGGCGTCAGCGATGGCGACGGCGGCAGCGCGGTGCCTGCGGGCAAGCAGATCAACATCGTGCTCAACCTCGATCCGGTGGTCGCCTTCATCGACGATGGCGATGCCGACAACCTGCTCCCGTTCAACCAGCCGCAGGTGTACACGGTGGCCTTCACCAAGGACATCGACATCGCCACCGTGTCGCCCGCCGACTTCGACAACGCAGGCAGCGCGTCGATCGCGATCGGCAGCATCACCGAGCCCACTCCGGGCGTGCTGGCGGTGCCGGTGACGCCGGGCAATGCAGGGACCGTGATCCTGCGCGTGCCCGCCTCGGCAAGCATCCTCGACACCACCGGGCTCGCGGTCGCGGTGCCTGCATCGGATGCCGATGTGGTGACGGTCGACGCGGCGCGGCCGACGGTGACCTCGATCGACTCGGGTGTGGTCGGCAATGCCACGGTCACTGCGGCGACCCTGACCTACACCATCGTGTTCGGCGAGGACATCGCATTGGGCAGCGTGTCGGCGGCCGACTTCGATAACGCCGGAACCAGCAGCATCATCATCGGAACCATCGCCGAGCCGACCCCGGGAACCATCACGGTGCAGGTGACCCCGACCACCGGCGGCAGCCTGATCCTGCGCATCCCAACGGGCGCAGTCCTGACCGATGTCGCCGGCAATGCGCTGCTGGTGCCGGTGCAGGACAACGACACCCTCACGGTCATCGCGGATGGGGTCTTCGCAAATTCGTTCGAACCTTGAGTTGCCGCGCAGCGCGCAGATCCTTCGACTACGCGCCTGCGGCGCTTCGCTCAGGACGAACGGGTTGTTGAGGGATCCGCCCCCACCCCCGTTCATCCTGAGCGCAGGCGCGCAGCGCCGGAGTCGAAGGACCGCGGTGCCGCTCGAATGGCGCAGGTCTTGCGACCAGCGGGCTGCAGATATCAGCGTTCCACGCAGACCGGCGACTGCTCCGCGCGCCGCATCATCTGCTGCGTCATCCTGCGGAACAGCACCAGATGCGCTGGTGCGAGCGCATACCAGTACAGCAGGCCCCAGATGCCGCGTGGATGAAAGTAGGCGGTAATGGTCAGCCGCGTCTGCGCGACGCCCGCCACCGCCGGCTCGGGATCGATCTCGAACTCCAGCACGCCCGCACCGGGTGCGCGCATGCCGAAGTGCAAAGTCAGTCGCCGCGCAGGTTCGAGCGCGAGCACGGTCCAGTAATCGATCCGATCGCCGATCCTGAGCTCGGTGGGATGGCGCCGACCGCGGCTCAGGCCAGGGCCGCCGACCAGCCAGTCCATCGCGCCGCGAATCCACCACAGCCAGCCCAGGCAGTAGTAGCCGGTATCGCCACCGATCGTAGCCACCACTGCGGCCACGGCTTCCGGCGATGCGCGGCCGATCGCGAAGCCGCTGGCGCGTTTCGCATAGAACGCGTTGTCCAGCTTGAACTCGCGGAACATCAGCAGGCCTTCGCTCCAGCGCGCTGCCACGGTGTGCGAGCGCTCGGCCGCCAGTGCCGCCTCCACCGACTCGCGAAATCCCAGCAAGCGCTGCGGCACCAGAGCACGCAAGGCGGCGTCATCGGCCGGCAGGTCGTGCTTGAGCCCGCCGATCAGCGCGCGCGCGATGTTCGACGGTACCGCCGTGACCAGCCCCAACCAGTACGCGGACAGCGTCGGCGTGAGTAACGGCACGCTGACGATCCTGGGCCGCTTGCCGACCGCCTCGCCGTACTGGCGCATCACGTCGGCATAGCTCAGATAGTCGGGTCCCGCGGCGTCGAGCACCGCGCCGGCAGCTTCGTCGAGCCACGCCACGCGCAACAGGTACTCGAGCAGGTTGTCGAGTGCGATCGGCGCCGACTTTGAACGCACCCAGCGCGGCGTGAGCATCACCGGCAGGTGGTTGACGAGGTCGCGGATCACCTCGTAGGCCGCGGATCCGGGACCCACGATGATGCCCGCTCGGATTTCCGTCACCGGCACGCTGCCTGCGCGCAGCCTCACTCCGGTATCGCGCCGCGACAGCAGGTGTTCCGAATCGGCGTCATGCGGAATCAGTCCGCCCAGGTAGACGATGCGGCGCACGCCGGCCTGTGCGGCCGCGGCGGCGAAATGCTCGGCCGCCTGCAGATCGAGCTTGCCGAAGTCGTGCCCGGCCGCCATCGAATGAACGAGGTAGTAGGCGGTGTCGACGCCATCCAGTGCGGCAGCCAATGTCTCGGGCAGCAACGCATCAGCCTCGACCAGTTCCACGCCCGTCCATCCGCGCGCCTCGAGCACCTTGCGATTGCGACCGCTGGCGCGCACCCGCTGGCCCGCGCGCAGCAGGTACGGCACCAGGTTCGAGCCGACATAGCCGGTGGCGCCGAACACCAGTACCAGTGGGCCTTCAGGCCGTGGTGGATCGGATACTGCTGGCGCGGATGGCATGCTGATGATGCGAGTCGTGAGGTAGGCACGGTGCGGGAGGCACGGCGCCGCGCACGCGGGGCTCAGTGTAGTGCTGCAGTGGCCCCGATGGCTGCCGGCGGCAGCAACCGCGGTGGCGACGCAGGTGATGGGGATGCCGCTACCATGATCGCGCAGGCAGATCGCAAGGATGCGTGCCTCGGACGGGGCGCGGATACGGGTCCGACCACGATCCGACATCAATCAGGGCAATCAACAACATGCCGGACCCACGCTCTCCACGCAGAGCGGCGCCTGTTCGCCGCTGGCTGCTGATGCTGCTCGCGCTGCTCGCGCTCGGTGCGGGCATCGGCCTGCGCGATCCCTCGCCGCCGGACGAGCCGCGTTTCGTGCTGGCCGCCAAGACCATGGTCGAGTCGGGCAACTGGCTGGTGCCTTACCGCGGCAGCGAGATCTACGGCCACAAGCCGCCGCCCTTCATGTGGGCGCAGGTCCTGTCGTACCAGCTCGTGGGCAATTGGCGGATCGCATTCCTGCTGCCATCGTTGTTGGCAGCGCTGGGCACGCTGTGGCTGGTGTGGGACCTGGCGGCACGCCTGTGGAATCGCGCGGTCGCACCGTATGCCGCGCTGGCCTTGCTGGCCACCCTGCAGTTCGGACTGCAGGCCAGGCGCGGGCAGATCGACATGCTGCTGGTGTTTCTCACCACGCTGGCGATGTGGGCGCTTTTACGCGCGCTGCTGCGAGGGCCGAATCCGCGCGCGCTTTGGCTCGGAGGATTCGCCTCCGGCCTCGGCACCGTGACCAAGGGCGTCGGCTTTCTTCCGCTGCTGTCCTTGATTCCGGCCGCGTGGGCGGCACGCCGCAACGACCGCAGGGTGTCGCGACCCGGCTTGCGCGGACTGGGCATCGTGTTCGCGGGATTCCTGCTCGGCACCGCGGTGTGGCTGCTGCCACTGCTGCTGCTCTTGCTGCGCAGCGACGATCCGCAGATGCAGGCCTACGCGGGCGAGATCCTGCTGCGACAGACCGTCGAGCGCTACGCCAATCCGTGGCACCACTACGAGCCGGCCTGGTACTACCTGCAGGTGATCGCCACGCTGTGGCTGCCGGGCGCCTTGTTGTTGCCGTGGTTGCTGCCGGCGTGGTGGCGACGTCTGCGCCGATCCGATCCGCGACAGATCGTGCTGCTGGGCTGGAGCGTGCTGGTGCTGCTGTTCTTCAGCCTCAGTCCCGCCAAGCGCGCGGTCTACATCTTTCCCGCACTGCCCGCGCTGTGCCTTGCGGCAGCGCCGCTGCTGCCGGGACTGCTGCGCAAGCTCGCAGTGCGGCGGGTGTTGTTGGGCTATGTGTTGGTGCTCTCGCTGGTGCTGCTGCTCGCCGGCACGCTCGGCGTGGCGCAGATCGGTCGCTGGCCCGCGCGCTTGCTGGCCGATCCGCAGTTCGCTGTGGCCGATGTGCGCGGCGTCTGGATCTGGCTTGCGGGCATCGGCGCCTTCGGCGTGGCGGCCGCGCTGGTCTGGCGCACGCGCCACGCGGCGCGCGCGGTGCTGATTTTCACGCTGGTGCTGTGGGCCGGTTACGGCCTCGGCCTGATGCCCGCGCTCAACGAAGCGAGCTCGTCGCGCGCGTTGATGCGGCAGGTCGGCGTGGCGATCGGACCCGATGCCGAGCTGGCGCTGGTCGGATGGCGCGAGCAGCAGATGCTGCAGGCCGACCGCAAGGCGGTCGACTTCGGTTTCGAGCGTGAGCTGTGGGAGCAGTGGCAACTGGCAGGCCCGTGGCTCGCGCAGTCGCCGCAGACGCGCTGGGTGATGGCGCTGCGCGTGCCGGCAGGCGCTTGCGTCGATGCGGCGCAGGTGCGGGCCGCGGGGCGCGCGAATCGGCGCGACTGGGTGTTGGTGCCGGGCACTGCGTGGAGGGTGGGATGTCTGATTGACGCCGCCGAAGAGGCTGCGCGGGATCCCGAAGGGGATTGATGGCGCGCCCGGAGTCGAGAGCCGCGAGGCTCGAGGTCGAACCGCCGGAATTGCCCGGAAAGTCCTCATGGGATCAAGGTCCCATCGGAAACGCCAATGGCGGCTGATATTTCGCAGCAGGCCGGCTGTTATAATCGGAGCGCGCATTGAGCGGACCGATCACAAGGATTCGCGATGCTCGCTGTGCCGGCGACACCCCACATTTCCGTTCCTGAAGGAGCTTACCCATGCAAACCAGAAACGTGCTGCTGCAGGCATTGGCCACATCGATGATCTCCGCTGTCGCCATCAGCCCGGTCCATGCGGCGGATAGCTCCTGGGATTGGGCGGTGGCGCCGTATTTGTGGGGAACCCAGGTCACCACGGATACGCAGGTTCGGGGCCAACCGGTCGGCACCGAGACCAAGTTTTCCGACATCGTCGACAAGCTCGACTTTGCGTTCCAGATTCACGCCGAAGGACAGGGCGACCAGTTCGGCCTGATGACCGACTACACCTATCTGGCCTTGTCCGACGACAGCGATCGCGACGCGTTCTCGCTGGACGCCTCGCTCGACACCACGATCTTCGAACTGGCGGCAGTGTGGAGTCCGGGCGATGAGCGCTACACCGGCTTTGAAGCGTTCGCGGGTCTGCGCTACCTCGATGTCGAAGTCGATCTGAAGTTCGACCTGACCAATCCGGCGCTTCCCGATCAACGGCGTACGCTGGAAAGGTCGTTCACCGACGCGATGGTCGGTGCGCGTTACACCGCCAGATTCAACGAGAGCTGGGGTCTGACTTTGCGTGGCGATGGATCCTTCGGCGACACCGAGGGGGGCTTCAATACCAGCGCGATCCTGCAGTACCGCACCGGCGGCGGCGGTAGTTGGGCCTTCGGTTATCGCTACATGGCCATCGACCTCGAAACCGGCAGCGGCGAGACCGTCGATCTGGTGATGTCCGGGCCGATCGTCGGCTACGTGTTCAGGTTCTAGCCTTGATCGGAGGGTGATCGTAGACCGGTGTGCCGCGCAGCGGTGCACCGGCGCTCCCGTCAACTCGGAATCCAACTCATGGCAAACAACGATCGAGCGGCAGGCGAACCCTACAACATCGTCTTCATCCTGACCGACCAGGAGCGCCATTTCCGCGCCGGTGAACTGCCGGCCGACTACCGCCTGCCGGCCCACGAGCGGCTGGCGCAGCGCGGCGTGGTGTTCGAGAACCATCGCATCAACTCCTGCGTGTGCACGTCCTCGCGCTCGGTGATCTACACCGGCCGCCATATCCAGCAGACGCGCATGTTCGACAACACGAACTTTCCGTGGATGCAGAGCATGTCGACCGACATCAAGACGCTCGGGCATCTGCTGCGCGAAGCCGGTTACTACACGGCCTACAAGGGCAAGTGGCACCTGATGCGGGAGTTCGAGACCGAAAACAAGCTCGACGCGCCGACCAGGATCTTCACCAAGGAGATGGAGGCGTACGGCTTTTCCGATTACCTCGGGATCGGCGACATCATCGCCCACACCCAGGGCGGCTATCTGCACGACGGCATGATCGCCGCCGCGGCGGCCAGCTGGCTGCGCGGCAAGGCGGCCGAACTGGCGCAGCAGCGCAAGCCCTGGTTCCTCGCGGTGAACCTCGTCAACCCGCACGACGTGATGTTCTACAACACCGACGAGCCGGGTCAGCCAGTCCAGGGCAAGAACGCGCTCAGCCACCTCGCCGGCGACCCGGCGCACGCGATGTACGCCAGGCAGTGGGACTTCGAACTTCCGACCAGCTTTTCGCAACCGGTCGACGCGCCCGGCCGCCCGGCCGCGCATACCGACCACACGCTGGGCAACGACGCGATGACCGGGCCGATCCCGGTGGACGAGGAGTGGCGCTGGCGCAAGCGGCACAACTTCTACCTCAACGCGCTGCGCGACGTCGACCGTCACATCATGACGGTGCTCGACGAACTGGAAGACCGCGGCTTGCTCGACAACACTATCGTGATCCTGACTGCAGACCACGGCGAACTCGGCGGCGCGCACCAGCTGAGCGGCAAGGGCGCCACCACCTACCGCGAGCAGAACAACGTGCCGCTGATCGTGTCGCATCCGGCCTACGCGGGCGGCAAGCGCTGCAAAGCGGTGACCACGCACCTCGACCTCGCGCCGACGCTGATTTCGCTCACCAACGCGAGCGCGGAGCAGAAAGCGGCGCTCACCGGGGATCTTCCCGGCAAGGACTTCTCGTCGGCGCTCGCTGCGCCGGAAAAGGCGGATCTCGCCTCGGTTCGTGATGGCCAACTCTACTGCTTCAACATGTTCGCTTCGTTGGACGGCAACTTCCTGCTGAAGGCGCGCGATTTGTTGAAACAGGGCGGGCCGGCGAAACTCAAGGAAGCGGGTCTGCACCCCGACATGCGCAAGCGCGGCGCCATCCGCGGCGTGTTCGACGGCCGCTACCAGTTCACTCGCTACTTTTCGCCCAAGCAGCACAACCGCCCGACCACGCTCGAGGAGTTGTTCGAACTCAACGATGTCGAGTTGTTCGATCACCAGAGCGACCCGTTCGAGCTCGACAATCTGGCGCAGGATCGGCAGAAGAACGCGGACTTGCTGTTGGCGATGAATGCCAAGCTGAACAAGCTGATTGACGAGGAAGTCGGTGAAGACGTCGGACAGATGCTGCCCGGCGGCGTCGATGGCGGCTGGGTGGCAACGCCGGCCGTGCATGACCTTTGAGCGTCGTGGCTGCCGCTGGCGCTGGAGTCGCGTCGATCAAGGGGACGTAGGTCACGTTGGCCCGAAGGTCCTACGTGACGGTGCCGCACATCAGGCGAAACCGGGACGGGCGAAACCGCGAAAGCGGCACGAAACCGGGACACCCAAGCGAAACCGGGACCTCCGTTCGCATGATTCGCGCGCACGAAACCGAGTCGCCCCGATGCGCACCCATGAACAAGACGCGCAGAAAACGTCATTCAAATCAATCGGATAACTCTTGGTCCGCATGGTGGCAGCTTCGGGCCCGACGGCATCGGATTGTGGATGTCCCCGAATCGCCTGATTGTGGATGTCCCCGAATCGCCGATGTCCCCGAATCGCCCTCGAATCGCCCTCGCGCAGTCGCCGCAGCCCCACTGGGTGATGGCCCTCCGCGTGCCGGCCGGCAGTTGCATCGATGCGGCACAGGTGCGGGCCGCGGGGCGCGCGAATCGGCGCGACCGGGTGTTGGTGCCGGGCACTGCGTGGAGGGTGGGATGTGTGATTGACGCCGTCGAGGAGGATGCGCGGGATGCCGTTGGGGATTGATCGCGGGTGAGGGGTGGTGGCGCGCCCGGAGTTGGGCGCGGCGAAGAGCGAGCTCAGGCCCCGCACGGCAAGCCACGCAGGTGCACCCGGCGTCGAACCCGCCTGGCCCGCCATGCGGCGTCCCGTGCCGATGCATAATGCCGCCTTGCCCCGGACCTGCATCAATGACACAAAGCAGTCGCGCGCAACACCTGCCGGCGCTGACCGGGTTGCGCGGGGTCGCGGCAGCTGCGGTGCTGATCTTCCACCTGTGGCAGTTCGCAGGTGGCCCGCAATTCACGGTTCCGGGCGTCGGCTACCCGCTGCACGCATTGGCTGCCGCCGGTTGGCTCGGCGTGGATCTGTTTTTCGTGCTGTCGGGCTTCCTGCTTTCGCAGCCGTTCCTCGCGGCCAACGCAGGACTCGCACCCTGGCCCGCAATTCCGGTCTATGTGCTGCGCCGCGTGAGGCGCGTGATTCCCGCGCTGTGGTTGCAGATTGCAGTGCTGCTCGTGCTCGGCCTCGCGTGGGACAGCGCACGCGATTTCGGTATTTCCGCCGCACTGGTGCACGGGCTGTTCCTGGCGCCGTGGGTCAGAGACCCGGCCGTGATCAATCCGGTCTATTGGTCGCTGCCGGTGGAATGGTGGTTCTATTTCATGCTCCCGGTCGTCTGTTGGGTCCTGGGTCGTTCGCGGTGGTGGCTCGTGCTGGCCCTGGTGCTGGTGTCGGTGCTCAGCTTTCGCGCGTTGTGTTACGAGTGGTTGATCGAGCAGCGCACCGGCGTTTTCGCCTATCCATCGATCATCGGACTCGGTGCTCGCTGGGACCAGTTCACGCTCGGCATCCTGGCTGCACTCGCGCACCGTCATGTGGATGTCGCTGGTTGGCAACGCGCTTGGGCATTCTGGGTCGGGATTGCCGCGTTGGTGGCATTCGTGCCGTGGCTGATCACGCGTGGCGACATCTACGTGCGAGTGGACTATCCCTATCTGCTGGTGCACCAGACCTGGGTCGCGCTGCTGCTGGCGATGGTGGTGTTCGGCGCGGCGGGCGCGAACTCGCTGCCGACCAGGCTGCTCGGTTCGCGTGTGCTGCGATGGATCGGCGCGATCAGCTTCAGCCTTTACCTGTGGCACTACCCGGTGCTCGAGATGATGCAGCGGCAGGGACTGTTCGACAGCCTTGGCACGCCGATGGCGCTGCTGCTGGCACTGGCGATCTCGATATCCGTGGCGTGGGCATCGTGGCGGGTAGCAGAACTGCCGTTCCAGCGGGACCGGCGCGAGTGAGGCGCCGGCGCGCCGCGAGTGGAGTGGCGCGCCCGAAGTCGCGAGTCGCAAGGATCGAGGTCGAAGCCCCGCTCCCCGGTTCGGAGCCTGGTGCTGAGCACTTCACCACCGCTGCGATCGGCGTTCCGGGCCGAAAAACCTGAGCCGATCCGTGGGTTGGGTAGTGCGGAATCCAATCCGGGACATCCACACTCCAGCCGGTCTCCTGCAGTGCAACGCTCTGGTTTCCTACATCCTCGGCATGTTGCTCGGGGCAAACTGGCGCAATGAACTCTCCCCGCCGCCAGATCGTCGATCCCGTCGTTCCATGCTTCTATCACTGCGTCTCCCGATGCGTCCGACGCGCTTTACACCCGTGCCCAGGATCCGCACGCGCGAAACCGGGTCACCGCTGATGCGCACCCATGATCAAGGCGCGCAGAAAACGTCATTCGGATCAATCGGAAAACTCTCGGTCCGCTGGGTGGCAGCTTCGGGCCCGACGGCATCGGGTTGTGGATGTCCCCGAACCGCTGATGCCGGATGTCCCCGAACCGCTCGAACCGCTTGGTCAGTGATTGATAGCACCGGATCCGGTGACCAGAAGCAAGAGGTCGGGTTCACAGCCCGCAGGATGTGAATCCGACCCCGTACTTGCTTTGGTCAGAATTGCACGCCGGACGATCCAGAAGGCCAGTTCTGGTACATTGCGGCCCAGGAAAAACCCTTGCCCCGACCCCATTGAAGGACCGTATTTCCCATGAACAAGCTTTTCATCGCACTGGCCGGAACACTGCTGATTGCAGGCTGCGCAACGGCGCCGACGACAGCACCCAAGGCAGCGCCAGATTCACCGCCCGCGCCGCTGAACATTTCCAACACGGTCCGGGCGTCGGCCACGGTGACGAAGATCGACGCCGCCACGCGCACGTTCACGCTCACGACCGATGCGGGTGAAGAGATATCCATGGAAGCCTCAGCGGCGGTGCGCAACCTGCCACAGGTCAAGGTGGGCGACCGCGTGACCGTCAGCTACTTCGAGGCGATCGGCGCGCAGATGCGCAAGCCGGGCGACTCTACCGAGGCAACGATTGATCTGGGAGCCGGCAGGACCGACGCCGGTGCACGCCCGGGTGGAGTCCTCGCTGCCGTCAAGACCCTTCCTGTCACCATCGTTTCTGTCGATGCCGCCGCCAACACCGTCAAGTTCTTTGCCGCCGACAGGCAGGTGCGATCCATCACCGTCACGCGCCCGGAAGCGAAGGCGTATATCGCCAAGCTCAAGGCCGGCGATGAAGTGATCGTGACCTTCTCCGAAGCAGTGGCCATCGAGGTCAAGCCGGCGGAGTGATTCCGAGCGTCGAAACCGGCCGAAACCGGGAGGCGAAACCGGGAGGGCGAAACCGGGACATCCATGATCCGCACCCAAAAACCCGGTCACCGCTGACTCGCACCGATGATCGAGGCGTGCAGAAAACTGCATTCAGATCAATCGGATAACTCTCGGAACGCTCGACGGCAGCGATACGCCCGACGGCAACGGGTTGTGAATGCACCCGAACCGTCCTCGATACCGGTGGGTCGTCGGGCGAGACTGCTGGCCGAGAGGAGTGACAGGGAAGCTCCGAGTCCAGCACTTCCCAACGCAGTTCGCCGAGCGGGTCGATGTTTCGGGCGGTGGGCTGAAGCGTTGAGCGACGGTGGCAGGCGAGTCCGCACCACGGTCGCGGGTCAAGAACAGGTTGGTCCGTCGACCTGCGAGGGCTGTTCAGCCGAGGCGCACGCGCAGCGCACGCCCGATCATCGGGCAAAATTGCTGCCGCGGCAGTGGGTTGCGTAGTCTGCCACGACTCACCTGGCGCTTCCACACGTTCCGGCGCCCCACCCGTATCCGCTAGAATCGGCACTTCGCGGCAGCCCCAAGGCGGCTTTTCCATGACTCCCCTGATTTTCGTGACCGGCGGCGTGGTGTCGTCGCTGGGCAAGGGCATTGCTGCGGCCTCGCTCGGGGCGATCCTCGAAGCGCGCGGGCTGCGCGTGACGATGATGAAGCTCGACCCCTACATCAATGTCGATCCGGGCACGATGAGCCCGTACCAGCACGGCGAGGTCTACGTGCTCGACGACGGCTCCGAGACCGACCTCGACCTCGGGCACTACGAGCGCTTCGTGCGCACGCGGCTGGCGCAGAAGAACGCGATCACCACCGGGCGCATCTACGAGAGCGTGATCCGCAAGGAGCGTCGCGGCGATTACCTCGGCGGCACCGTGCAGGTGATCCCGCACATCACCGACGAAATCAAGCGCTGCATCGACGAGGCGACCGCGGGTTTCGACGTGGCGCTGGTCGAGATCGGCGGCACGGTCGGCGACATCGAATCGCTGCCGTTCCTCGAGGCGATCCGCCAGATGCGGATGGAGCGCGGGCTCGACAAGACGCTGTTCATGCACCTGACCCTGGTGCCGTACATCAAGGCCGCCGGCGAGATCAAGACCAAGCCGACCCAGCATTCGGTCAAGGAACTGCGCTCGATCGGTATCCAGCCCGACGTGCTGCTGTGCCGCGCCGAGCAGCCGCTGCCGGAGTCCGAGCGGCGCAAGATCGCGCTGTTCACCAACGTGCCCGAAAAAGCCGTGATCTCGGCGGTCGACCACGAGAGCATCTACCGCATCCCGCTGTGGCTGCACGAGCAGGGGCTCGACCAGATCGCGGTCGACCATCTCAAGCTCAAGGCCAGGCCGGTTGCCGATCTGTCGGAGTGGGAGCGCACCGTGCATGCGGTCGAGCATCCGCGCGGCGTGGTCGACATCGTGATCGCGGGCAAGTACGTCGACCACAAGGATGCCTACAAGTCGTTGGGCGAGGCGCTGCGCCACGGTGGCCTCAAGCAGGGCACCGAAGTGCGCCTGCGCTGGGTCGAGGCCGAGGACGTCGAGAGCAAGGGCGTGTCGTTGATCGAAGGCGCCGACGCGATCCTGGTGCCGGGCGGATTCGGCAAGCGCGGCTTCGAGGGCAAGGTGATGGTCGCGCGGCACGCGCGCGAGAACCGCATTCCGTACTTCGGGATCTGCTACGGCATGCACGCGGCCACGGTCGACTTCGCGCGCCACGTCGCGGGCCTGGCTGGCGCCAACAGCACCGAGAACGATCGCGCCACTCCGCACCCGGTGATCGCATTGATCACCGAGTGGCGCACTGCCACCGGCGAGTTGGAGAAGCGCGACGAGAGTTCCGACAAGGGCGGCACGATGCGACTGGGCGCGCAGGATTGCCGCCTCAAGGCCGGCACGCTCGCGCGCGAGCTGTACGGCAAGGACGTGGTCAGCGAACGCCATCGCCATCGCTACGAGTTCAACAACCACTACCGGCAGCGCTTCGAAGACCTCGGCATGGTGATCTGCGGCCGCTCGATGGACGATCTGCTGGTCGAGATGATCGAACTGCCCGACCACCCGTGGTTCCTGGCCTGCCAGTTCCATCCGGAATTCACCTCCACCCCGCGCGACGGCCATCCGCTGTTCTACGGCTTCGTGCGCGCGGCGCGCGCGCAACGTGCGCATCGACTCGGCACCGAGGCAGCAGCATGAAATTGTGCGGTTTTGAAGTGGGACTGCAGCAACCGTTCTTCCTGATCTCCGGGCCCTGCGTGATCGAGTCGATGCAGTTGCAGCTCGACACCGCAGGTACGTTGAAGGAAATCACCACCCGGCTCGGCATCCCGTTCATCTTCAAGTCCAGCTTCGACAAGGCCAATCGCTCGTCGGGAACGAGCTTTCGCGGCCCGGGTCTCGAAGAGGGACTGAAGGTGCTGGCCGAGGTCAAGCGCCAGATCGGCGTGCCGGTGCTGACCGACGTGCACGAGTACACGCCGCTCGATGAGGTCGCGGCGGTGGTCGACGTGCTGCAGACCCCGGCGTTCCTGTGCCGGCAGACCGATTTCATCCAGAACGTCGCGCGTGCGGGCAAGCCGGTCAACATCAAGAAGGGCCAGTTCCTGTCGCCGTGGGAGATGAAGAACGTCGCGCTCAAGGCGCAGGCGGTCGGCAACCAGCAGATCATGGTCTGCGAACGCGGCGCGAGTTTCGGCTACAACAACCTGGTTTCCGACATGCGCTCGCTGGTGGTCATGCGCGACACCGGTTGCCCGGTGGTGTTCGACGCCACCCATTCGGTGCAGCTGCCGGGCGGGCAGGGCGACAAGTCCGGCGGCCAGCGCGAGTTCGTGCCCGCGCTGTCGCGCGCGGCGGTGGCGGTCGGCGTCGCGGGAGTGTTCATGGAAACCCATCCGGATCCCGACAAGGCGCTGTCGGATGGTCCCAACGCGTGGCCGCTGGGGCAGATGGAAGCGCTGCTGACCCAGCTGCGTGAACTCGATATGGTGATCAAGCGCGGAGCGGTGTTGTAGGCGCGATGCATCAGTCCAACAACATGCGCGGCAGGGGTCGCGGAATTTTCTTCGCGCATTCGGCATCCGCTGGTCCGATCGTTGTGGGGCCAATCGCTGCATCCAGCCGCCACGTCCGCAATCTCGTGCGTGCGGTGATGTTCGCCGGGTTGTTCATCAGCGCGCCAATCGCGGCGTCCACGATGGTGGAACCGACCGCACAGGCGGCCCAGCCCGCGGATCCCGCCACCGCCACCGCGCTGGCACTGCAATGGAGCGAAACCCAGTTTGCATTCGCGACCTGCGATCCGGAGCGGCTCGGGCGGCTTGCGGCGGGAGTCGGCGCGCAAGTGGCCAGTCTTGCGCATCATCTGGCAGGGCGCGTCGGCGCCGAGCCGCAAGCCAGCGCGAAGCTGCTGCAGGCGATCGCGGCCGCGTCGATCGGTCGTACCGCGTTCGAGGATGCGCAGCAGCTGGGTGTGGAACTGGCGGCGGATGCCGCCGAACGTCTGTTGTTGCGCGACTGCTTGCGCAACCAGCCGACCTGGGGTGCACTGTTCGACGGACTCGGCATCCAGGTCAGTAGCGTGCAGCGCGACGTCGCGGCATCGGCACTCACCTGGAACGGCCGGCCGATCGCGACCCGCCTGTACTGGCAGCGTGGCGAAAGCGGTTGGGTGGCGGAGCTCGACGAACTGCTCAACCTCGTGTGGTTCGCCGACACCGGGTCGAGGGCGAAGCACGATCCCGCGTGGTTCGATTTGGCCGCGGTGCACGATCGCGCATGGCGCGAAGCGGTGCTGGAGGCGGATCGTCCCGCGCGGGTCGGTTTCGAGCAGCGCTTTACGATCGGTGCTGCGAAGACCGCAGATTCCGCAGCCGCCGATCCCGCGAGCGAGTCGGCGCTCATCGACGGGTTCACCGAAGCGCCAGCCTACCGGTCGCCGCGCTCGCGCAACGTCGCGGGCGCGTACGCCGAGCGGCTGGCTGCGGGCAACGCGCTCGACGACCTGCTCGCAGCGCGCGGCGATGCCGATGCAGCGGTGCGGGTTGCGGTGCGGCTGTATGCGGAGGAACAGCCGGCGCGCGAAGCGGACGCGGCTCGACTGCTGACAGCCAGCGCCGAAGGCGGCCACGCGGCGGCGATGGACCTGATGGCCGGTTTCCACGTGTCCGGCGAGGGCGGTTTTCCGGTCGATTGCACGGCGGCCGCGAAGTGGTCGCTGCGCGCGCATGAGTTGGGTTATCCCGATTCCGGCAACAACCTGGCCTGGGTGCTCGCGACCAGTCCGGATCCGGCGTGCCGCAATGGCGAGCTCGCGATCGAACTGGCCGAACAGTCGGTCGCGCAGGCGCGCGCGGTGCCGCTGCACGAGTCGGTGATCGGCGCACGCCTGGATACGCTCGCTGCCGCTTATTGCGAAGCAGGCCGCACCGCCGAGGCGATCGAAGCGCAGATCGATGCGGTGGCGATGGAGCAGACCGCGGAGACCGAGCAGCGGCTGCAGCAGTACCGTGACGGCACCTGCTGGTACGGTGCTTCCGGTGGCGGCGCCGGCACCGCCACCG
>JANOEA010000067.1:0-9222 GCA_031412975.1 Pseudomonadota bacterium | reverse complement strand
GACCATCGAGGTACGCACGCGGGTCGAGAAACGCACCAGGTGGCTGGCCAGGTACACGATCAGCAGCAGCTTGACCGCTTCGACCACCTGGAAGCCCATGACACCGAGGTTGAGCCAGCGCGATGCGCCGTTGATGCGGCGACCCAGGCCCGGCACCAGCACTGCCAGCAGCAGCAGCAGGATCACCAGCAGCATCAGGCGGCTGTTGCGCTCGAGCGTCGCCAGCGGCATGCGCATCGCGATCGCCGCGAGCACCGCGCCGATGGCGAGGAACACCGCCTGCCGGATCGGGTGGTGGAATGCGCGCAGGCCGTCGGCATCGGCGATCGCGATCGATGCCGAGGCCACCATCACCAGGCCGAAGGCGGCCAGCGTGAGCGAAGCCAGCAGCAGCGGCAAATCGTACTCGCCGGTGAGCTCCTCGCGGCGCAGGGCCTGTACCGATTGGCGCCAGTCGAAGGTCATCTCAGCGCACCTTCAACGTGGCGAGCGACATCAGCACCAGCACCACGCTGATGATCCAGAAGCGCACGATCACGCGCGGCTCGGGCCAGCCCTTGAGTTCGAAGTGGTGGTGGATCGGCGCCATCCGGAAGATCCGCCGACCGGTCAGCTTGAAGCTGGCCACCTGCAGGATCACCGACAGCGTCTCGATCACGAACACACCGCCCATCAGCACCAGGATCAGCTCCTGGCGGGTGATCACCGCGATGGTGCCGATCGCCGCGCCCACCGCGAGTGCGCCGACATCGCCCATGAACACCTGCGCGGGATAGGTGTTGAACCACAGGAAGCCCAGTCCTGCGCCCGCGAGTGCGCCGCAGATGATCGACAGCTCGCCCGCACCGGGCACATAGGGCACCTGCAGGTATTCGCTGAATACGCTGTTGCCCGCGACGTAGGCGAAGATGCCGAGCGCGCCGGCGACCATCACCGAGGGCACGATGGCCAGCCCATCGAGGCCGTCGGTGAGATTCACCGCGTTGGAGAAACCGACGATCCAGAAATACGCCATCACCGGAAACAGCAGGCCGAGCGGGATCGCGATCTCCTTGATCACCGGCACGATCAGCGTGGTGGCGGCCGGCACGTCGGCGGTGAGGTACAGCCACAGCGCCGCGATCGTGCCGAACACCGACTGCAACAGGTATTTCCAGCGCGCAGACAGGCCTTTCGGATTCTTCTTGGCCAGTTTCAGCCAGTCGTCGAGCCAGCCGACGAAGCCGAAGCCGAACATCACGAACAGCACGATCCACACGTAGCGATTCGAAAGGTCCGCCCACAGCAGGGTCGCCACGCTGATCGCGGTGATGATCAGGGTGCCGCCCATGGTCGGGGTGCCGGCCTTCGAGAAGTGGCTCTTCGGACCGTCGTCGCGGATCGGCTGGCCGGCCTTCATCGACGCGAGCTTGCGGATGAAGCGCGGGCCCAGCAGCAGCGACACGCCGAGCGCGGTCAGCGCCGACAGGATCGAGCGGAACGTGAGGTACTGGAACAGGTTGAAGCCGCTGAACTGCTGTTCGAGCAGGCGCGCGAGTTCAAGCAGCATGGTCGCTCTCCTGCGCGTGCATGCCGTGCGCCTGCAGCACCGCGCCGACCACCCGCTCCATGCCCGAACTGCGCGAGCCCTTGACCAGCACCCGCACCCCGGGGCGCAGCGCGCGCGCAAGATCGGCAGCGAGGCTCGCCCGATCCGGATACGACTGCGCCTGCGGGCCGAACGCGGCGGCTGCATGCGCGGCCAGCGGGCCGACGGTGAACATCCGCGTGATGCCCATCTCGCGCGCCTGCCGACCGACCTCGGCGTGCATTGCGGCCTCGCGCGAGCCGAGCTCTTTCATGTCGCCCAGCGCCAGCCACGCTGCGCCGCCATCGGCACCGGCGAGCAGGGTCGCGATCCCGGCCAGCACCGAGGCCGGATTCGCGTTGTAGCTGTCGTCGAACAGCACCCAACCCTGCGGCGCGACGTGGCGCGTGAGGCGCCCGCCCACATCCCGCGCCGATTCGAGGCCGCGCTTGATGGTGTCCAGCGGAATCTGCAACGCATGGGCAGCGGCTGCCGCAGCGAGCGCATTCATCACGTTGTGGCGACCCGGCAGGCCCAGATCGATCGCGGTTTCGCCGGCTGGCGTGACCAGCGTGAATTGGCTGCGCTCGCCCAGCGCAAGCTCCTTCGCGGTCACCGCACACACCGCGTCGAGTCCGAATTCGATCCGTGCGCGCAAGCCGAGCACCTCGCGGAAGAACGGCGCGAAGGCATCGTCGGCGTTGACCACGCCGGTGCCGTCGCCGCCGAGTCCTTCGTAGATCTCGGCCTTGGTGCGCGCCACGCCTTCGACACTGCCGAGGCGCTCCAGATGCGCGGGGCCGACATTGGTCACGATCGCCACCTGCGGCAGGCCGATGCGTACCAGGTAGTGGATGTCGCCGGGCTTGCCGCAGCCCATTTCGAGCACCGCGTAATCGACTTCGCGGTCGAGCGCGAGCACGCTCAGCGGCAGGCCGATCTCGTTGTTGAAGTTGCCCGGCGTCGCCGCGGCACGACCCGCGAGCGCGAGGATCGACGCGATCAGCGTCTTGGTGGTGGTCTTGCCGTTGGAGCCGGTGACCGCCACCACCCGCGCGGGCAGCCGCTGGCGCCACTGGCGCGCGAGTTCGGCCAACGCGCCGAGCGTGTCGGCGACCACGATCTGCGCGATGCCCGCCTCGCCCTGCGGTCGCTGCACGACGGCAGCGATCGCGCCGCGGCGCGCCGCATCGGCCACATAGGCGTGGCCATCCGAATGCTCGCCGCGCAGGGCGAAGAACAGCGCATCGGCCGGCACCGATCGGCTGTCGGTGGACACGCCGGCGAAGGCGGCATCGTTGCCGAGCAGCGAGCCACCCATCCATGCAGCGGCGTTGGCGAGGCGCTCGCGGATCATGCGCTGGCCTCCAGCGCTTCACGCGCGCGCTGCAGGTCGTCGAACGCACGCCGGGTGCCGGATACTTCCTGGTAGTTCTCGTGGCCCTTGCCGGCGATCAACACGGTGTCGGCGGGCCCGGCCATCGCGACGGCCAGCGCGATCGCGCGGCCGCGTTCGCGCTCGATGCGCGCGCGATCGGGCTGCTCGAGGCCGGCGAGGATCGCGGCCACGATCGCATCGCCGCTTTCGCCGCGCGGGTTGTCGTCGGTGACCACCACCACGTCGGCCAGGCGTTCGGCGATCGCGCCCATCTGCGGCCGTTTGCCGGCATCGCGTTCGCCACCGCAGCCGAACACGCACAGCAGGCGCCCGGCGGTATGCGCGCGCAGGCTTTGCAGCGCCTGCTCGAGCGCATCGGGGGTGTGGGCGTAGTCGATCACCACCAGCGGCGCGCTGCCGTCGCCACCGATGCGGTTCATGCGACCGGCGACAGGCGCCAGCTGGCCGAGCACCGCATGCATGTGCTCGAACGGAATGCCGAGCGCGCCGAGGCAGGCCGCGACCGTAAGCAAATTGTCGACATTGAATCGACCCAGCAGCGGCGAGCGCAGCGCGCCGCTGCCCCACGGCGTTTCGATGACGAAGTGGATGCCGGCCGCGCTGGCTTGCAGGCCCAACGCGCGCAGGTCCGCAGCAGTCTCGCCGGCCGCACTGCAGGTCAGGACCTGCGCCGCACGCGGGCCGTCGGCGAGCAGCTTGCGGCCCGCCGGATCGTCGAGGTTGATCACCGCCGTGGCCATGCCGTCGCGCTGGAACAAGCGCGCCTTGGCCGCGTAGTAGTTCTCCATCGTGGCGTGGTAGTCGAGGTGGTCGCGGGTAAGGTTGGTGAACGCACCGATGTCGATCGCGACCGCGTCGACCCGACCCTGATCGAGCGCATGCGAGGAAACCTCCATCACCACGTGCGCAGCGCCGGCGGCCGCGAACTGCGCGAGCAGGCGGTGCACCGAGATCACGTCGGGCGTGGTGCGTTCGCCATCGCTGGTCGCGCCGTACAGGCCCGCGCCCAGCGTGCCGATGGTCGCGGCGCTGCGGCCGAGCAGGCTCAACGCCTGCGCCAGCAACTGCACGGTCGAGGTCTTGCCGTTGGTACCGGTGATGCCGGTCACGGTCAGCGCCTGCGACGGCGAGCCGTACCAGCGATCGGCGATGGTGCCCAGCTTGCGCCGCAATCCGGGCACGCCGATGACCGGAATCGGCAGTTCCGCGGGCACCGCGGGCGGCTCGAACAGCACCGCGCTCGCGCCACGCACGAGGGCAGCGGCAGCATGTTCCATACCGTGCCCGCGCGAGCCGGCGAGCGCGACGAACACGTCGCCGGCTACCACCGCGCGACTGTCCATGCACAAACCCGATACCGGCAGCACGCCCGCGCTGCCGGCATCGGCGTGGCCCTCGATCATCGACTGCAGCGTGCGCGGCATGCCGCTCATGGCTGCACCGCTTCGGCGTACGCCGAGTCGTCGGCCGATTCGTTCGGGATCACCGGCGCGCTGAACGGACTGGGCATGATGCCGGCTGTGGTGGGCATCAGGTTGTCGGGGGTCACGTCGAACAAGCGCAGTGCGCCGGGCATCACGCGGCCGAACACCGGGGCTGCGACGAGGCCGCCGTAGTACGACTCACCCTGCGGATCGTCGATCACCACCACTGCGGCCAGGCGCGGCGCGGACGCCGGAACCAGGCCTGCGAACACGCTGATGTAGCGGCTCTGGTAGCCGCCGACCGTGGCCTTGCGCGAGGTGCCGGTCTTGCCCGCGACCAGGTAGTTCGGCACCGCGGCCTTGCTGCCGGAGCCCTCGGTCACCACGTGGCCGAGCATCTCGATCACGCTGCGCGCGATCTGCGGATCGAGCACCGCGGCATCGCTGGACACGCTGCCGGCGACGAAGGTCGGCGCGCGCAAGCGCCCGCGATTGCCGATCGCCGCATAGGCCTGTGCAAGCTGCAGCGGGGTCACCGACAGTCCATAGCCGTACGACAGCGTGGCTTTCTCGACCAGGCTCTTGCCGCTGGTCGGCACCAGCACGCCCGCCGACTCGCCGGGAAAACCGCAGCCGGTCGCCTGGCCGAAGCCGAAGCGATGGAACATGTCGTACAGATGGTCCTCGCCGAGCTGCATCGCGATGCGCGTGGCGGCCACGTTGCTCGACTTGGTCAATACGCGGGTCAGGTCGATCGGCCCGAAGTTGCGCACATCGCGCACCACGTGGTTGGCCACCGGCATCCAGCCCGGCGTGGTGTCGATGATCGTCTCGGGCTTGAACTTGCCGCTCTCGAGTCCGGCCGCGATGGTCAGGGCCTTGACCACGGAACCTGGCTCGACCACGTCGGTGACCGCGCGGTTGCGTCGCGCCTGCGGGTCGCTGTTGCCGCGCGCGTTGGGATTGAACGACGGCCAGTTGACCATCGCGAGGATCTCGCCGTTGCGCACGTCGATGATCACCATGCTGCCCGCGCGCGCCTGGTGCTCGGACACCGCCGCGACCAGTTCGCGATACGCGAGGTACTGCAGGCGGCGATCGATCGACAGGCGCAGGTCGCGGCCCGGCTGCGCCTCGCGCATCAGCTCGACGTTCTCGACCACGTCGCCGCGGCGGTTCTGGATCACCCGCTTGAGGCCCGGCGTGCCGGTCAGCCAGTCGTCGAAGGCGAGCTCGAGGCCTTCCTGTCCGTGATCGTCGATGTTGGTGAAGCCGAGCACGTGGGCGAGCATCTCGCCGGCCGGGTAGTAACGGCGGAACTCGCGCTGCACGTTCACGCCGGGTACGTCGAGCGCCATGATCCGCGCGGCCTCGTCGGGCGCGAGGTGGCGGCGCAGGTACACGAACTCCTTGCCCGCGCGATCCTCCAGCCGACGCTCGAAGTCGGCCGCATCGACGCCGAGCGCGAGCGCCAGCTCGCCGATCCGGTCGCGATGCGCGAGCAGCTGCGCGGGCTGCGCCCAGATCGACTCCACCGGCGTGGATACCGCCAGCGGCTCGCCGTTGCGGTCGACGATCATGCCGCGCGAGACCGGGATCGCGCGCTCGCGCACGAAGCGCTGCTCGCCCTGGTCCCGGTAGAAGTCCTTGCGCACCACCTGCAGGTCGACCGCGCGCACGATCAGCGCGGTGGAGCCGAGCACCAGCAGCATCGCGAGTCCCTGCACGCGCAGGCGCGTGCGGACTTGCGGAGTCTTGATTGCGGACGCGGGGCCTTGTCTCATCGGCAGCCCCGCCGGCGCACGACCCACGCGACAGCGTCACCGCGCGGGGGCGCGAGAGGGCTGGCGGGCAGTTCGGCGATCCGGCGGAGGTGCGCCCACGCCGGACCACCGCGGACGCGAACGCGTCCACGCGATCTTCGAGCACCCGCTGCGTTGCGCAGTCTGCAGTGCATGGCGTTGGTCTTCCCCCTCACCGCCGGATCACCCTGGTCGCGTCGGGCGCCGGGAAATCCATCCCGAGTTCGCCACGCGCGATCTTTTCGATTCGATTCGTATCCGCCCAGGTCGCCTGCTCGAGCTGCAACCGACCGAACTCGATGTTCAACTCGTCGCGCGCGGTCTCCAGCGCGGTCAGTTCCACGAACAGCCGGCGACTCTCGTTGCGCGCATACACCACGCCGAGCGCGCCGATCACCGCGGCGGCCAGCAGCACCAGCCACGCGAACAGCGCGACCGGCTTCATGGCAGCCGCTCCGCGACCCGCAACACCGCGCTGCGCGAGCGCGGATTGCGTGCGACCTCGGCCGTGGAGGGCTTGACCGCATCGCCGAGCGCACGCAGGCGCAGGCACGGCGCATCCGGCGGCGGCGGCAGACCGCGGCGGCCTGCGGCCGGTGCGCGCGACTCGTCGCGAATGAAGCGTTTGACCACCCGGTCTTCCAGCGAATGGAAGCTGATCACCGCCAGCCGGCCGCCCGCCTTCAGGCGCGCGACTGCTGCCTGCAAACCCGCAGCGAGTTCGTCGAGCTCGCTGTTGACCACGATCCGCAGGCCCTGGAACGTGCGCGTCGCGGGGTGCTTGCCCGGCTCGCGCGAACGCAGCGTGCGGGCGACCAGTTCGGCCAACTCGCGGGTCGTGGTCAGCGGCGCTTCCGCTCGCTGCGCCACCAGCGCGCGCGCAATGCGGCGGCTCTCGCGCTCTTCGCCGTACTGCCACAGGGCGTCGGCGATCTCGCGTTCGGCCGCCTGCGCGAGCCACTGCGCCGCGCTGATCCCGCGGGTGGTGTCCATCCGCATGTCGAGCGGGCCGTCGGACTGGAAGCTGAAACCACGCTGCGCGACATCCAGCTGCGGCGAAGACACGCCGAGGTCGAACAGCACGCCATCCAGGCCGTCGCGGGTTTCTTCCCAGTCGGCCAGCTGCGCGAAGCTGTCGTGGCGGATCCGCACCCGCGGATCGACGCCCCAGCGCGCGCGCGCGACCGCGATCGCATCCGGATCCTTGTCCATCAACAGCAGGCGTCCCGCGTCGCCCAATCGTTCGAGCACCGCCTGCGCGTGGCCACCACGACCGAAGGTGCCGTCGAGATAAATCCCGCTCGCTTGCACCGCGAGCGCCTCGATCGCTTCATCGAGCAGCACCGGCACGTGCCCGCCCACCGGCCCGATGACAGCATGCCCGACGACAGCGGGTCCACCGGCCCGATCGCGTGCGCCCTCGCCGGCCGCGCGCCGCGCTTGCGGCGTCGCGCTCACAGGCGCAGGCCCGTCATTTCGGGCGTGATCTGCTCCTCGCCGATGGTTTCCCTGACCTTGGCCAGGTGCGCGGTCTCGCTCCACAGCTCGAACCGCGTACCCATTCCCAGCAGCACCGCCTTGCGCTCGATGCCGGCCGCCGTGCGCTGGCTGGCAGGCAGCAGCACGCGGCCATTGCCATCGACATCCAGCGGCGAGGCCGCACCGACCAGTTTCATCTGCAGGTTGCGGTGCACCGCCTTGGCGGTGGGCAGTGCGACCACCTGGTCGCGCACCGTGTCCCACTCCCTGGGCGGAAACAGCCACAAACAACCACTCTCGAACGGGTTGTAGGTCGCGATCAGACGACCATCGCAGACGCCGGCCACGAGCTCCCGATAAGCGGTCGGAATGGTCATCCGGCCCTTTTCGTCGATCGTGATTGCGGTCTCGCCCTGAAACATGGTCATCCAAGAAAACCCACATTTTCCCCGCATTTACCACTACTGCCCACCTTAGTCTCGGGTTCTGAGACTGTCAATGGCGAAAACCGGGCGAAGTGGGCGTTTCAGGGCGTCGGTTACAGGGCGTTACAGCTGTCGAGGCAACCGGTGGTTGCATGTGGGAGCCGCCATGGCGGCGACTGCGGCACTGATGGCTTGCGACTGCACCCCTTTCCTCCATGTGGGAGCCGCCATGGCGGCGATTGCGGCACTGATGGCTTGCCCCAGTCGCTGCCATGGCAGCTCCCACAATGCACAAGTGATGGCTCGCCAAGATCGCTGCCAATGCAGGCCCCACGATGCCTGCGACCAAACCGGCTAGACTGGGGAGCGGAGTAGGCCAGACAGTCGCGGTGCGTGAGTTCGGCGCATCGAGGAAAGTCCGGGCTCCTCAGGGCACGGTGCCAGGTAACGCCTGGGCGGCGCGAGCCGACGGAAAGTGCAACAGAAAACAAACCGCCGAAGCAGGGCAACCTGCTGGCAAGGGTGAAATGGTGCGGTAAGAGCGCACCGCGCTGGTGGCAACACTCAGCGGCACGGCAAACCCCACCGGGAGCAAGACCAAATAGGGAAGCATTGGCGTGGCCCGCGCTGCTTCCGGGTAGGTCGCTTGAGCCGTCCGGTGACGGGCGGCCCAGATGAATGACTGTCGCGCCGGCGGGTTTCGCGGTCGAACAGAACCCGGCTTATCGGCCGACTCCGCACTTTTTTCTGCTTGTTCCACGGGTGGCTGCGGCTCGTGCGCCGCGCTTTGATTCAACGCAATCCGCTTTGCTCCCTTCCCCCTTTATGGGTGAGGCGGGACATTCCGCGGCACCGCCGCGGACCGCCGAACGCCCGCGCGAGTAGCGCGGGCCGGATGGAAGGGTGGGGATGGGGGTCCGATCTTGCGGCAAGACCCCGCCCCCCATCCCCAGCCCTTCCCCCGCAAGGGGGGAAGGGGGTTGTCGTCCAGCAACTCGTGCGCCGCGCTTCGATTCAACGCAAGCCGCTTTGCTCCCTTCCCCCTTTATGGGTGAGGCGGGACATTCCGCGGCACCGCCGCGGACCGCCGAACGCCCGCGCGAGTAGCGCGGGCCGGATGGAAGGG
>JANOEA010000066.1:0-9108 GCA_031412975.1 Pseudomonadota bacterium | reverse complement strand
GGGGAGCCTCGGCAAGTCGCTGTTGACTTGCCCGAACCTGCCCCGGCGGCCGCGACGCGGCCGCCAACGACCGAGCGGAGGACCGCGATGATGAACCGACCCTGGCACCTGGTGCCGAGCATGTTGTGCCTGTTGGCGCTCGCGCCTGCCGCATGGGCGCAGAACGTGGTGACCCAGTTCGCCGACCTCAACACCGGGCCCAATCCCGAGGCCCAAGGCGGCATGGGCGCTGCGGCGGTGTTTTTCGACAATCGAACCTTCTTCGTCGCTGCCACCAACGAGACTGGCGCGGAGCTGTGGGTGACCGACGGCAGCGCGCTCAATACGCGGCCGTTCGCCGATCTGTGTCCGGGGCGTTGTTCGAGTTCGCCGCAGTCGTTCTACATCGAAGGCGGCGATCTGTACTTCGCCGCCGACGACGGCGTGCGCGGCAGCGAGCTGTGGCGGTTGAGCCCGGGCGCGGCGGCACCGGTTTTCTTGTTCGACATCAATCCCGGCCCGGCAAGTTCGGTGCCCGCACGCTTCGAGCGCATCACCTTCCGGATCAACACAACCGTGGTCTCGCGCACGTTCTTCAGCGCCACGCGTGCGGCCGAAGGCCGCGAACTGTGGCGTCTCACGGTCGGCACCGCGCCAACCGTGGCGCTGGAACGCGACATCCTGCCCGGACCGCAGTCCTCCGAGCCACTCGGCTTCGCGATACTCAACACCCTGCAAACAGGCCTGACCGCGCGCACCGCCAACTCCATACGCGAGGTGCTCGCACTCGACTACACCTCGACGACTGCACCGGCGAGCGGCCAAACGGCCTTCACGGCCTTCACCACCAATGGCCAGCGCCGCGCCCAGGACGAACTGCAGACGCTGGGCCCAAACACCTACCTCGTCATACGCGATTCCACCAACTCCAACGCCGAGCTGTGGGTGATGCAAGGCACCAACGCCAGTGCGATCAAGCTGCGGACGGCCGGTTCGATCGGCGCCGTCACCTTCAACGTCGCCTTGTTTCGCACCTTTTTCAGCGCACGCACGGGCAGCAGTCATCAGCTCTTCGTCACCGACGGCAGCGTCGGGGGCACGACGGCGTTGGGTTCGACCGCACTCGATCCGGCCAATCTGCACAGTCTGGGCAATCGCCTCGTATTCACGGGCCTGACCCCCAGCAGCGGCCGAGAACTGTTCATCAGCGACGGCACCGGCGCCGGCACGGTACTGCTCAAGGAACTGGTCCCGGGAACGGGCGGTATTGACGGCGGGTCTTCCGGCGCGCGGTCGGCAATCAGCGCCAACAACCAGCGCTATCTGCTCGGCTTTGCCGATCAACTGTGGATCAGTGATGGCAGCAATGCCGGCACCATCGAGGTGTCCGGCAGCGCGATCCAGGGCACGGGCAGGATCCTCGGCGTGTTCCCGACCACCGGCGTCGAAAGCCTGCTCAGCTTTGCCGCCGGCACGGCTTCGGGTGGCGAGCCGTTCTACAACCGGGGCACGGCAGCCTCGACCGTGGGCCTGGGGAACCTTCTCTCCGATGTCGGCGACGCGTTTGCGGCGCCCGTCGCGGTGTTCAATCAACGCCTCATCTTCACCGGCTTCGTGCCCGGACAAACCGCCAGTGTGATGAGCCTGCCGCTCACCGGCGGCGGTGCGCGCGAGGATCTGGGTGACTTCACCAATGCAGAGAGCGGCGTGCACTTCGGCCGGCTGTGGTTTCGCGGCTCGGGCGGCATCGTGACGACCGATGCCACCAGCGCGGGCACCTCCACGATCACCGCGGTGCGGCCCGAGATCCGAGGGCCCGAATGCGTGATCGAACGCAACGGCGCGGCCTACTTCATCGGCAGCCCGCCCAGCAATTCCACCGACGTGGAAATCTACCGCAGCGACGGCACGCAAGCGGGCACGGTGCCGGTGACGGATCTTTCCACGACCACGGACCGTAATGTTCAAGACTTCTGCTTCACTGGTTTCCGTGCGCTGGCGGCCTTCGGCAACCGGATGATGTTTTCGGGCTCGCAGGCCGCGGTGGGCTTCGAGCTGTTCACCCTCGATGCCGCAGACCAGACGAGTCTTGTGGCCGATATCCGCGGCGGCCCGAGTTCGTCGGGCAGCAGCAACATCGTCGCGCTCGCTGATCGCGTGGTCTTCGATGCCGACGACGGCGTGTTCGGCCGCGAGATATGGGTCAGCACCGGCACCGGCCAGGGCACGCAGCGCTTGCTCGACATCAATCCAGGGGCGGCCAGCAGTGGACCGGGCGACATCACCCGCGAGGGTAATCGCGCGTTCTTCACCGCGACCGATGGCGCCTCGGGTCGCGAGCTCTATATCACCGACGGCACCGTCAGCGGCACCCGGCGCGTGGCGGACCTGTTCGCCGGACCGGCTGATGCGTTCGGCGACTATCCACCTGCCATCGCGGCCGCGCCGGGCAAGGTCTACTTTCGCGCCACCAGCAGCGCCGAGCCCGCGTGTCGTTTGTTCGAGTCCGATGGCACCGCCGCCGGCACGCGCTGCGCTTACAACTCGGCGAGCCTGGCGTTGGGGCCCGTGCAGCAATTCCGCGTGGCCGACAACGGTGCGGTTGTATTCACCGCAGCACGCGCCAGCGACGGCGAAGAGTTGCGCGTGCTGGTCAACGGTGCGCTCGCCAACGTCAGCGGCGGCGATATCGCGCCGGGCCCCTCGGGCAGCGCGCCGCAGGGGTTGAAGATCGCCGGCAATACGGTGTACTTCCGCGCCAATGATGGCGCATCGGGTTCGGAGCTGTGGCAGCTTTCGCTCGGCGATATCAATACGGTTTTCAGCAATGGCTTCGAGTAGTCGCCGGCAATGTCAGGTGTCGTACCGCCGCGGCACTGCACGAGGCCGAAGCGATCGGACCCGGCAGCGTGGATTCGCGGCGGTGTGCGGCATCGGAGAGCGGCGCTGTGGCGTAAGGGGTGGCGGTGAATCGGATCGCGAGAGGATCGGTAATGAACGAGCAGTGGACTGAAGCGACACGCAAGTCGCACAAGATGCCTCGTGCATGCGCGGCTGCAACGCGGCGATGGTGCCTGATTCCCGGCCTGCTGCCCGGACTGTGCGCGTCGATCAGCTACGCCCAGGTGATCGAGCGCCTGGCCGACATCGAAACCGGTCCCGGACCGCAGACCTCGAGCTTCCCCGGCGGTTTTGGCCGTCCCGACTTCGGCGTGCTGGCCGATGGCCGCGTGCTGTTCGCCGCCAGCGATCCCGAGCACGGGAGCGAGTTGTGGTTGTCCACGGGCGCCAGTGCAGTGCTGGTTCGCGACATCGCTCCGGGCTCGAGCGGCAGCAACCCAACGGGCCTCGTGGCCTTCGACGGGCGCGTGTGGTTCAGCGCGAGCGATCCCGCGCATGGATTCGAGCTGTGGGTCAGCGACGGCTCGCCCGCAGGTACGCGACGCGTGACCGACCTGTTGCCCGGCGGCGACAGCAGTTCTGCGACGCCGATCGCGGCGTTGACCGCGCCACCGCTGCTGATCTTCAGCGCCATCGACGCGGCGGGTTCGGGCATCTTTTCGATCACCGCGAACACGGCGACGCCGACGCGTCTGGCCTCCAAGGCTTTCTGCGGACTGCTCGGACTGCCGGGTAGCCGCGCGTCGACCGGCACTCGCGCGTTCTTCGGTGGGCGCGATGCCACCAATGGCTGCGAGCCTTCCGTCAGCGATGGCACGCCTGCGGGTACGCAGTCGCTGGGCAATCTCGCGACCGGTGCCGCCGACAGCACGCCCACGCGTTACACGCAGGTCGGCAACAGCGTGTACTTCACCGCCACCAACAGCGCCGCAGGGCGTGAGCTGTGGCTCAGCGACGGCACGCCTGCTGGTACGCGCCTGGTGGCCGACTTCGCCCCAGGGAACCCATCCAGCGATCCCAGCGGCTTGATCGCGCGCGGAAATTCGCTGCTGTTCATTGCGCGCGATGCTTCGTCTACGCGCAAGCTGCGCACAACCGATGGCACCACGATCAGCACGATCGAGCCTGCCTCGGGGTTCAGCGCCGCGGGCGAGACCATCAACTTCGCCGGCGAAACCTGCTTCGCCGGCGACGATGGCAGCAGCGGTAGCGAGCTGTGGTGCACCGATGGCAGCGCTGTCGGCACCCGGCGCGTCGCGGACCTGCTGGCTGGCAGTGGGGGAACCTCGCCATCGGCATTCCTGGTCGCGGATGTCGCGACCGGCTCACGCCTGTTCTTCAACGTCGCGAGCGCAGCGGGACTGCGATTTGCCGTCAGCGACGGCAGTGCTGCCGGCACCCGGATTCTGAGCAGCAGCGGTGGCGGTTTCCTGGAACAGCTGTTTGCCGCAGTCGGCGGGCAGGCTATCGGTCGTTTCACCGACGCGTCCGGTGACTTGGAGCTGTGGCGCAGCGACGGCAGCGTGCTGGGCACCACGCGTCTGGCGGATATCGGCTCGGCACCGGGCTCGAGCCTGATCTCGCGCATCGTGCCCAGCGCATCGTCGCGGATCGGCTACTTCACCGCGTTTCGCAGCGACACCGGTTACGAGCTGTGGCGCACCGACGGCACCGCTGCGGGAACGCGGCTGGTTATCGACCTTGCACCCGGCACGGCCAGCGGCGTTGCCGGCCCCGGGCCGGTTGGATCCCCGTTCGAGGCACCGCGGCGCGCAATCGCGCTCGGCGAGCGTTTGCTGTTCTCCGGCAACGACGGGGTCAGCGGCGACGAGCCCTGGGTCAGCGATGGCAGCGTCGCCGGCACGCAAAGACTTGCCGAGACGCTCGCGGGCAACAATGGCTCCAGCAGTGGACCGGAGCAGTTCGCGGTTCTCGGTGCGCAGGGGTACTTCTTCGCCCGCACGTCCACTGGCTTGGTCTCTCTGCGGCGCCTGTTTCGCACGGATGGCACGCCGCAAGGCACGACCGAACTCGCGGTTCCCGCCGACGTGGTGCAATTCATCGGCCCGTGGCTGCCGGCGGCAGGCACGCTGTTCATCGCCGGTGCGACTGCGGCCGAAGGCGAAGAACTGTGGCGACTGAATGCAGCAGGCGACGCGCTGATTCGAGTGGCCGAGCTGGCTCCCGGCACGGCCTCGACGGCGCTGCGCGGCGGCATCGAGCGCAACGGCACGCTGCTGTTCGCGGCCGCGCAGCAAGGTCGAGGGGTAGAACTTTTCGTCAGCGATGGCAGCGCGCCCGGCACCGCACCGCTGCTCGATCTCGCACCGGGCTTCCCATCGAGCCTGGAAGCACTGCAGCCGTTGACGTTGGCACAGGTACCGGTCAGACAACGCACCACGATCGCGTTCGGCACGCGCGTGTTCTACCCGTGCGATCCCGCTGGATTGACGCAGCTCGAACCGTGCAGCAGCGACGGCACCGACGCGGGCACTGGACGCATCCTCGACCTGGAAGCCGGAGCCGTCGGTTCCAATCCGCTCGAGCCGGTGAGCGACGGCACGCGCGTGTGGTTCATCGCGCGCAGCGGCGGCGCGCGATCGATCCATGTCACCGATGGCAGTGCGGCGGGCACGCTGCGGCTCGACGAGACCGCCGGCATCGAGCCCAGCGGCTTGGTGCGGCTGCCCGGTGGCGAACTGGTGATGGCGGGCAACCTCCGTCTGGAAGCGAGCGATTTCGGGCAAGAGCTCTTTGCCGGCGATCCGGGCGCCATCCGCGGCTTCAATCTCGCCGCTGCCGATCTCAGCTCGAGTCCCGAGCAGATCGCCCGCATCGGCGATTTCGCGCTGTTTCGCGCCAGCATCGGTGTGTCGGGCAATGAGCCCTACGTGTACAAACCCGAGCACGTGTTTGCCGACGGCCTGGAGTAGTGGCGGCAATCCGGGCAATCCGGGCAATCCGCAGGCAATCCGCGCAGGCAATCCACGCAGGCAATCCGGGACGACGACCGACAATCCGGGCACAGCGTCGGTCGGCACCTGATTGCTTGCGGCCCGAGATCGGGGACAGCCAGCATCCGGCAATTCGAACATGCACCGAATGGTGGCTGTCCCGGATTGCGGTCCCGGATTGCGGCTCCTGTCTTCCAGACGCCTTCGGGCTACTCGAATCCGTCCGCATGCAAGGTGCCCGGTCGCAGCGGATTCGCCGGAACGTTGGGTGTGACCTCAATGCGATAGGTTGTATTGGCCCCTTGTGGCGCGAGGCTCACGTTGAAGACAACCAGGCTGATAGTCTGCCCGGCGGCGAGTCGGATCTGGAATGACTGGGTGGCGGGCGGCACGCCGCTGCTGAGCCCCGGATCTCCCAGAAAACGCGCGACGGAACCGATGTCGCCCGCAACGAAGCCACCGAGGAATGCTGCCAAATGGATGTTAGAAGTTGCTGTGCCGCTTGTGAGTGGCACCAGCGTGAACTGGACGCAGGAGGATGCACCCAGCGCATTGGTGTAGCTATGCGCGTTGTAGATGAAGGGCCCCGTGTCAACGGTCAACGGCTGGGGCGGGCCGACGCCGGCGCAGTTGGCCGATGGCGTCCCGGGTCGATTCAACCGGGTTGCCAAGGTACCGGTTGTGCCACCCGGGGGCGCGGTACCCAGACTGCCGTTCTCGTTACTGCACAGGGGGCAGGAAGCCTGGGGCGTGATGATCAACGAGAAGCGCCGCAGTGAGCCGGTGTCGATACTCGCGGTGTCGCTGACATTGAGCGTCCAGGCCCCGTTGGGGTCGATACCGTTGAGGGCGCTCAGCGCGCCGTTGACTTCGGGCGCGAAATCGCCGGCCACCGGCGATCCGGTCACGCTGGTCAGGGTTGCGATATTGGGCAGCGTTCCCTGGTTGCTCAGACGAGACAGGCAGATGTTCTCCCGCGTTCCGCCGCGTCTGGTCCAAAACGTAATCGGTGGGCTGCCGCCCGGTGGGGTCAGCTTGAAGACCAGATCGCCAACAAAGGTGTGATCGACCGCCGCGTTGGCATTTCCGACCACCGCGTCGCAGACGCCGACGGTGTCGAACCGGAAATCCAGATTGGCAATGCGACCCACGCCACTCACCGGCAGGCTGAAGTTGACTCCAGCGGGTACGTTGTCAGGGATCAGGCCTGCCGGGCCGGTGTAGGAAATCGTGGCCTGACCGTAAGCGTGGCTGACGATCGACATCCCCAGCCACAGTACGCAGGTCGCAACGCTCAGTCTATACGGAGTTCGCATGGCGCCTCCTTGGGCGAAACCGGCGGCTTCGAAGCCACGCCCACGCATATGAGATTGCAATGGGCGACCTCGTCCTGGTGCGGCCGGTAACCCGTTTCGGTCGGACCGTCGTCGGGCTCGTTTGCGCACCTCAATTGCAGAACTGCATGAGCTGGCGAAAACCGAGCGGGTCGATACGCAAAAAACCGTCGGCTGGCCGAGTACGACCGCCTCCATCGTACACAAATCGATCAAGCAGCACACGAATTGCTCACGCTTGGGCGCTCCGGGGACAATGAGGAGCCCACCATTTCCGGAGCGAGATCGGGGACAGCCACTTTCCGGTAATTCGAACATGCATCGAATGGTGGCTGTCCCGGATTGCGCCTGATTGCTTGCGCAAAACCGGGGTCATAGGGCGGGCCTTTGGCCCGCCATTGCGGCACACCGTCACGCACATCGGCCGCGCAGCGTGAACTCTGACTGTCCCGGTTTGCAGTTTGCGGGCGCAATGCGGCTGTCCCGGTTTGCGCGGTTTGCGTACGGTGCAGTGGAGGGGTTTAAACCTTCCCGCCCACTCCCGCATCCTGCTCCGGACTGGCCTGCACATCGGCGCGCGAGCGCGCTTTGCGCGGGTCTCAACGGATCGCCCCAGGATCAACGACACCATGCGCCACTATCTGCTCGCCGCGTCCCTGTGCCTCGCCGCGTTCCCGGCCACCGCCCAGGCGCCGGTCGATACCGCCGGCCTCGTCGCCCGCCATAGCCATCGCTTCACGCTCGACGACGACGACATGCTCGCCGGTCCCGGTGCGGACCACCTGCGACGCGAGACCCGCGGGGCCCAGTACGTGCTGTTCGGCGAGGATCACCATGACTTCGACACACCGCGCTTCGCCGCCGGCCTCTACCGCATGTTGCGCGCGGCACATGGATTCGACGTGGTCGTGGTCGAACAGGATCCACTCGCGATCGAGGCGATCAACCAGCCGCCGCTGCGCGGCGACGTGAAGCGAATCGCGGCGCTGGCGCGCCGTTACCCCGCGCACGTGGGCTTTGCCTCCGACCAGGACCTCGCCTTTCTCGCCGATGCCTCGCGGCAAGGCCCGGTCTGGGGCGTGGAACAGGCGCAAGGTGCGACACGCTACCTCGAGGAACTCGAGGGACTTGCCGGCAGCGAGCCCCTCAAGGCACGGGTTGCGGCGCTGCTCGAGGAAGCGAAGAGCAGGGAAAAGCGCGAGACCCAGGGCGCGTTCATCCATGACGACGCGACCACGCTGCCACGCCTGGAGCAGTTGCAGGCGGAGTTCGGCGCCGCGCCCGGCTCGCGCGCCGCCGAACTGCTTGCCGGACTGGTCGAGACAGCCAGGATCTATTCGTACAACCGCCGCGGCATGGCCGGCGAATATGTCGGGCTCTACAACAATACCGAGCGCGAGGCCCTGTTCAAGCGCCACTTCGTCCGTCGCTACAAGGCCACGGCGAAGGACGCTGAGCCGCTCAAGGCGATGTTCAAGTTCGGCAGCTGGCACATGTATCGCGGCAAGTCGCCGGGACAGGCCTATACCATCGGAAACTTCGCCCACGAGCACGCGATCTGGAACGGGCTCGAGGCCTACGGCATCTACGTCATCGCGGTCGGCGGGCATGGCACCTGGGCCGACATCCCTGCGTGGACGCGCCCGCTGCTCCCAGCCGATCCGCCGAAAAGCCCGCTGCTGATCGACCTGCGCCCTCTCAAGCCCTACGCCCGGCCGTTGCGCGAGTCCGTGGCCGAGGCCGACCAGTGGCAACTGCGCGACCTGCTGCAGGGCTTCGATGCGATCGTGATCCTGCCCGATAGCCGCAAGGCGACGTGGGAGCTCAGCGGCTTTCCCGCGCCCTGAGCTCCGGCTTGCAGGCTCGGCAGGCGGCGGCTCGACGTCGACAAGGTGTCGGGCCCGCAGGCCTGCATCGCCAATCGCAATCCGCGCAATCCG
>JANOEA010000065.1:0-8830 GCA_031412975.1 Pseudomonadota bacterium | reverse complement strand
GAACGCGAGCATCGGCATCACGCTGTACCCGGACGATGGCGACGAAGCGCAACAGTTGCTCAAGAGCGGCGACATCGCGATGTACCAGGCCAAGCTGGCCGGCAAGAACTGCTACCGGTTCTTCACCGCCGCGATGACCCGGCAAGCCGAGGAGCGCCTGCACCTCGAGCACGATCTGCGCGAGGCGATGGCCGCCGGCCAGCTGCAGCTGCACTACCAGCCGATCGTCGACCTGCGCACCGATCGCATCGCCGGCGCGGAGGCCCTGCTGCGCTGGACCCATCCGCAGCGCGGCCTGGTGCCGACCGCGACCTTCGTCGCGATCGCCGAGGATTTCGGCTTGATCCACGAGCTCGGTCGCTTCGCGATGGAGCGCGCGTGCGCCGATGCGAGCCAGTGGCCCACGATCGAGGGGGAGCTGCCGTTCATCTCGGTCAACCTGTCGGTGCGCCAGCTGCGCGATCCGGGCTTGCCGCAACAGATCGCAGCGACGCTGACCCGCCACGGGATCGCCTGCAAACGGCTGCACGTGGAGCTCACCGAGAGCGCGCTGCTCGATTCCGAGCCGTTGGCCTTGTCGGCACTGGCAGAGCTTCGGCGGCTCGGCATCCGGATCTGGCTGGACGACTTCGGCACCGGGTTCTCGGGGCTGTCGCACCTGCGCCGGGTGCCGGTCGACGGGGTCAAGATCGACCGCAGCTTTGTGCAGGACCTGCTCACCGATCGCGATGATCTCGCGTTGACCTCGGCGATCATCGCGATGGCCGGATCGCTGGGCATCGAGGCCGTGGCCGAAGGAGTGGAGACCGCCGAGCAGCTCGAGATCCTGCGCAACCTGCGCTGCGACCTCGGCCAGGGCTACTGGCTGGGCTATCCGATGCCGCAGTCCGACCTGCTCGCACTGCTGGCCGCCTGCAGCGCTTCAGGCTGACGCAGCGCCTGCCCCGCGGGGCCTCAGGAGAACAGCTTGCCGGCCCACTCGACCAAGGTGCCCGACAGCACCAGGAAGGTAATGATGGTCGCCGTCATCAGCAGCCACGACGCGGCCAGCACGATGCCGTCGTCCTCCACCAGCGCGACGCCGGCCAGCAGCAGCACCAGCGCGAGCGGATAATTGGTCAGCGGGATCGGCAGGGCCAGCACCAGTCCGTGGCCGATCAGCAGCAGCCCGGTCAGCGGCGGACCGAGGCGCGCGAACAGCACGATCCAGCGCGGACGGGACAAGCGCTCGAGCCAGCGCAGTACGCGACTGATCCGTTGCACGAAGCGGCCGACCGTCGCGCGCGAGATCGCGCGCGCGCGCAGTCGGCGCGGCAGCCACGGGCGGTCGAGCCCGTACAGCATCTGCGCACCGATCAGCATCACCAGCGGTCCTGCCACCGCCCCGGCCCCTATCGGGGTGGGGATGAAAGCGGCGAGCGTGGCGAGGATCAGCAGGATGCCGAACCCGCGCACGCCGAATCGATCGGCGATCTCGCCGAGCGTGATCGCGTCGTCGCCGGCCTCGCCGGCGATTCCAGCCAGCAATTCGGAAGTGCGCTCGCGCCCCGTGGATCCGCTCATCGGTGCAGACTGCTCATGCAGTGGGATCGGCGACCCGCGCGATCAGCAGCTTGTCGACCCTGGCCCCGTCGAGGTCGACCACTTCGAAGCGGAAGCCGCCGCCGGTGAAGTATTCGCCGACCTGCGGAATGCGCCCGAAATGCACCGTGACCAGGCCCGCCGCGGTGCGGAATTCGTGCTCGTCCTCCAGCGGCAGGCGCGCCACCCCGAGCAATTCGCGCAGGTCGTCGACGCCGACCCGCCCATCGACCAGCCAGCTGCCGTCCTCGCGCTGCACGATCTGCGGCTCGCCGTCGTCGACCGACTGCGCCATGCGGCCGAACACCGCCACCAGCAGGTCGTTGAGGGTCACCATGCCCTGGATGTCGCCGTACTCGTCGACGACCAGCGCCAGCGGCGTTTCCGACTCGCGGAACTTCTCCAGCAGCGCGACCGCGCGCGCGGTTTCGGGAACGAACAGCGGCGGCGAGAGCTTGCGGAACAGATCCACCGTCTGGCCCGCGAATGCATCGGTCAGCGTCTTGATCTGCAGCACGCCGGCGATATCCTGCTCGCTGCCGCGCTTGACCGGGTAGCGCGAGTACGGATGTTCGCGCATCACCGCGATGTTGGCCTCCAGCGGCAGCGTGGCGTCGAGCCACGTGATCTCGGTGCGTGGGGTCATCAGGCTCACGACCGTGCGTTCGCCGAACGACAGCGCACGATTGACCATGTTGCGCTCGGAGTGGTCGATCACGCCCTGTTCGGCGCCCTCGGCGACCAGGTGCTTGATCTCTTCCTCGGTCACCTGTTCGGCCGTCGAGTTGCGGATTCCGAACAGTCGCAGCAAGCCCTCGGTGATCGCGGCCAGAAACACGACCGCCGGCAGTGCCGCGGTGGCAGCGGCCTTCATCGGCAACGCGACGTAGGTGGCGATCTTCTCCGGTGCGACCAGGGCCAGCCGTTTGGGTACCAGCTCGCCCAGCACGATGAAGCCCATCGAAATCGCGCCGACGCTGAGGCCCACGCCGATTTGCGGCGCCCACTTGGCGACCGAGGGAACCCCGGCCAGGAACTCGCTCAGGCGCACCCCGAGCGTCTCGCCGCCGTAGTATCCCGAAAGCACCGTCAATACGGTCAGGTACACCTGCACCGACGACAGGAAGCGTTCGGGCTGCTCGGACAGGTCGAGCGCGACCTGCGCGCGGCGGCTGTCGCCGGCCTGCTGACGCAAGCGACTCTTGCGCGAGGTCATCACGGCCATCTCCGACAGGGCGAAGAAGCCGTTGAGCAGGATCAATGCAAGGACGACCAGCAGTTCTAGCGGCATGGATTGTTGGGCAGGGGGTCCGGCTCAGCGCCAGATTCCATTGGTGAACAGTGCCCCATTCCACCACAAATGGACCGCGATCGAGGCGCAGTAGCCCAGCGCGATCGCCCAGGTCCAGCGCAAATGGCCGAAAAACGTGTAGCGGCCCTGCGAGGCGCCCATCAGGGCGACACCCGCGGCCGAGCCGACGCTGAGCATGCTGCCGCCCACGCCCGCGGTCAGCGTGATCAGCAGCCACTGGCCGAGGTCCATCGTCGGATTCATCTGCAACACCGCATACATGATCGGAATGTTGTCCACCACCGCCGATGCGGTGCCCAGGATCACGTTCGCCCAGGTGTGGCCGAGATCCCCGTACAGCGCGTTCGACGCCAGTTCGAGATAGCCGATCGTGGCCAGTCCGCCCACGCAGAGGATCACCCCGTAGAAGAACAGCAGGGTGTCCCACTCGGCGCGCGCGATCAGGTCGAAGATGCGGAACTCGGCGTCGCGTCCCGCCTGCCGGCGCTCGCGGCGGGCCACCACGAAAGCATACAGACTCAGCAGCGCGAGCCCGACCAGCATGCCGAATACGGTCGGCATCCGCAGTACCTGGAATCCGGCGACCGTGATCGCGATGGTGGCGCCAAATAGCGCGCACACCTGCAATGCGCCCGGCTTGAGCTGGACGTGGTCGGTGACCGCCGCGGGCCGGCCTGTCGGCACCGCGAAGTGCATGCACAACGCCGGTACCAGGAAGTTCACGACCGACGGCACGAACAGCGACCAGAATTCGAAGAACTGCGCCTTGCCCGCTTGCCACACCATCAGCGTGGTGATGTCGCCGAATGCATTCCATGCGCCGCCGGAGTTGGCCGCCACCACGAGGTTGATGAACGCGATGCCGACGAATCGCGGGCTGTCCTTGCCGACCGCGAGGATCACGGCCGACATGATCAACGCGGTGGTGAGGTTGTCCAGCTGCGAGGACAGGAAGAACGCGATGATGCCGGTGATCCAGAACAGCTTTCGGTACCCGTAGCCGCGATTGACCAGCCACGAGCGCAGCGCCTCGAACACGTTGCGCTCGGTCATCGCAGCGACATATGCCATGGCCACCACGAGGAAGAAGAACAGCTGCGCGAATTCGAGGAACACATGCTCGAAGGCATCGCGTGCCGCAGTCGGCGGCAGGCCGGAATCGCCGCTTGCGCGCCACGCTATCAGCGCCCAGATCAAGCCTGCGCCGAGCATCACCGGTTTGGACTTCTTGAGGTGGGTCTGCTCTTCGAAAATCACCAGCAGGTAGGCCGCGATGAACACCAGCAGCGCGATGTAGCCGGTTGCCGTCGAGGTCCAGCCGAAGGAGTTTGCGGATGCGGATGCGGCAGCGGCGTGCCCGGGAACCAGGCAGGCGCACAGCACGATGGCAGGAATTCTATGCGCGACTCGGATCATTCGGCTGGCCCCCGGGCTCGATTTCCGCCACGCGCCCGGTAATCGCCCGAGCACGGTCAGCCCCGAACGCTACCCGATTCCTGCATCCGGAAGGTGACAGCAAGCTGCGCGTACGGCGGCAGCCTCAGCCGACGTCGCGCCCCTTGCTCATCGCGTGTTCGAGGCCGTCGGCGAGCACGGCGAGTTCGCCGATCATCGCTTCGAGCTCGTGCTCGTTGAGACCCTGGAACGGGCGGTTTTCGCACAGGTGCAGGTAGGCCGCGCCGTCGATGTCCGACAGCGCGAGATAGCCCACCCGCTGCTCCCAGTTGAAACGCAGGCACTTGGCCGCGTCGCGGCTGCCGATCGGCGCCACCGGAGTGCTCACGCGCAGGTACTTGCGGCCGTCGTCGGTATCGAGCTCGGCGAGGAACACGCTTTGCCGCCGGCCCTCGTCCAGGGCCATTTCGAAGCTGATCACATACGGCTCGTTGTGGCTGAGCGCATGCCGCGAAACGAGGTAACTGCGGACATCTTCGAAACTGTGCATGGTGCGGTTCCGTGGGCGATTATGGAGGTGCCCGGCTATGCTAGCGCGGAACCCGCGAACGCCCGCAAGCGCATGTCACGCAGCGCCCCCGCAAAACCCGATCCTGCCGACCGCATCCTCGCTGCGGTGCGCACGATCCCGCGCGGACGGGTCGCAGGTTACGGCCAGGTTGCAGCGCTCGCGGGGCTGCCGGGGCGCGCGCGCCTGGTCGGGCGGGTGCTCGCGCAGGCAGGCGCCAGCGCGCGACTGCCGTGGCATCGCGTGCTGCGCAGCGACGGCCGCATCGCATTCCCCGCCGGATCGGCGGCATTCGACGAACAAATCGCGCGCTTGCGCGCGGATGGCGTGCTGGCGCGCGATGGACGGATACCGCCGAAGTACTTCATCGGCGAGCGCGACCTCGATGCGGCGCTGTGGGGGCCGCGGGCCGGCTGAGCGCGCCACGCCCGATCGCGATACGCAGCGACGCAAGCTGCCTTGATGCTAGTGTCGTGCTCGGTAGCGCTGCCCTCACGGAACCATCCGATGTCCCGCCTCACGCCGGTGACCACCGCCTTGTTGATCGCACTCATCGTGGGCTTCGGCCTGCAGATGCTTCTCGCCGATCCGTGGGTAGTGATGTTCGCGCTGTGGCCGCTGGATACCGCGACCACGATCCCGGGCCCGCGCGGCCTGCTGCAGGTGCACTTTTCCCCTTGGCAGCTGGTGAGCTATTCGTTCCTGCATGGCGGCGTACTGCACCTGCTGGTCAATGGCTTCGCGCTGTACATGTTCGGGCCGCCGATCGAGCGCCTGCTGGGGCGCGGTGCTTTCGCGACCTTCTGGTTCCTCTGCGTGATCGGCGCGGCCGTGGCGCAATTGCTGACGCTGCGTTGGACGCTGGGCGAGGACGTGCTGACACCCACGATCGGCGCATCGGGCGGGGTGTTCGGCGTGCTGCTCGCGTTCGGGATGTTCTTCCCGCGCGAACGCATCCTGCTGCTGATCCCGCCGATCCCGATGCCTGCGTGGCTGTTCGTGAGCCTGTATGCGCTGCTGGAGCTGTATCTGGGATTCAGCAGCAGCGGCGGCAGCGTGGCGCACTTCGCGCATCTGGGCGGCATGCTCACCGGCCTGGTGCTGATCATGTACTGGCGCGGCAAGCTGCCGATCCGGCCCAAGCGGATCCTGATGCGCTGAGGCGGTGCGCGGCGTACCGCCCGGGGAGTCCCCGAGTCTCCCTACGACCGCAGGCTCAGGAAATCCACGCTGACCACGAAGCGCAGCGATTCGAGGCGTACGCTGGACTTGGGCAGCAGTTCCTCCAGCATCGCCAGTTCGTCGCGCGCGGCCTCGATCTCGCTGGCGCGTACGCTGGGGTTGACCTTCGCTAGCGCTTCCAGGCGCGCGATTTCCTCGCCCAGCGTGGCGCGTGCGGCGGCCAGCGCCTTGCCGATTTCTTCGGCCGCGCGCGTTTCGACGCGCGTGCGGGCGGAAGCGAGCATCGGTGGCACCAGCGCGGCGAGGTGTTTGCGGTAGCGCGCCACGTCGATGTTGCGCTCGTTCGAGCGCGCCAGCGCGTTGGCGTCGGGTTGCCACTCGCTGCGGTCGGCCAGCCGCGTATCCACCGCGCTGCGCAGTGGCAGCGGCGGCAGGAAGCGGTCGGCGCCGAGCATCGGCGGGGCGATGCACTCGATCACGAACACCGCTTCGAGCACCGCGCTGCGTGGCGGCAGACTGTCGTCGACCGCGAAGGCTGAGTTGCCGGTTTCGGCGCCGAGCAGCAGGTCGAGCGCGCCGACCACCATCGGATGGTCCAGGCGCAGGAACAGCACGTCTTCGCGCGACAGCGCGGTCGCGCGGTTGAACGTGGCCTGGCGCGGCTGGTCGAGACCGGGGAAGGATTCGGTGGTCAGCATTTCCGGGTCGAGCAGGAACAGCTGCGGACCCTGCTCGTCGATGTTGACCCCGAAGTGCTCGAACAGACGCATGATGAAATCGCCGGCCGAGCGATCGGCGTCCGCCGCTGCCAGCGCATCGATCAATCGTTCGGCGCCGGGCGCATGGCGGGTATTGAGCTCTAGCAGGCGGTCGCGGCCCTCGGCGATCGCGCTGGCGAGCTGGGCGTGGGTCGCGGCGGTTTCGGCCAGCAGCGGTTCGAGCAGCGCGCCGGCGTCGGACTCGCCGCGCGCCTGCGCGATGGCCGCGCCGATCACCCGCTCGCCATAGCGCTTGAGCAACTCGCGGCCGTCCTCGGGACTGCCGCGCAGCGCGCCGAGCCCCTCGTCGTGCCAGCGCAACAGCGCATGCTGCGCGCTGCCTTCGAATACGCAGGCGTGCAGGTGCACATCGCCGCGCTGGCCGATGCGATCGAGGCGACCGATGCGCTGTTCGAGCAGATCCGGATCCAGCGGCACGTCCCACAGCACCAGGTGCTGGGCGAACTGGAAGTTGCGACCCTCCGAGCCGATCTCGGTGCACAGCAGCAGCCGCGCACCACCCGGATCGGCGAAGTGCGCAGCCGCGCGATCGCGCTGCACGATGCCGAGCCCCTCGTGGAAGCGCGCGAGCGCCACGCCCGAGCGCAGCCGCAGTGCTTCGTCGAGCGCGTGCAGCTTGGCCTGGCAACGGGTGATCAACAGGAACTTGCCGCCCGGATGGGTATCGAGCAGATCGACCAGCCACGCCAGTCGCGGATCGTCGAGGTACGACAGTGGCGGTGCGAACGGCGGTTCGGCGATGTCGCCGAGGAACTCCTCGATCAGCCGCTCGCGCAGCGTGTCGTCGCCGGCCGCAGGCTGCACCACGATCTGCGGCACGCGCTGCGGAAAACCGCCGATCGCGACGCGCCGATTGCGGAACATCACCCGCCCGGTGCCGTGGCGGTCGACCAGGTGGCGCAGCAGCTCGGCGCGCGATTGCGCATCGTCGCGCGCGATCAGTGCGACCGCCTCGGCGCCGAGCAGCCGAACCAGCTGTTCGCGGTCGTCCGCACCCAGCGCCTGCGCGGCGTCGAGTTTGCCGGCCAGCTGCGACAGCGCCACGTACTGCGCGCCTTCCTGCTGGAAGGCTTCGAGGTCGTGGAAGCGCGCAGGGTCGAGCAGGCGCAGCCGCGCGAAGTGCCCGCTGCGACCGAGTTGCTCGGGGGTCGCTGTGAGCAGCAGCACGCCCGGTGTGCGCGCGGCCAGCGCCTCCACCAGCTGGTATTCGCGGCTCGCATTGTCGGGTGTCCACGCGAGGTGATGCGCCTCGTCGACCACCAGCAGGTCCCAGCCGGCCTTGATCGCGGCCTTCGCGCGCTCGGTCTTGCCGGACAGGAATCCGGTATCGGTGATCACCAGCTGCTCGTCGAGGAACGGGTTGCGGCCATCGCCGGCCAGCTCGATCGCCTCCGCGCGCTCTTCGTCGAAGATTGCGAAATCGAGGTTGAAGCGCCGCCGCAATTCGACGAACCACTGGTAGACCAGCGCCTCGGGCAGCAGCACCAGCACGCGGCCGGCGCGGCCCGAGGCGATCATGCGCGCGATCACCAGGCACGCCTCGATGGTCTTGCCGAGTCCGACCTCGTCGGCCAGCAGCACCCGCGGCGGGCGCCGTTCGGCCGCGATCTCGGCCACCCGCAGCTGGTGCGGGATCAGGTCGATGCGTGCGCACAGCGTGCCGAGGCCGGCATCGCGGCGCGCCTGCGCGCGGCGCGCCAGCGCCTCGACCCGCAGCTCGAATACCTGCGAGCGATCGACCCGGCCGCCGACCAGGCGGTCTTCGGCCTTGGAGATGTTCTGCACGTCGTCGAGCGCGCCTTCGGGCACCCGATGCTCGCCGCCGCGATAGTGCAACACGCCATTGCGATCCTCGACGTCCTCGACCACGAACTGCGCGCCGTTGGCAGCGATGCGGTCGCCGATGCGGAAGGCCGCGCGCAGCAGCGGCGCGCTGGCGATCGCATACACGCGCATGGTGCCGGTGGCCGCATACAGCATCTGCACCTGCCGCGCGTCGGCGCGCAGCACGGT
>JANOEA010000064.1:0-2358 GCA_031412975.1 Pseudomonadota bacterium | reverse complement strand
TCGAACAGCTTGCTGTAACTGGCCGGGCTGCGCGCCAGCCACAGGCCGTACCCCACCGGGAACAGCACGAACACCACGAACACGATCACGTAGGGGACTACGAAGGCGCGGCCCCAGAAGCCCCAGGGTCCAAGGGGCTTGCGGGGCCGCGGCGTGGTCAGCGTGGCGGTGTTCATGCAGGGGGCGCTTCGGCCGCAGTCTTGCCGGCCGGGTCAAAAACCTAGTTGGCCACCACCTTGATGCGCGCGATCATCTCGTCCACCGCCTTGTCCACCGGCACCTTCTCGCTGAGGATGCGGTTCATCGCCTTGGCCCAGACGTTCTCGTTGTTCAGCACCGTGAACTTGTAGTTCTTGGTGAATTCGAAGGGCGTGGTGCCGTTCATGAACTGGTTGTAGACCACCAGGCGGTGCGGGTCGTTCTTCCAGAAGGCGCTTTGCTGTGCGGTCTTGGTCACAGGGAACCAGCGGCCGAGCGCGCCTTCGATGTAGGGCGTGAGATTCACATCGTCCAGCAAGAAGGCGACGAACTTCTTCGCCGCCGCCTTGTTCTTCGCGTTCATGAAGACGACACCAGTCTTCACCGCAGCGCGGTAGGTCATCTTGCTGCCATCGGGCTTGTTGGGGAAGGCGGCGGTAGCGATCAGCTCGGTGTAATTTTTCTTCGCCTGCGCGCGCTGCGCTTCGGTCAGCGCCGGGTTGTTCGATGCGTCGAGCTGCGTGGCGACGATCGAGATCGTCGCGTTGTGCGTCAAGGCAATCGTCTTGTTCGCAAAGGCGCTGTTGTTGTCCGGGTCCTTCCAGGTCGTGGCGGACGGCGGCGTGCAGCCTTTGGTGTAGACGTAGGTGTAGTCGGTCATCGCCTTGATCAGCCCTTCGCGCACCGCCGGGTCATCGACCAGTACCTTGCCCGAATCGTTGACCAGCTTGACGTTGTACGCATCCACGAAGGTCAGGAACGAGAAGAACGCGTCGGTCCCATCCACGCCCATCGGGAAGCCCGTCGAATATGCGCGCTGGCCGGTCTTCTGGCGGTAGGCGGGCTGCACCTTCTCGCACCAGAACTCCCAGTAGCCCTTCCAGTCCTTGGGGATGTCGCTTTCCTTGAAGCCTGCATCAGCCAGCATGTCCTTCCAGTACTGGATGTGCATGGTCTGCTGCTTGACCGGGAAGGCGTAGTAGGCGCGCGTCTTGGCCGCGTCGTTATAGAGGAAGGTGGTCGACAGCGCACGCGGTTCGAACTTCGCGCTCATCGGCTCGATGATGCCGCTCAGGTCCTCCAGCTTGCCGTCGAAGGCCCACTTGGCCGTGACCTGAAAGTCGAACACGTTGCCGAAGGCCACGTCCGGGGGGTTGCCGGCATCCAGAGCCGCCACGATCTTCGGCACGATCTCCTGCGTGGCATACAAGGACAGATCGATCTTGATCTTGGTCTTCTCCTCGAACTTCTTGATCAGCGCAAAGAGCGCGTCGTCCTCGGCCTTGTAGAAGCCCTTCTCCCACCAGACGGTCAGTTTTTCCTGGGCGAAGGCGGGGCTGGCGGCGAACACGGCGCCGCACAGGGCGGCCGCGGCAAGGTGTTTCAGGTTCATTGCGGGTCTCTCCGTGGCGTTGATGGGGTCGGGCAATGCATGTCCGACTTGACCGCGCCGATCATAGAGGTCGCCGCAGCGCAACAACACCGGAAGTACCCTTGCGCCGCACACCGCTACCGCTGCGACCCCCCGCGAATCCGCAGGCCTTGGCGTCAGTGCCCCTGCCAGCGCGGTGCGCGCTTTTCCAGGAAGGCGGCGATGCCCTCGCGGCTGTCGTCCGACGCGCGCACCGCAGCGGCGGCTTCGGAGCTGAGCTGCCAGGCCAGCGTGTCGGCAGCGTCGATGGATTGGTTGATGACGCGAAGGCTCTCCCGCACTGCCACCGGGCTGTTGGCGCATATGGCTTCGGCCAGCGCCAGAGCGGTGTCGAGTGTGGCACCGTCCGCGCACAGCCGGTTCACCAGCCCGAGCGCGTGCGCGCGTTGTGCATCGATCGGCTCGCCCGTCAGCACCATCTCGCGCGCCATGTTCAGCGGCAAGGCGCGTGCGCCGCGGAACACGCCGCCATACAGCGCCAGCAGCCCGCGCTTGACCTCGGGTAATGCGAAGCGCGCGCGCTGCGAGGCCACCACCAGGTCGCAGGCCAGCACCATCTCGAAGCCGCCGCCAAAGGCCAGGCCGTCGACCGCGGCGATCAGCGGCTTGCGCCGCTCGCGCCGGATCAGCCCGTAGGGGCCGCCGCGCTCGGTGTGGTTGCGGTCCGGGTCGGCCAGGTCGCTGCCGGCGCTGAAGGCGCGGCCGTTGCCGCTGAGCACGCCCGCCCA
>JANOEA010000063.1:0-19966 GCA_031412975.1 Pseudomonadota bacterium | reverse complement strand
CCAGACCGCATCCGGATGCCGGACCGTCAGCCGATACAATTCATTGATCGCCTCGGCGTGCTGGCGCCGGGAGCGATCCCGAACCAGCGAAAACCCTCGCAGATTGGCCTTTATGCCTTGATTGGAGATCAGATCGAATCGACCCGTCGAAATCGCTTCTTCCAGTATGGGTAGCTCATCGGTCGGCGCCGGAAGATAGTGGGATATGGCAATGAGGCGGCATTCGACGTCAGTCACCGCGCGGGCCGGCGCGTGATCGAACAGCAGAGGGTGAACGGCGGTCAGCGCTTCGACGCGCGGCGAGTGGTCGGCGAACTCAGACGTCTGGATTTCCAGTAGCGCGCGGGTCTCTTCGTGCAAGCGCTCCAGCAACGCCCGTTCATCGGCGCGCTCCGCCCGTGCTGCGTTCCAGTTCGATACCTGGATGCCGATGAAGACGCCGAGAACGACTATGAAGAAGTCGAGCCCGACCGCGAACCAGTTCTGAGCTTTGACGTGTTCGGTAATGCGACGCAAGATCATCGGTCTACCTTTGTCACGGTCAAGACGGCTCGGGTTTCGTCGATTGCGCCATCAAGGACCCGCCCCATCGCTCGGCGATCTCCCCTCGATCATTGGCAGCAATTTTCGATATGGCAAGAACCGGGACAACCACAATTCTGCGGACAAGAATCATGGCTATTCCGGAATGCCTCGACGAGAATCATGGCTGTCCTGGAATGCCTCCCGGTCGCCGGAATGAAGCCCCGGCATGCGGCGCAGTCTGCTCCCGTCATGGTGACAATGCAAAGACCTGCATTCGTCGCAAGTAGTCGCGCGTGCCCGCGGCATCGGCCGCCGCCGCGCCGCTTCGCGGGGCACAACTGGCGAACCGGTGGAGGTCTGCTGCTGCGCTTCATGTCGACCACGATGGCATGCGGATCCGTGCGGATGGATGCCGGGTCCGGGTCGGCTAGAACCAGGACGACGATTCGAGGACACCCACGATTCGCGGCGATTCGAGGACACCCACGATTCGGGTGCCGCTACCGGCAGGCTCGCGACCGGCACGCGATTTGAGCACGCGAGACAGCGACCACTGGTGTCGCTGAAGCTGCGTATGCCGCAGGACGTAGTCGACTCCCTCAAGACACTCGCACCGCTCAAGGGCCTGAGTGGCTACCGCGCGCTGCTGAATGCCTATGTCAGCGAAGGCTTGCGCCGTGCGACGAGGCCGCCCATCTGTTCGGGCCCGCCGCGCGCCTGGTCGAAGCGTTGCGCAAGCGCGGTGTGCCTGCGGAGCTGATCGAACAGGCGTCGCGCGACGTCGATTGACGCAGCCGGCGCGGCACGAATGAAGCACCGGTCCAGAGGCGCCCTAGAACCCGCGATCGCCCGACAGAATCCCGCCCAGACCACCGAGCACCGAACCCTCGTCGCGCGAGCCGCCCTTCTGGAACGCGGCCATCATCATGCGTCCGGCCAGCCGCGAGAACGGCAGCGACTGTACCCACACGTGTCCGGGGCCCTTGAGCTCGGCGAAGAACACGCCCTCGCCGCCGAACAGCATCGACTTGACCCCGCCGACGCTGCGGATGTCGAAGCCCACGGTGTCGGTGAACGCGACTACGCAGCCGGTGTCGACATGCAGGATTTCTCCGGCGGCGAGCTCGCGCTCGACCACGGTGCCGCCCGCGTGCACGAACACGATGCCGTCGCCTTCGATCTTCTGCATGATGAAACCCTCGCCGCCGAACAGCGCGGTGAGGATCTTCTTCTGGAAGTAAAGATCGATCGAGGCACCGCGCGCCGCACACAGGAACGAGTCCTTCTGGCAGATGATGCGCCCGCGGTAGTTGCGCAGGCTCAACGGGATGATGGTGCCCGGATACGGGGCTGCGAACGCGGCTTTCGCCTTGCTGCTGCCGGCGTTGGAGAACATCGTGATGAACAGGCTTTCGCCGGTCAGCACGCGTTTGCCCGCAGAGAACAGCTTGTCGACGAAGCTGCCGCCCTGGCCGCTGTGCGAACCATCGCCGAAGATGGTCTCCAGTTGCACCGTGGCGTCCTTGTACATCATCGCGCCGGCCTCGGCGATCACGCTTTCGCCCGGGTCGAGCTCGACTTCGATGAACTGCATGTCTTCGCCGAATATCTTGTAGTCGATGATGTCCGCGCTGCGCTGCGAACTCGGCGGCGGCGCGCTGGCCACCATCGCATTCGGCGCCGACGACAGTTCGGTGCAACTGGCGATCGGGATCCATTCGGCGAATCCCGCGCGCCAGCAATGCCCGTTCGGGTTGCTGCGCGCCTGCGCCACGGCGGTGGCCTGGTCGAGCGGGCCGACCTGCTGGCCGTTGTAGCTCAAGAACCACTGGTGCATGGAATTCTCCGGTGTGCGTGGAAGCGAAGGGAAGGGCGCGTGTCCCCGCAATGCGTGGACCGGCTAGGCGAGTCCGACCTGCGCGTGGATGGTCTGTCGCGTCTCGGCACCGAGATTCAATCGCGCGGCCAGCGTGTCGAGGTACACGCGCTCGGCCTCGGTATCGAGACTGATCGCGATGCACGAAGCGGCATAGATGTCGGGGCCCAGTTCCGGACGCGCAGCCGACACGATGGCCACGAGCGACTTCGGTGCGTCGAGTTCGGCGCGCAGGAAGGCCTGTGTCTCCGCATCCAGCTGCGCATCGGTCGCGCGCTGCAGGATCTGTCCGCGCTCGATATCGTCGATGTGGCCATCCGCGGCAGCGGCCGCGACCATCGCCTGGATCAGCAGCACCATGTCGTGGGCGCGCTGATCGCGGCTCGCGCTCGCGACCGGGAAGGCGGGCGGTGCCAGCGTCGGGCCGGGCGCGCCGGGCGGAGGCGGCGGCATCTGCATCGGCGTGCCGGGTTGCACAGCCGCGGGCCCCGGCGTCGGCGGCATGCCCGTGCGTGCGGCAGCACCCGGCTGGGTCTTGTAGTGATCCCACGCGGCCATCGCGATCCCGAGCAGGCCGATACCCAGTTGGGCCTTGGTTCCCGCGCTCATGTTGCCGAGCATCGAGCCGCCCTTGCGGCGCTTTTTGCCGCCGAGCCCGCCCGACATCGAACCGCCGAGCAATTGTCCGAGGAGTTGTTCGGGATTGAACATGCGGGATCCTTGATTGATGGGGGCCGCCAATCGGCCACCGCGGCATTGTGCAACAAGCTGCATTGCGAATGCGTTGACGTGGAGTCATGCCCGCGCAATCGGCGCAATCCGTTGTCTGCAAAGCGGTTTCCCACTACCCTTGCGCTGCGTCGCGGCTTGCCGCGCGCCCAGCCGATGCCCCAGACGAGACCGCGCGCAAACCATGGCCGACGGAAAAACGACCCTGCTTCCGCGTGGTCCGCACGGCATGTGGAAGGCGATGCAATGGTCGCTGCGCGGACTCGGCATGGGCTTTCGCCACGAAAGCTCGTTCCGGCTCGAGGTGTATCTGTGCGTGGTGCTCGCGCCATTGGGCCTGTGGCTGGGCAGCAATGCGATCGAGCGCGCCGTATTGATCGCCTCCTTGCTGCTGGTGCTGTCGGTCGAGCTGCTCAACTCCGGGATCGAAGCGGTAGTCGACAAGGTCAGCCCGGAGTTCAGCGAACTGGCCGGGCGCGCCAAGGACATGGGCTCGGCTGCGGTGTTCGTGCTGCTGATCAACGTGGTGATCTGCTACGGACTGGTCGCGTGGCAGCGCTTCGGCCACTGACCGTGGGATCGCGCGGATCGCGCTGAGCGATGGAAGTCCTGCTCACCAGCGAGTTCTGGCTGACCCTGTTCATGCTGGCGTCGCTCGAGATCGTGCTAGGTGTCGACAACCTCGTGTTCATATCCGTCGCGGTCAGCAGGCTCGACGCTGCGCGCAGGCCGGCCGCACGTCGCTTCGGTCTCGCACTCGCATGCATTACGCGCATCGTGCTGCTGATCAGCCTGAGCTGGCTGGTGCAGATGGCCGAGCCGCTGTTCTCGCTGTGGGGTGTGGACCTGTCGATCCGCGACCTGATCCTGATCGGCGGCGGGCTGTTCCTGCTGGTCAAAGGCACGATGGAAATCCACGACAGCGTCGAGGGCGGCTCCGATCCGACCGGCATGGGCAGCGCATCCGCATCGTTCGGCCTGGTCATCGCGCAGATCGCGGTGATCGACATCGTGTTCTCGCTCGACTCGGTGATCACGGCCGTCGGCCTGGTCAACAGCATCCCGATCATGGTCACCGCGATCCTGCTCGCGGTGCTGGTGATGATCCTTGCCGCCGACGTGGTCGGCGAGTTCATCGAGAAACACCCCACGATCAAGATGCTGGCGCTGTCGTTCCTGATCCTGGTCGGCATGGCCTTGATCGCGGATGGACTGGATTTCCACATTCCGCGCGGATATCTCTACTTCGCGATGGCGTTCTCGGCCGGTGTGGAGGCGCTGAACATGCTCGCGCGGGGGCGTCGCGAGCGCAAGGCCAGCACCGATCAGCCAGGCGATTCGGCATGAGCGAGCAGCACGTTGCCCCGTTGCGTCCGCGCGATGGCTTCATCGGCGCGGTAGGCGATACGCCGCTGATCCGGCTGGCCGGGGTCAGCAAGGAAACCGGCTGCGAGATCCTCGGCAAGGCCGAATTCATGAATCCGGGCGGCTCGGTCAAGGACCGCGCCGCGCGCGCGATCATCCTGCACGCGGAGCGCGAGGGTCGCCTGCATGCGGGTGGCACGGTGGTCGAGGGCACGGCCGGCAACACCGGGATTGGCCTGGCGCATGTGTGCAATGCGCGCGGCTATCGCTGCATCCTGGCGCTGCCGGACAACCAGTCGCCGGAGAAATACGCGATCCTCGAAGCGCTTGGCGCGACGTTGCGCAAGGTCAAGCCGGTGCCCTACGCCGATCCGAACCACTACCAGCGGGTCGCCGCGCGGATCGCGCAGGAGATCCCCGGCGCACTGTGGGCCAACCAGTTCGACAACACGGCCAATCGCGACGCGCACTTCGCCACCACCGGCCCGGAGATCTGGCACCAGACCGAGGGCCGCATCGATGCCTTCGTGACCGCCGCGGGCACTGGCGGCACACTGGCCGGCGTGTCGCAGTACCTGAAGTGGCGCAAGCCCGCGGTGCGCACCGTGCTCGCCGATCCGCCCGGCAGCGCGTTGTACAGCTACGTCAAGACCGGCGAGGCACTCGGCGATGGCGGCAGCTCGATCACCGAGGGCATCGGCATCGGGCGGATCACCGCCAACTTCTTCGGCGCGCCGATCGACGATGCGATCAAGGTCGACGACCGGGTGACGGTACGCATGGTGCATCGGCTGCTGCGCGAGGAGGGCCTGTTCCTGGGCAGCACGTCCGGCATCAACGTGGCTGCTGCGGTCGCGTTGGCGCGCCAGCTCGGGCCGGGCCATACCATCGTGACCATCCTCTGCGATGGCGGCGCACGCTACCAGTCGCGGCTGTACAACCGCGAGTGGCTGGCAGCGCGCGGCTTCGCCGATGCCGCGGGAATCCTCGCCAACGTGGTGTGAGTCCGCGCGCCGTGTTGCCGATTCGCTTTGCGCGGCCGGCTCCGCTAACTTGGCCGGATGAATGAGCCCCGGATCGAAGCAACCGACGACACTGCCGACGAGGCTGTCGAGTACCCCGCGCTGTGCCTGAAGAAGGGCGAAGACGACCGCCTGCGCGCGGGCCACGCGTGGATCTTCAGCAACGAAGTCGACGTCAAGCGCACGCCGCTGACTGCGTTCAAGCCGGGTGATGCGGCGATCGTGCTCGATCACGCGGGCAAGGCGATCGGCATCGGCTACGTGAATCCAAACGCGCTGATCTGCGCACGCCTGATGGCGCGCGGCCTGCGCCATCCGCTGGATCGCTCGCTGCTGGTGCATCGGCTCAACGTGGCGCTCGCGTTGCGCGAGAAACTCTACGATCGCCCGTATTACCGCCTGGTCTACGGCGAGTCCGACGGACTGCCCGGGCTGGTGCTGGATCGCTTCGGCGACGTGATCGTGGGCCAGATCGCGACCGCCGGCATGGAGGTGCTCAAGCACGAGGTGGTCGAGGCGGTGTCCAAGGTGCTCGAGCCGGCCTGCTTCATCTGGAAGAACTCAGGCTCTGCGCGCGCGCTGGAAAACCTGCCCGACTACACCGAAGTACCGATCGGCCCGGTGCCGGCCGAATTGCTGGTCGAGGAGGGCGGTCTGAGTTTCGCGATCGATCCGCTGCAGGGCCAGAAGACCGGCTGGTTCTACGACCAGCGCGCCAATCGCGACCAGCTCGCGCCATTCGTGCGCGGCGCGCGGGTGCTCGATGTATTCAGCTATGTCGGCGCGTGGGGGCTGCGTGCGGCGGCGATGGGGGCCAGCGAGGTCGTCTGCGTCGACGCATCGGCCGCAGCGGTCGCCGCGATCGGCGCCAACGCGGCGCGCAACGGTTTGGCCGATCGCGTGCGCGCGGTGGAAGCCGACGCCTTCGATTTCCTCAAGGACCAGCGCCATCTGCGTGAGCGCTACGACGTGGTGATCGTCGACCCGCCCGCGTTCATCAAGCGCAAGAAGGATTTCGCCGAAGGGCGGCTCGCCTATCGGCGAATCAACGAAGCGGCAATGCAGTTGCTTGGTCGCGACGGGGTGCTGATCAGCTGCTCGTGCTCGTACCACATGCCGCGCGCAGCACTGCTGGAGGCGATCAACCAGGGTGCACGCCACCTCGACCGCCAGGTGCAGGTGCTGAGCCAGTTGCAGCAGGCGCCGGATCATCCGGTGAATCCGGCGATCCCCGAGAGCGATTACCTCAAGGGCGCGATCTCTCGGGTGCTGATCAGCAGCTGAGGTTCAAAAAGGCACAGCGACAGGTCGGAGCATTGTGGGAGCTGCCATGGCAGCGACTGCGGTGACTGGGGTCACCTCGACCGTTGGGGTGCAGTGGGAGGTGTCTGTCGCTGGCATGCCAGCTCCCACAAGGCACAGCGACAGGTCGGAGCACTGTGGGAGCTGCCATGGCAGCGATGGAGCATTGTGGGAGCTGCCATGGCAGCGACTGCAGCGACTGACCATAATCGGCGACAATCCGCAGCCGCTTCGCGAGTCCCCTGCATGAGCTTCCTGCACACCATCGATCCGATCGCGCTGCAGCTGGGTCCGCTCGGCATCCATTGGTATGGATTGATGTACCTGGTGGCGTTCGGGCTTGCCTATCTGCTTGGCCAGCGACGGGTGGCGCAGGGCCGCCTGCCGATCAGCGCCGATGCGTTCAGCGACCTGATTTTCCTCGGCATGCTCGGCGTGATCCTCGGTGGCCGGATCGGTTACATGCTGTTCTACAGCGAGGGCATCTGGCTGCGCGAGCCGCTCGCGCTGCTGCGGGTATGGGAAGGCGGCATGAGTTTCCACGGCGGCCTGCTCGGCGTGATGGTTGCCGGCTGGTGGTGGTCGCGCAAGCACCGGATCGTTTACTGGGACACGATCGACTTCGCCGTTCCGCTGTTTCCGACCGGTCTCGGCGTCGGGCGCATCGGCAACTTCATCGGCGGCGAGCTGTACGGCAAGCCCACCGGCGGCGATTGGGGCGTGGTGTTCCCCGGCGCAGTGCCCGAACCGTTCGCCAGCATGACGCCGACCGCGTTGCGCGCGGCCTTCGATGCGGGTCAGTTGGACCCGTTCCTGCGCCACCCCTCGCAGCTCTACCAGGCCTTCCTCGAAGGCGTGCTGCTGTTCGCGATCGTGTGGTGGTTCTCCTCGCGCCCGCGGCCGCGCTACGCGGTCTCGGGCCTGTTTGCGGTTGTGTACGGCCTGTTCCGCTTCGCAGTCGAGTTCGTGCGCGAGCCCGATGCGCAGCTGGGCTATCTCGCCTTCGATTGGCTGACCATGGGGCAGGTGTTGTCGCTGCCGTTGATTGCCGTTGGCGTGGTTTTGCTGGTGCTCGCAGCGCGGCAGCCAAGGGCCCAGGGCCCAGGGCACAGGGTAGAGGGCCCAGGGCCCAGGGCTCAGGGCCCAGTTGGCTAGATCGGTTTGCTGATGAATCGCGTAGTTCGCCAGTGGACAAAGGCCGTGCCGAACCCGCTACGCTGCGTCAGGTCCCCGCTGTTCTGGGCCCTGGGCCCTCGAGCAACAACCGTGAACCATACTGCCCCCGACTCCCGACACCCCACCATGCACCAACCACCACGCTGCATCACGCGCCCACTCTCCTGGGCCCTGGGCCCTGTGCCCTGGGCCCTCGTGTGACTGCCCTGACACCGCCTACCGCCAATGCACCAGTATCACGCCCTCCTCCAACACATCCTCACCTCGGGCACCGACAAGTCCGACCGCACCGGCACCGGCACGCGCAGCGTGTTCGGCTACCAGATGCGCTTCGATCTTGCCGACGGCTTTCCGCTGGTCACCACCAAGAAGGTCCATCTGCGCTCGATCGTGCATGAGCTGCTGTGGTTCTTGAAGGGCGAGACCAACGTCGCCTACCTGCGCGACAACAAGGTCACGATCTGGGACGAGTGGGCCTCGCTCGATGGCGAGCTGGGTCCGGTGTACGGCAAGCAGTGGCGCTCGTGGCAGGGCGCGGATGGTCGCAGCGTGGACCAGATCGCATGGCTGGTCGAGGAGATCCGCCGCAATCCCGATTCGCGCCGTCTGATCGTGAGCGCGTGGAACGTGGCAGATCTGCCGCAGATGGCGCTGCTGCCCTGCCACACCATGTTCCAGTTCTACGTGGCCAATGGGCGCCTGTCGTGCCAGCTCTACCAGCGCTCGGCCGATGTGTTCCTCGGCGTGCCGTTCAATATCGCAAGCTACGCGCTGCTGACCCACATGCTGGCGCAGGTCTGCGATCTGCAGCCGGGCGAGTTCGTGCATACCTTCGGCGATGCGCACATCTATTCCAACCACTTCGAGCAGGTCGACGAGCAGCTCTCGCGCACGCCGTTCCCGCAGCCGGTGCTGCGGCTGAATCCGGCGGTGCGCTCGATCTTCGATTTCCGCCATGCGGACATCGAAGTGGTCGGCTACCAGTCGCACGCGGCGATCAAGGCGCCGGTGGCGGTCTGATGCGCGCCGACGCCAAACTGCCGTTGGTACTGTTGGCGATCGTCGCCGCGGTGCTCGGATGGTCGGCGATCGCGCCGGCCGAGCGGGGCACCTGGTGGGCCGAAGTCGCGCCGGTGCTGATCGGCGTGCCGATCATGCTCGCGACGTTCCGGCGCCACCCGCTCACGCCATTGCTGTACACGCTGATCGCGATCCACTGCGTGATCCTGATCGTCGGCGGGCAGTACACCTACGCCAAGGTGCCGCTCGGATTCTGGATGCAGGACTGGTTCGATTTCACCCGCAACCACTACGACCGCATCGGCCACTTCGCGCAGGGCTTCGTGCCGGCGATCCTTGCCCGCGAAGTGCTGCTGCGCGCCACGCCGCTGCGGCGCGGCGGCTGGCTGTTCTACATCGTGGTGTCGATCTGCCTCGCATTCAGCGCGTTCTACGAGTTGATCGAGTGGGCCGCAGCCGAAGCGGCGGGCGCGGGCGCAGAGGCCTTCCTTGGCACCCAGGGCGATGAATGGGACGCGCAGAAGGACATGCTGCTGGCGTTGATCGGTTCCATCGTGGCGCTGTTGACGCTCGCACGCTGGCACGATCGGCAGTTGGCCCGCGTGGCCCCGCACGCCGCGTGACCGCACTGGTGCTGGTCGCGGCACTGGATCGCGCGCGCGCGATCGGCCGCGGCAATGCATTGCCCTGGCACTTGCCCGCCGATCTGAAACGCTTCAAGGCGCTCACGCTGGGCAAGCCGCTGCTGATGGGGCGCAAGACCGCGCAGGCGATCGGACGCGCGCTGCCCGGGCGGCTCAACCTGGTGCTGACCCGCGGCGCCGCAGCGCCGTTTGCCGGGCAGATCGTGGTGGGCTCGGTCGCCGAGGCGCTCGCGCGCGCCGATGCGCCGGAGCTGATGGTGATCGGCGGCGCCGAGGTCTATGCGCAGACGCTTGCGGCGAGCGCGCGCCTGCTGCTGACCGAAGTCGATACGCTGGTCGAGGGCGCCGACGCGTTCTTTCCCGCATACGATGCTGCCGACTGGCGCGAGACGATTCGCGAGGCGCATCCGGCCGATGCGCGCCATGCGTTCGGCTTCAGTTTCGTGGATCTCGAGCGGCGCATGTAGGAGCGCACCCTGTGCGCGACTGGCCCAGTCGGGATGCGCGGCGCAACCGATCGCTGCGGTCGCGCGCGCGGCGCGCTCCTACAGTTTCCCGCATGTAGGAACGCACCCTGTGCGCGACTGGCCCAGTCGGGATCCGCGGCGCAACCGATCGCTGCGGTCGCGCGCGCGGCGCGCTCCTACACGCCTGATACCGCCTGATGCCATTCGACCAGCTGTGCGAGATCCACGCACGGCCCGCGCAACGCGGCGCCCGCGATCGACTGCGCCGGCGCGTCGGGCTCGCCGAGATCGCTGACCACGGCCAGCGCGCCCGCGAAGTCGTGCGTTCGCGTGTAGTGGTTGACCGTGACCACGGTCGGGATGCCGGCCGCCAGCGCGGCACGCAAGCCGGCTTCCGAATCCTCGATGGCAAGGCACTCGTGCGGCGCGAGTCGCAGTTGCTCGAGCACGACCTGGTAGATCTCGGGATCGGGCTTCATGCGTTGCGCGTCGTCGGCGGCACCGATCACGCTGAACAAATCGGCGGAATCCGGCAGCGAGCGCTGCAGCAGCGCATCGACATTGGCGCGCGTGGTGGTGGTGGCGATCGCCAGGCGCATGCCGTTGCATCGCGCATCGGCGAGCAGCCGCGCCACACCGGGCCGCAACAAGATGCCGCCACGATCCATCAGGCGCAGATAGTGTTCGGTCTTGCGCGCGTGCAGCGAGGCGACCAGGTTCGCCCGCTCCGAGGGCAGCAGTTCGGATGCGACCGTTTGCAGGAATTGCGATAGCCGCTGCTTGCCGCCCGCCACGTCCAGCCAGCGACCATAGGTCGGCACATCCCAGTGCCATTCGTGGCCGGCGTCGGCGAAGGCATGGTTGAATGCGACCCGATGGCCGTCCCGCTCGGTGTCCGCCAGGGTGCCATCGACATCGAAGATCAGCGCTTTGAGCATTTGTGGCCTGCTTGCAATGACGTACGTTGCGTAATGTCCGCTGCAACCGACGCACGCGACAACGCAGCTATCCTTGAGGTTCCCGACGACGCAATGGCGAAGGGTTCAGCGCCGGTGCGCTACCGCCGGCGCCCCGCGGACCGATTGCCTCCAGCAGTGCGGGCAACTCGGCGAGTGTATCGATGATCGGGCAGTCGCTGCGCATGAGCGGGCGATCGCCGACATAGCCGCCGGTGATGCCGACGGCGATGCAGCCGGCGGCATCGGCGGCCTCGATGTCGTTGATCGAGTCCCCGACCATCACGGTCTCGTGCGGCTGCACGCCGAGGTTGCGACACGCGAACCACAGCGGATCCGGGTGCGGCTTGCCGGGCGATACCCGGTCGCCGCCGACGATCAGTTGCAGATGTGGGCTCAGTTCGTAATGGGCCAGGATCGCTTCGGCAAAACGCTGCAGCGCATTGGTCACTACCGCCAGCTGCAGTCCACGTGCGGCCAGTTCCTGCAGGCAGCGCGCCGCGCCGGGCAGCGGGCGCGACAAGGTCGCCAGTTGGGTGCGATAGGCCTCGACATAGCCTTCGAATACCGCGAGCGCGAGCTCCGGCTCGTGGCGCGCCTGCGACTCGATCGCGCGCTGTGCAAGCACCCGGCCGCCGCGGCCGATGAATGCCGCGACCTGCGTTTCGCTCACCCGCGCCAGCCCGTTGGCCAGCATCGAGGCATTCAGCGCCGCGCCGATGTCGGGCGCGGTATGCACGAGGGTGCCGTCGAGATCGAACAGCACCGCGCGGATCGGGCCGTGCGCCTCAACCATGGCGTCGCCTCGCCTGCCGTGGAGCGCCCCGGCGGCTCATGAGGCCATCGCGCGCCGCTTGCGATCGAGCAGCTGCAGGATCATCGGGGTGAAGATCAGCTCCATCGCCAGGCCCATCTTGCCGCCCGGCGCGACGATCGTGTTGGGCCGGCTCATGAACGAATCGTGCAGCATGCTCAGCAGGTACGGAAAGTCGATCCCGCGCGGGCTCGCGAAACGGATCACGAGGAAACTCTCGTCCGCGGTCGGGATGTAGCGCGCGGTGAACGGGTTGGAGGTATCGACCGTCGGCACGCGCTGGAAGTTGACGTGGGTGCGCGAGAACTGCGGGATGATGTGCGTCACGTAGTCGGGCATCCGGCGCAGGATGGTGTCGACCACTGCCTCCTGGCTGTAGCCGCGGGTGCTCTTGTCGCGATGCAGTTTCTGGATCCACTCCAGGTTCAGGATCGGCACCACCCCGATCAGCAGGTCGGCATGCCGCGCGACGTTGATGTCGCCGTCCTCGGCCGCACCGTGCAGTCCCTCGTAGAACAGCAGGTCGGTGCCTGGTGGAACCTCTTCCCATGCGGTGAAGGTGCCGGGTTCCTGCTGGTATGGCGCAGCTTCGCGTTCGTCATGCAGGTACTTGCGGAACTTGCCGCCGCCGCTTTCGCCGTATTCACGGAACAGTGTTTCAAGCTCGCGGAACATGTTCGCTTCCGGGCCGAAGTGGCTGAAGTGGCGGTTGCCCTTCGCCTCGGCGTCCTTCATCGCCGCGCGCATCTCGATCCGGTTGTACAGATGGAAGGAATCGCCTTCGACCATGCACGGGTTGATTTTTTCGCGGCGGAAGATGTTGAAGAAGCTGCTCATGACGGTGGTGGTGCCCGCGCCGGACGAACCGGTGACCGCGATGACGGGGTGCTGGGTCGACATGGTGGTGTCCCTGGATGGTTTGCGCTGCGTGGTGTCAGCTGCGCGCTTCGGGGCGAAACAGCGAGCGGTCGCTGAACAGCGGCGACGCGAACGGCTGGTCGGCGCCGCCGTCGAACTGCCGATGATAGGTCTCGATGCGCTCGACTTCGTTCTTCGAACCGAGAATAACCGGCACCCGCTGGTGCAGTTCGCCGCACTCGACCTCGAGCATGCGCAGTCGGCCGGTGGACGCCGCGCCGCCGGCCTGTTCGACCAGCATCGCCATCGGATTGGCCTCGTGGAGCAGGCGCAGGTGGCCGGGTTTCTTCGGGTCCTTGTTGTCGCGCGGGGACATGAACACGCCGCCGCGGATCAGGATCCGATGCACCTCGGCCACCAGCGAGGCGATCCAGCGCATGTTGAAGTCGCGCCCTCGCGGGCCGGTGTTGCCGGCCTTGCATTCCTCGACGTAGCGCTGCACCGGCGGTTCCCAGAAGCGCTCGTTGGAGGTGTTGATCGCGAACTCGCTGGTGTCCTCGGGCACCTTCATGTCCGGATGGGTCAGCAGGAAATTGCCGATCTCGCGATCGAGGGTGAAACCGTGGGTGCCGCGGCCGACCGACAACACCAGCACCGTCGACGGCCCGTAGATCGCATAGCCTGCGGCCAGCTGGCGCTTGCCGCTTTGCAGGAAATCGGCTTCGCCCGGCGCTGCATCGCCAGCATGGCGCAGCACCGAGAAGATCGTGCCCACCGCCACGTTGAGGTCGCTGTTCGAGGATCCGTCGAGCGGATCGAACAGCAGCAGATAGCGCCCGCGCGGATACTCGGCCGGAATCTCGAACGGGTGGTCCATCTCCTCCGAGGCCATGCCGGCGAGCAGGCCGCCCCATTCGCAGTAGCGCAATATCGTCTCGTTGGTCAGCACGTCGAGCGGCTTGTGCACCTCGCCCTGCAGGTTGTGCTGCCCGGTACTGCCGATGTTGCCATCCAGCGCGCCCTTGGCGGCCATCGCGCTGATCGCCTTGATCGCGGCGGCGACGTCGATCAGCAGCGCGGCCAGGTCGCTGGAATCCTCCGAGCCCTTGAGCTGCTGGATCAGGAACTTCGACAGCGTCGTGCGACGGTGCGGCATGTCAGTGGTTCCCGGGTTGGTCATTGGTTCGTGTGGGGCGAAGTCCGGCTGCTGCATCCGCTGTCCGATGTACTCCGCGAGCGCGGCACGGCCCTCTGCCAGTACCCCGTCTTCGCCAAGGTAGTGGATCAACTGGTGCATCTGGCCGGCGTGAATGCCGCCCGACGGCGGGCCGAAGGCCCGCCCTGCGGAACGTTTGCTCAGTCCTGGTGACCGGGCACGGCGCCTTCGCGCCCGGGCACCTGGATCACGCGCGGCTCGGGCTCGAGCGACAGTGCGGTCAACTGGCCGCCCCATACGCAGCCGGTGTCGATGCCGTAGATGCCGAGGCCGCGGTACAGGCCCAGTGCGCTCCAGTGGCCGAACACCACGCGCAGGGTGCGCGCCGCGTGGCCGGGCACTTCGTACCACGGGTACAGGCCCGGCGTTTGCGATCCCGGCGGGCCTTTCTCGTCGTAGGCGATGCGTCCGCGCACATCGCAGAAGCGCAGGCGCGTCATCACGTTGATGATCGTGCGGATCCGCTCGGGGCCGGCCAGGCTCGGCGACCACGCCGCGGGCTTGTTGCCGTACATCTGCCTGAGCAGTCGCTTGCGGCCCTTGCCGCGCAGGCGCTTCTCGACTTCGCGCGCCCGGCGTGCGGCGATCCGGATCGTCCACTTCGGCGCCAGGCCTGCGTGGACCAGCGCGAAGTTCAGCGACTCGTCGACGTGCATCAGCGGGCGCTGGCGCAGCCAGTCGAGCAGCGGCTCGCGGTCGGCCGCGAACAGCACGCGCTGCAGGTCGGGGTTGACCCGTCGCTGGTCCTTCTCGTCGCGATCGGCGATCGCCAGCAGCGACAGATCGTGATTGCCCAGCACGGTGACGCTGGATGCATCGAGGGAATGCACCAGGCGCAGCACTTCGAGCGATTGCCCGCCGCGATTGACCAGGTCACCGCAGAACCACAGGCGGTCGTTGGCGGGATCGAAGCGGATCGCCTCGAGCAATCGACACAGCGGGTCGTAGCAGCCCTGGATGTCGCCGATCGCGTAGGTGGTCATCGAAGCGCAGGTGCCGGTACTGCGTGCAACACGCCGGGCAGGCTCAATGCAGGGTCCTCGGCATGCTCAGGGTGAACTCGGCGATCGGCGCATCGAACCGGGTGCCATCGTCGGCGACCATCTCATAGCTGCCACGCATGGTGCCGACCGCGGTTTCGAGTACGGTGCCGCTGGTGTACTGGAATGCGTCGCCGGGTCGCATCCACGGCTGCTCGCCGACCACGCCTTCGCCGCGCACTTCCTGCACCTTGCCGTTGGCGTCGGTGATCACCCAGTGCCGCGCGACCAGCTTGGCCGGCTGCTGGCCCTGGTTGCGGATATCGACCGTATAGGCGAACACGAAGCGGTTCTCGCGCGGCAGCGACTGGTCGTCGAGGAAGCGCGCGGCGACGGTGACTTCGATCCGATGACTGTTCTTGCCCATCCGGTGATTCTGGGCAAGGCGTGCCCGGCGATCAAGGGTCTGCTGCGAGCGCGTTCGCCAATCCGATGAATGCCGCCACCTCGATGTCCTCCGCGCGAGCACCCGGATCGATCCCGGCCGCTTCGAGCTGCGCGGAACTCGCGAGCTGCAGCAGTGCGTTGCGCAGGGTCTTGCGCCGCTGCGCGAAGGCCGCGCGCACCACGCGGTCGAACATCGCGCGATCCGCCACCCCGATCTGCGCGGGCGGCAGCGGCACCAGGCGTACCACCGCCGAGTCGACCTTCGGCGGCGGGCGGAATGCACCGGGCGGCACCATGAACAGCGGCTCGACCGAGCAGCGCGCCTGCAGCATCACGCTGAGCCGACCGTAGACCTTGCTGCCGGGGCCCGCGCCCATCCGGTCGACGACTTCTTTTTGCAGCATGAAATGCATGTCGGTCACCACGCTGGCGTGGTCGAGCATGTGGAACAGCAGCGGGGTGGAGATGTTGTACGGCAGGTTGCCGACCAGCCGCAGCATGCCGCCGGCGGCCAGCGCGCCGAGGTCGATGGTCAGCGCATCGGCCTCGACGATCTCGAGTGTGCCGATGCCCTTTGCCGCCTCGCGCAGCCGGGGTATCAGGTCGCGATCGATCTCGATCGCGGTCAACTTGCCGCAGCGCGCCAGCAGCGGCAGCGTGAGCGCGCCTTCGCCGGGGCCGATTTCGACGATGCGCTCGCCCTCGCGCGGCGACAGCGCAAGCAGGATCCGCTCGATCACCCGGCGCTCGTGCAGGAAGTGCTGGCCGAAGCGCTTGCGCGGCGTATGCGGGGTGTCGAAGATCATTCGAGGGGCTGCACGGGAGTCGGGGCAGTCGCCGGCACCGAGCCCTTGGCGACCACGCGTTCGATCTGGGTCGGAAACAGCGATAGCGCCACCGCGCCGGCGAACAGCAGCGCGGCGACCGAGCCCAATGCCGCCGCGCGCACCCGCGCGGCAAGCCCGTGGATGACTTCGGTATCGACCAGCACCCAGCTGTCCGGCGGCGGCCACTGGCCCGAGCGCAGGGTGCGCCACGCCTGTCGCGCGACGATGCCGCCGAGCACCGCGAACAACGCCGACAGCGAGTAGAAGATCCAGCGCAGTAGGCTCAGCGACTCGTCCAGCGGGCGCTCATGCAGCTGCCGCTTGAGCCACGGCAGGCCGTCGCGATCGAGCAGCAGGATCAGCAGCAGGCCGAAGCCGATTCCGGCCAGCAGCGCCCAGCCGCCGCCGGGACGCCGCGCTTTGAGCACTTCGCGTTCGGGCGTGCGACGCGGACGTTCGCTCATCCGTCACCACGCGCGGCACGCCGCGCACCCAGCTCGATCGCCAGGCGCACGGCGGCATGCAGGCTGGACGGATCGGCACGGCCGCTGCCGGCGAGTTCCAGCGCGGTTCCATGGTCGACGGAGGTGCGGATGTAGGGCAGCCCGAGGGTTACATTCACCGCCTCGCCGAAGCCGCGCGCCTTGAGTACCGGCAGCCCCTGGTCGTGATACATGGCCAGGAACGCGTCGGTCTGCTGCAGTCGCGACGGCAGGAACGCCGTATCGGCCGGTAGCGGACCGCGCAGGCGCATGCCTTCGTCGCGCAGGCGTTCGACCACCGGGCCGATGATCTCGATCTCCTCGCGCCCCAGGTGGCCGCCTTCGCCCGCATGCGGGTTGAGGCCGAGTACATCGATGCGGGGTGCGACGAGGCCGAAGTCGCGGATCAGCGCGCGATCCAGGATCCGCAGGCAGCGTTCGATCAGCGTTGCATCGATCGCGGCCGGCACCCGCGCCAGCGGCAGGTGGGTGGTCGCCAATGCCACCCGCAGCCCCGCCGTGGTCAGCAGCATCAGCACGTCGACGCCCGCGCGTTCGGCGAAGAACTCGGTATGGCCGGTGAACGCGTGGCCGGCGTCGTTGATCACGCCCTTGTGCACCGGGGCGGTCACGATCGCATCGAACATGCCGCCTTGGGCGCGCTGCGCGGCTGCATCGAGCATCGCGAGCACGTGCGCGGCGTTCGCCGTGTCGAGCTGGCCGGCGATCGCCGGTACCGCGAGATCCAGCGCGAGGCACGCCAGGTGCCCGTGCCGATGGGCGCGACGTGGTTGCCGCGGATCGAAGTCGTCCACCTCCAGCGCGATGCCCGCAGCCGCGGCGCGCGCGCGCAACAGCGCGGGGTCGCCGATGGTTACCAGCTCGGCCGCCCACTGCGCGTGCGCGAGCGTGGCGACCAGCTCGGGACCGACACCGGCCGGCTCGCCGAGCGTGATCGCGATCCGCGGGATCATGCGCGGGCGGTCGAACTGCGAGATGGGCGCGATGTGGCGTTGGTAGTACGGCTCATCCCGACTGCGCGGCGTCCTCGACCTTGGCCAGGCGGCTCTCGACGAAGGCTTCGCCGCGCAGCTGGCGCAGGAAGTTGGCGTACTCTTCGTCGGCCTTGCGGGTACGGATCGTCTCGCGCGCCTGTTCGCGCGCGCGGTCGTCGGTGCGGTCGGCCTCGCGAGTGGCCAGGCGCTGCATCACGTGCCAGCCCGCCTCGGTCTGGAACGGCTCGGACAGATCGCCATCGGCGAGCGACTCGATCACCTGCGCGACGCGGGTGCCGTAGGCGCCGACCTCGAACCAGCCCATGTCGCCACCGAGGTTGGCCGAGGTGGTGTCGTTGCTGAATTCCTTGGCCAGCGCGCCGAAATCCTCGCCACCGACCAGCCGCTCGCGCACGCTGCGCACGATCCCCAGCGCATCGTCGCTGCTGACCAGTTCGTCGGTGCGCACCATCACGTGGCGCGCGTTGAACTCGCGCACGATTTGCGCGCTCGCGGCGCGCTCGTCGACCATCTTCAGGATGTGGAAGCCCGAGGGCCCGCGCATCGGCTGGGTGATCTCGCCCTTGCGCAAGGCGGTGATCATGTCGGCGAACACGTTGGGCACTTCGTCGAAACGCCGCCAGCCGAGGTCGCCGCCCTCCAGCGCCTGCTGGCCATCGGAGAAGCGGATCGCGGCGGACGCGAAGTCCAGGCCGCCGGCGATCTCGGCGCTGACCCGCTCGGCCTTCTCGCGCGCGGCCTGGATCTGCGGCGGGGCGGCACCGTCGGGCACGCCGACCAGGATATGCGCGAGGCGCACTTCGCCGCGCTTGAGGCCACCGGAGGCGAGCAGGATGTCGACCTCGGTGTCGGTCACCTGCACACGGGTCTGCACGTAGCGCTGGCGCAGGCGCTGCACCTGCAGCTCCTCGCGCATGGTCTTGCGGAAGTCCTCGTAACTGAAGCCGTCGCGCTCCAGCGAGGCGCGCATCTGGTCGATGCTGGTGTTGTTCTCCTGCGCGATGCGCATCACCGCCTGGTCGAGTTCCGGATCGCTGACCCGGATCCCGGTGCTTTCGGCGCGCTGCACCTGCAGGCGGATGAAGATCATGCGCTCGAGCACCTGGCTTTCGAGCACCGCGCGCGGTGGCAGCTGGGTCGAGCGGCCGGCGAACTGGGCCAGGATGTTGTTCACCGCGCGATCCAGCTCGGAGGCCAGGATCACGTCCTCCTCGACGATCGCGACGACCTTGTCGAGCGATTGATTGTCGAGCATCTGTGCGCCGGCGGGCGACAACAGGGCCAGTGCAAGAAGGGCGGCGGGGGCGAGCTTGCGCATCATGGACGCATTCCGTGGGGGTCTGGGAAGCAGCCTAGCGGGTCGGTGCTTAACGAACCGTAGCCGCCAGGGCAGGGGGGCGAATGATCCCACGCAGCCGGCTCCGAAGCGAATTGGGCCGGCCATGCGGGCGGCTGCAGCGGCCCGTGGTCGGGTCGTTGGATCGCGCGGGCCGCCGCACGGGTGCCCGGCTCAGCGATAGCCCTGGATCGCCCGCCGCAGGAAGTCCTCCGAGCGCCGGCCGAGGCTGCCCAGCCCCTTGAGTTCCAACTCCAGGAACAGCGCATTGGAGGTGTCGCCCTCGACATTGCGCACGAAGTGGCGGCCGAGGATGCGGAACGCGTAACAGCAGTCGCCGAATTCGAGCCCGGCCAGCGCTTCGAGGGTGCGCTCGTCGCGCAGCGAGTAGTTCCAGCGCGCGATCAGCCGCGCGCGCTCGCTCACCGGAAAGGCGCTCGAGGCATCGATTTGCTCGATCAGGTCGCGGCGGAAACGGTAGGCGAGGTTGGCCACGCCACGCTGGCCGAACTGGTGCTGGATGCGCACCGAGGACAGGTCCGTGCGGCTGTCGTCGGAGTCGTAGTACTGCGAGACGACAAGCCGCCAGCGGTCGGAGGGGCGAAGCTCGACCTCTGCGGCCCAGGCGGAGGAGCTGTCGTCGAACGCGCCGAAACTTGGGGAACCGACGGGCCGTTGCTCTGGAAGAGGATTTCGCAAGCAGCCGAACAAATCAACGCAAGGCGAACGCAAATCGGCATCGACGCGGCGGTCGTCGAAGTACTGGATTCGTCCCGCACTCGCGCGCAGCAGCTGGTTGCCATTGCTGTCGTCGAGCAGGCGGGTGGTGACCGCAAACGTGGCCTGGTTCGCATCCATCTGGCGATCGGCACCGGTAAACCGGTTGGGCCGGAACAGCTGCGCGAAAC